>NZ_JBSFGF010000040.1:0-47657 GCF_053596455.1 Nonomuraea sp. NPDC001699 | reverse complement strand
GTCGATGAGCGTGATGCCCTCGGCGGTGTCGACGAGGTAGCAGGCCACGATGTCGTTGCCGAGGCGGTGCAGGTGGGGCGCGAGTTTCATGGGACTTCTCTCGGAGATCTGGACGGAGGGCGGCCTCTGCGGGCACGGGCCGCGGTTGTGATCGCTAGCCCGACAGGCCGTGCAGTGCGGCGATGACCTGGCGGCCGATGGGGGTGGTGAAGTCGCGCACCATGCCGGTGACGAAGCTCGCCACCGAGGTCACCGTGCCGCCCGCCGCCTCGATCTGACGGAAGGCCGCGTTCTCCGTACGCTCCGACATACCGCCGCTCGCATCAACCAGGACGATGACGTCATACCCATCGGCCAGGGCGTCGAGCGCGGTGTGCAGGACGACGATCTCCGAGGTCACACCACAGACGACCAGCGTCTTGCGGGCCTCGACGGCGATCACTTCGCGCCATGCCTGGTCGTCCCAGCAGCACGGTCCGCCGCGCACGAAGGGGGGCGCTTCGGGAAGTTCGGCGATGACGCCAGGCCCATCGGGCCTGGGTGCGACCGACACGGTGAAGGGAATCTCCAGCAGCTGCGCGACCTTGCCGAGCACCCCGGCAGACCGCCTGATGGCCCCAGGGCTGTTCGTACTGCTCAGGGCCACGATGCTGTCCTGCAGGTCGGCGAAGACGATCTGCACTGCGCGATGGTCGATCACTATTCTCACCCGAAATCGTTCATAAGCTGAATGATGTAAGGACAGTAGCATGCCAGTCGGCCTGCCGCGACAGCGATCGTTCCCGCCCTTCGACCGCCTGCCGGAGGAGCCACCGAGGTTTCGTACGGGCCGCCCGCTCAGTCTGCGGCCTCGCAGGCGAGGCGGGAGGCGGGGCGCCGGGCATGAGCGCGGAGCGTGCCGATGCCGAGCCGGCAGGTGAGCAGCAACGCCAGGGCTGCGGGGATCAGCGCCCATGCGGACAGATCGCCCGGATCGACGCCCTTGGCGAGCAGACCGCTGCCCGCGGCGGCTCCCGCGGCGGACCCGAGATACATTGCCGCCATCTGGAACGCGACGATCGGCATCGCCCGCTCGGGCCAGGCTCCGGTCAGAGCTTGTTGCAGGGTGGGAACGCTCGCCCACCCCGCCGCCCCCCACAACGCCGCCGCGACGAGCCAGGCCGCCGGTGTGGCACAGACCCAGAAGACGGCGAAGCCCCCCAGGAGCACTGCCGGCAGGACGATGAGCAGCGTACGGGGCCCGAAGGCGTCCAGCGGCCTGCCGACCAGGGCGGAGCCGGCGACTCCGCCGATGCCCCAGGCCCACACCAGCGCGAATCCCCAGTCCTGGAGCCCTCGCGCCTCGGCCATGGGCAGCAGGTAGGTGTAGAGCCCGAGACTGGCCACACCGAGGAGGAACGCGGCGGCGACCCCGACGAGCGTCCTCGCCGAACGCAGCACCGCGAAGGCGGGACCACGCGAAGCGGGCAACGACGGGATCGTACGCGCCTTGACGGCCAGGGCCACCATGCTGAGCAGGCCGACCGCGACGACCAGGGCCATGGTCCATCGCCAGCTCAGCCGGTCGCCGATGAGCATCCCGACCGGTACTCCGGCGACCGTCCCGGTGGACAGGCCGAAGGTCACCATGGCCATGGCGCGACCCCGTTCGTGGTCGGCGACCATGGCGGCGGCGGCTGCGGTCGCCACTGCGGTGAGCACGCCGGCGCCGACGCCCGCGATCACCCGCGAGGCGAGGAACACCTCGGTCCCCGGCGAGATCACGGTGACGAGGTTGCCGAGATTGAACACGCCCAGCGCGATCAGCAGCGCCCTCGCGGTACTCCCGCGGATCAGCGATCCGGACAACAACGGTCCCGCCAGAGCGTACGCGGCGGTGAAGGCCGTCACCCCCAGGCCGACCGCCGCGACCGTCGTGGCGAGCGAATCGGCGATCGAGGGCAGCACCCCGGCGAGAACGTAGGCGTCTATCCCCAGCGCGATCGCGGCCGCGACAAGCGGCCAGACACGGCGGATCACGCGTCCTCCTGCGCGGGAGCGGCTTCCTGGTAGCCGCTGAGCACGGTGTCGATCAATCCGGGGAACCGCGCCTCCAGGTCGTCGTCGCGAAGTCGGATCAGGCACTTGCGTCCCTCAGCACGGACGAACACCACTCCGGACTCGCGCAGGAGGCTGGTGTGATGCGTGAGCGTCGAGCGCGGCAGGTCCGGGCCCAGCTCGATGCTGTCCACCTCACCGCGTTCCGCGAGCATCCGCACCATCGACAACCGCAGCGGCTCACTCAACGCGAACAACACGCGCGGGATCGCGATCTCATCAACCTCGGGATGCTGGTACACCCGTGCCGGCGCCAACGGAACCACCTTCAATCGTTCGACAATTTTCACACGATGATAGTGCGAGAATTCTCGAACGATCAAATCGATCTGCAGGCGGTGCGCCGGCTCCGAAAGCAGACCAGGTCAGCACGACGGGCCGGTTCGACAAGACGCCTGACAGCCGCCTGGCCGGGCTGTAGATCCGAACTCCGTACAGGCCCTGCGCGAGGGCGTGTGGGCCATGCCGCTCATCAAGCTGCAGACCAGGGCCGATAGCCGGGCGGATTATCTGGGACGTGTCGGTGGACTCCACGATCAGCCGGGCCCATCAGCACGCCGCCGGCGCCCGCCGCGACGGCGCAGCCCAGAAGGAGCCGCCGGGCGGGGTGGACATCGAACCGGCCGACCACGGCCTGGGCCGCTCCCGCGGCGGCCTGACCAGCAAGATTCATCTGGCCTGCGAACACGGACAGCGTCTGTTGTCCCTGGTCGTCACCGCTGGGCAGCGCGGCGACAGTCCACAGTTCGTGCCCGTGTCGGAGGCGATTCGGGTGCCCCGCCCGGGTGCCGGCCGTCCCCGCTGCCGCCCGGATCGGGTGCGGGCCGACAAGGCGTACCGCTCGAAGGCCACGCCGACCTCGAACGCCTACTCGAAGTCGATCTGGGCGGTCGGGTGTGCGGCGGTGAGCCGGTCGCGGACCGCCCCTGGGAACAGGTTGCCGTACAAGTTGGCCACCGCCAGATCGGGGAGCGTGTCGAAATCCGCCGGCAGGTCGTTGAGCTGATTGAACCTCAGGTCGACGACCCGCAGCCGACGAAACGTCCCGATCCCGGCGAAGTGCTCGGGCTTGAGCTTGAGGCGCTTGGTGTTCCGCTGCCACCGGCTGATCCGGAGCTCCTCCAGTCCGGGCAGCTCCATGGCGAACAGCTCCCGCAGGAAATCGTGCGACGGCAGGGGCGTGCTAGCGCGGCGGCTGTCTCCGCCGAAGCCGAGGACCCGCAGCGCGGGCAGGCGGCCAAGGTCGGGCAGCGGGTCGCGCAGCAGACCGAGGCTGTCGCCGAGGTCGAGCTCTTCGAGGCGGGTCAACCGCAGCAGGCTGTCGGGGACGGTGTCGAAGTAGTTGCCGCTCAGGTCGAGCCGGCGCAGGTTCGGGAAGGTGGTGACGGCCTCGGGGAAGGTCCGCAGGAAGTAATGACTCCCGCCGGTCATGGACACCTCCTCGACGGCGGCCAGCCCGTGCGCGGAGTCGGGGAACACGACGTCGGTCCCGTCGGCGACCAGCTTGCGCAGCGCGACCAGGTCGCCGAAGGCGTCCGGCAGGACGAACCGCGTCACCTCCGGCAGGTTCCACTCCGACCCCGACTCCGTGTCGACGGAGACGGACAGATAGGAGATGTCGAGTTCCTCCAGAGCGGTGAGCCGGCCGATGGCGGCCGGCAAGGTGAACTCGACCGTGTCCAGGTCCGTGTCCCGGTTGCCGGCGACGCACAGCACCCGGAGCGCGGCCAGGTCGCCGATCGATTCCGGCAGGGCGATCAGCTCGCATTTGCGCACCGACAGGTGCTCCAGCCGGGTGAGCGTCCCGAGCGCCTCGGGCAGCTCGCCGATCGGGTTGCCGTCCAGGATCAGGGTACGAAGCCACGGCATCTGGAGCACCTCGGCGGGAAACTCCTTGAGGTTGCGATCGGTCAGGTCGAGGTGCTCCACTCGGTCGGCCCGGGACCGGGACACGTCGGCTTCGGCCGACTCGGCCGCCGTCCGGGCTCCGGGCCGCAGGACCGGCAGCCCGGCCCGCAGCCGGTCCAGGAACGCCTCGACGTCCAGACAGCGGTCCTCCGCGTCGACGACCTCGGGCACGAACGCCTCGACGATGCCCGGCTTGGCGTAGTCGGCGTCCTTGGCGTCGCCGAAGTTGTCCACCCAGCGCCCGCCGACGGCGTGCACGTTCATGGCGTGTTCGAAGTCGATCACCCAAGGGGTCTCGACGGTCCCGGTCCATAGCCGGCCGTGGTTGTAACAGCCGTAGACGAGGTGCGTGAAGGCGCCGTCGTGGATGTAGATCTCGCAGTCGCCGGCCTCCAAGGTCTCGGCCTCGGTGCGACCGCCGACGTAGAGTCCGGGCTGGTCCTCATAGAGCGCGATCGGGCCGTTGACCGTCAGATTGCCGGTGATCACGATCAACTCGACGTCGTCCTCGTCGTCCCCGCTTCGCAGGGCATTGACGGCGTCCAGGAAGTCCCCGTCGACCGCGAGATCGCCGTCGAAGAACAGCACGCTGTCATAGTCGGACGACTCTCCTTCACTCTCGAACGCGGCGGACAACGCGCCGCTCAGACGGGCGTCGGCGTCGGCATAGGACAGGGATGCGGGGGTGGCGGATATCGACATGGCGACGAGCATAGGTCCGCGCTGTGACAGCCCTACGGGAAAGTCCAGCGCCGTCGTGAGGCTGCCGGCCGCCCCGCCGTCGACACCGGTAGCAGAAGTTCAACACAGCCCACTGTTCATCGGTGAGATCCCCACGCGCCACACCGAGATCATCCCGGCGTGGCGCGATCAACGCGACAGCGTTCTAAATCACGCCCTATCTCCCATGCCGACGGATAGTCGAAAGATCCCTGTGGGCACGCCGGACCGTCCGCGACTACGAACGCCTGTCCCACCTCGCCCGCGGAATGCCTGGACAGACGGTCATCGCCCCCCGACATCCCTCACACCGACGCCATGGCCGCGCCCCGGGCGTCCCGTGATTGCGCGGCTGTGGCGACAACCGAGCTTCCCGTAGGGGAGTCCCCGAGAAGCCATCTCCGGGACTGCTCATTCCACGGCAGGATGACTGCCCCCGAGCACTTCCTGATCCTCAAAAGCATGAGAATGTTGATCATAAGTGCGGTGGCGATCCTCACCATGTCGGCCTGCTCCAGCACCTCTTCCAGCGCCGCCGACCAATCCGGCAAGCCCACACCGCTGCCCGGGATCACCAGCGCGCAGCTCACCCTGCCGCCGCCCACCGGCCCGAACAAGATCGGCACCAGGATGCTGCGACTGGTGGACTCCACCCGCCGCGACGACTGGGTGGAGGGGCAACCGGTACGTGAACTGATGGTCCAGCTGTGGTATCCCACCTCGGCGTCCAGCGGCACGCTCGCGCCGTACATGGCCAAAGGCGCCGAGGCACGGACCCGGCAGATCAACGCGATCCCCGATGAGGTGAAGCTGCCAGTCACCCACGCCTACCTGAACGCCCCGATCGCCCCCGGCGCTCACCCGGTCATCGTGTACGCCCACGGCTCTCACGACACCCGGACCGGCAACACCGTCCTGGTGGAGGAACTGGCCAGCCACGGCTACCAGGTCGTCACCATCGACCACACCCACTACGCCGAGGAGGTGGAGTTTCCCGATGGCCGCATCGTCGACGAGGTCAAAGACCCCGACACCGCCCATGAGGTCGCCACCCGGGTCGCCGACGTGCGCTTCGTGCTGAACCAGCTGGACCTGGCACGAGTGGGCATGTTCGGCGCCTCCTTCGGCGGCGTGGAGACGGTCGCGGCGATGCACGACGACCCGCGGATCATCGCCGGCGTCAACCTGGACGGCCCGTGGACCGAGCCCATCTTCGGCGACGTCAGCCGGTGGCCGATCACCAAGCCCCTCCTGTCGCTGACCTCCGCCCAAGCCGACAGCCACCCCCCGCTGCCGGGCCGGGTCGTCCGGCTGGCCGGCGCCCAGCACCTGACCTTCTCCGACGGCGAATGGCTCGACCCCAACCCCACCCCCGAGCAGTACGGCACCATCGACCCCCAGCAAGCCCTCCACCTGGAACGCAGGGCCCTGCTCGACTTCTTCAGCCAAACCCTTCACTAGATCGCCGGTTGCGAGACTGGCGCCAACTCCCGCAGGGGCCAACCGCAAGAAGCGCGGTTCCTGCGGCGGCCAACAGTCAAACACCGCTGCCTCGACCGGATGAAGAAGCCGCACGAGGCGGCCGTCCGGTTCGGCAAGGTGCCCGACAGCCTGCACCTACGCGAAGCCGCCCTATAGGTCGAAAGCCTTCGGACCGCCCCAGGCAATGGGCCTGAGGGGTGTACGTGGCTCACGGCGTAGAGACGGAGAAGCTCGACACGATGCCGACGCGGATGCCGGTGTTGGACATCATGATGAGGGATGGGCCCTGGCAGTCCGTGTGCGAGTAGATGCGGATGAACCCATCGGTCTCGTTGAGGATGACGGCGTCGAGGCCGGGCAGCAGCGTGCAGCCGCTGAGGTTGGTGTAGAAGCGCAGATACGAGCCGCTGCCATTGAAGAGCACCACTCTCCGGCTGGCGGCCTGCGCCGGAACGGCGGACCCTGGCAGGGCTCAGGATGGCGGCCAGGGTGACGAGGGCGGCACATCGCAAGCGAGCCTTGAGAGAACAGAACATGTGTGTCCTTCAGGGAAGAGGCCCGTCCGCTGGGGCCGCTGCTGCATCTCCCGCACCGCCCGCCCTCAGCGGCGCCTTATCACAGATATCACCCGATCACATACGGAATGCAACCGATCGGCCTGCGCGGTGACGCTGGCACAGCCCGCCATCCGTGGCATCGGCACACAGTCTGTGCAGAGGCATCCGGCCGGGACGCAGCTCGCCAGTCGCGTCAAATCGGAGAACGGTCGGAGCTCGCCATCGGTCGCCACCGGATCGAAGCCCTCCGGAAGCGCCGCGACGCCCCCGCCCGGGAGATCCCCTCGCCAGCTCGGCACCGGGCGTGAAGAGCCAACACCCCGCGACCCGCTCAAGAACCTCGGCGGCCAGGTCCTCGTCCGGTTCGGGCAACCCACCGGCACCGGTCCCGCTCCTTCGCGCCCTGATGGTCCCAGGTCCCGCTCGCTCGGCGTCGGACGACTCACGGTCCACGAGGGACCACGGCCAGGCTGCCTTCGTGTTCGACGACTGCCAGGTCACCGGATCGGTCGGTTCGGTAGATGGCGGTGCCGAGTCGGTGGAGGAGGGCGAGGGTCGATGTGGCCGGATGGCCGTAGTCGTTGCCGGCGCCCACGCTGATCAGGGCGGCTCGCGCGCCCAGCGAGGCCAGGAAGGCCGGGGACTGGCGGTTCGAGCCGTGATGCGGGGTCTTGAGGATGTCGGCGCGCACGGTGAGGTGGCGTGCCAGATCGTCCTGCGCCTCGGTTTCCAGGTCTCCGGCGAGCAGGGCGGAACCGGCGCGCCAGCGTACGTGGATGACGACGCTGGAGTTGTTGATCACACTGCCCTCGCCCTGGCCGTTCCACCCGCCGGACGTCGAGTCAGGGGCGACGACGGTCAGCTCGGACGGCCCGAACCTCCATCGTGTGCCGGGTTCCGCCCGCCCTTCGGGAACCCGGTGACGAGCCAGTACGGCCGAGATCCGCGCGCTGGACTGCACCGCCGTCGGCCGAGGGCTGACGATCACGGCTCCGACGCGTCGGTTTCTGAGCACGCCTGGCAGACCGTCCACATGGTCGGCGTGCGGATGGGTCAGGACGAGCAGGGGAACCTCCTCGACGCCGAGCCTGCGCAGGCATCGGTCCATGACGACCGGGTCCGGGCCGGTGTCCACGACCACCCCTCGTCCTGGTCCGGCCGCCACCACCAGCCCGTCGCCCTGGCCGACGTCGCACATCACCATCAGCCAGCCCTTCGGCGGCCACGCCCCGGCCAGCGGGCGGATCACCAGTACGGCCACCAGGGCGGCCGCTGCCGCCACCAGCGCCATCGTCCGCCAAGGGCGACGTCTGAGAACCGGGATCGCGACTGCCACGGCGACGGCGAGGAGGCCGAGACCAGGAAGACCACCCGGCCAGGGCACGGTGGCGAGCGGGACGTTCACCGCCCAGCGAGCCACGGTGACGATCCAGCCCACCGCGTATCCGGCCGGGACCACCAGCATGCCGGCGGCGTCCGGCCAGATCGGGGCCACCAGGGCGGCAGCGAAGCCGAGCAGGGTCGCCGGAGCCACGGCGGGGGCCACGAGCAGGTTGGCGGGCACCGCGACCAGCGTCAACTGTCCCGACATCAGCACCAGGACGGGCGTCACGGCCGCTTGCGCGGCGGCCGACACGGCCAGCGCCTCCGCCAGCCATCTCGGCAGGCGGCACAGCCTCGACACGGCGCGCCCTCGACCGGCGGACGCGTCTTCCGGGAGCGACGACGAGAGACAGCCGGCGGCGCCCTCCACGCGCGCAGTCGTCGCAGCCCCATGTACCCCGCCGCCCTCGGCAGCGTTCACAGCCCCAGGCACCCCGCCGCGCTCGGCAGCCCTCACAGCCCCATGTACCCCACGCTCGGCCGCCTCCCCTACCCCATGACCGGCTCTCAGCAAGCCTGCCGCATTCCCGCCCCGGCCGGAATTCGCCCATCGACGATCGGGAGTGGTGGACGTCTCCGTCGTATCACGCCCACTCTGCTTTTCCGCAGTCCGGCCCCTTGCCGGCGATGCATCAGGGACGGCATGCGCCGGTGGCGGGAGTGAAAGCTTGTCGCGCCAGCGTGGAGCGAGAAGCAGGATGCCGGCGGTGGCCGCGACCGAGAGGGCGAAGCCGTACGAACGGGCCAGGTCCGGGGCGAACAGGACCAGCAAGAGGACGGTTGCCGACAGAGCGGCGAGACCGTCCTTCGCACGACCCGTGCCCAGCGCGAGGGCGGCGGCCAGGCCCATCAGGAGGGCGCGGAGAACGCTCGGGGACGGCCGGGCCACCACGGTGAACGCGAGCATCGCGACGGCCGCGAAGACGGCTCTGAGCGGCAGGGAGAGGCCGACCAGGCGGGAGAGCGCCAGGGCGGCGCCGGCGACGATGGCGAGGTTCGCGCCGCTCACGGCGTTCAGATGACTCAGGCCCGCTTCCTTGAGGTCGGCGGCCACCTGAGGGTCGATGCGGGAGACGTCTCCCACCACCAGGCCGGGCAGGAGGCCGCGCTGGTCGGGCGGGAGGGGGTCGGCGGCCGTCCGCAGGCCGGTTCTGAGGGTGCCCGCCATGGTCTGCACGGACGAGGGCGGCGTCAGGATGCGGGGCTCGCCTCGTACCAGGAGGATGGCCGCCACCAGGTCACCGGGCGTGGGCCTGGCCAGGCGGCCGGTGACCTGCAGCCGCTGGCTGGGCAGCAGGGTGCTCCAGGCGTTGCCGCCGGCGAAGACGGTTATGGGGACATCGATGGCCTGGCGTCCCGGCGGTCGGGATGCCTGCGCCGTCCCTCCGTCAGTGCCCGCCGGGAGATCGATGATCTTGAGGGTGGCCGGGATCACGTAGCTGTCCCGGTTGAAGTGGCCGCTTCCGCGTTGCCTCCGCTTCGGATCGTCGGACAGGACGAGCTCGGCGGTCACCGTCGCGTTCCCGGCGGCCAGCTCGGCCACCGGCCCGGCGGTCAGAGCCTGGACGCGGAAGGCGACCGACGCGGCTGCCGCCGCCGCGCAGACGAGTGCGGCCAGCACGACGTTGCGCCAGGCCGCCCACCAGGGCGAACATCCTCCCCAAGGACCCCGTCCGAAGCGAGCGGACGAAGAGCCTTGCGACCGTGGACGGCTGAACGGCAGGCGCAGCAGCCAGGCGGCGGAGTTGGACGCGGAGCGCGTGCACCAGGCCAGGGCACAGGCGGCCAGCGCGAGGATGGCGGCTGCCGTCATGCCCACAGCGGGCGGTTGGCCGAGCAGGACCAGGGCACCGGCCCAAGCCGACAGCGCCGGGAGGACGAGGGTCCAGGAGCGCCTGTGCTCGCCGTCGTCCATGGTGGTGAGGTGCGCCATGTCAGACGCGGACCTTCGGCTTGATCTCCTCGTACTTCTTCGCGCCGATGCCGCTCACCTCGCGGAGCTGGTCCACGCTGGTGAAGCCGCCGTGGGCGGTGCGGAACTCGGCGATCCTGGCCGCCAGCACCTCTCCCACTCCGGGGAGTTCTTCGAGTTGGTCGGTGGTGGCGGAGTTGAGGTCGAGGACGGCCGTGGCGGGGTCGGATCCGGGGAGACCGGGAGGTGCGGCGGCGGCTGCGGGGGCGCCCACCACGATCTGCTCTCCGTCGAGCAGGCGTCTGGCCAGGTTGAGGGCGCCGGTGGAGGCGCCGTGCCTGAGCCCGCCTGCCGCCGACACGGCGTCCGTCACCCGGGAGCCCTGAGGGAGCAGGTAGACGCCGGGACTGCGGACCTTGCCCGCCACCTGAACGGTCACCTTCACGGTGGGCGACGGAGTCGGAGAGGTCATCACGGGTGTGGGCGGCAGAGGCTCAGGCGTGGGCTGGGACCGCCAGACGAAGAAGGCGGCGACCGCCACGGCCAGAGCCCCTACGGCCATGAGCACCCGCAGCCCGGGCTTGCTGAGGTCGAGGGCGGCAGAGGGCTGGGCGGAGGTGACGGCATCGCGGAACGCCTGGAAGGTCGGAGGCATGGGAGCAGGACTCCCGGTGAGCCGACGACGACCGGGCAAAGACGAACCAGCCGAGGACGAACCGAACGAGGCCGGGTCGGGCGAGGAAGGGCCGCGGGCGGCCGAGTCGGCTGCGGACGGAGTCTCCGCAGCCGGGAGATCGGCCCACAGCTCACGCGGAGCCTCACCCCACCGCCCCGACAGAGGCTCCCCCTGATGATCACCCCACCGCTCCGGCAGAGACTCCCCCTGATGATCACCCCGGGAGGAACTCCCCTGAAGGCCGGACTGCGACTCATCCCCCAGCTCCCCCACCTGCCGCACGTCCCACGCCCCAGTGCGCGACCGAGGCGGAGCCGCTGCCGGTACCGCTCTGAGCTGAGGCACGTCCCCATAGGGATGCCTGGCACGTCGTCCCGGACGGGCCCGGCGGGCAGGGGTGGTGATCGACCGGAGCCTGGATTCGGCTATGGTCCGCTCCGCCGTCGGTTCCTGAGATCGCACGCCGACGAACCTAGACGCGCCACTCCCAGCCCCGAGCTACCGAACCGAATTCTGGGGACGACGCCCGTCAGAAACGAAGAGGTTGTGGACAAGCAACCGCCCAAACACACCCACGAGCACACACCCCGGTCACCCCTCGTACGACGTGACCGTCACCCCCAGCATCCCCGGCCCCACATGAGCCCCGATCACCGCCCCCACCTCCACCACCCGCACCTCGCCGAGCCCCGCCACCCGCTTCGACAACCGCTCCCCCAGCAGCTCGGCCCGCCCCCGAGCCCCCATGTGCTGCACGGCCACCCCCACCCCGCCCAGGTCCGCCGCCGCCTCCACCACCAGGTCCTCCAGCCGCGCGATCGCCCGTCCCGACGTCCGGACCTTCTCCAGCAGGGAGATGCGCCCGTCCACGATGTGCAGCAGCGGTTTGATCATGAGGGCCGACCCGAACAACGACGTGGCGGCGCCGATGCGGCCACTGCGCCGCAGGTACTCCAGCGTGTCCACGTAGAAGAAGGTCCGGGTGGCGGTGCGGCGGGCGGCGTCGGCCACGGCGGTCAGGGAGGCGCCGGCGGCGGCGGACCGGGCCGCGGCGAGCACGGGATAGCCGAGACCCATCGCGATGGACCGGCTGTCGATCACCTCAACCGGCACGGGCGCGCTCCCGGCGGCCGCGACGGCGGAGTCCACGGTGCCCGACAGTTCGCCGGACAGGTGGATCGACACCACGCCCGTGGCGCCGGCGGCGGCCAGCGCGTCGTAGCAGGCCGCGAAGCGCGAGGGTGACGGGCGCGAGGTGGTGGCGGTGGCGAGGTCGCCGGTGAAGGCGCCCTCGTCGCGGGGGATGCCGCCGACGACCACTTGTACGGGCACCACCGTCACCCCGGGCACAGCGGGCAGGTACGCGGTGGAATCGGTGACGACGGCGACAGAGGGCGGCATATCCCGAGATTAGCCACCCGACCCGGAACGCGGTGTTACTGGACGGGAGTGCCGCCCCGCCACACCCGGCGCGGCTTGAGCCCGAAGGACCAGGCGAAGGCGCCCTCGTGGTCGGCGTCCCACTGGACGATGTCGGCCAGCCGCCCGGGAGCAAGCACCCCGCGGTCGGGCGCCCCGAGGACGGTCGCGCCGCCCAGCGTGGCCGCGCGCAGCGCGTCGTTGACGCTCATGCCGAACGCCGACACCGCCATCGCGATGACCAGCGACATCGAGGTGATGCCGCAGAAGCCGGGGTTGTGGTCGCTGCCGAGGGCGATCTGCACGCCGTGCTTGATCATCTGGCGGACCGGCGGCACGTGACCGCGCTGGAGCGCCGTGGCCGGGCAGACCACCGCGGGCACGCCGTAGCGGGACATGATCGCGATGTCCTCGTCGGACATGTGGTGCAGGCCGTCGGCGGAGGCGCAGCCGAGCTCGGCGGCCAGCTGCACGGCGCCGCGACGGCTGAACAGGCCGGCGTGGATGCGCGGAAGCAGCCCGACGTTGCGGCCCGAGGCGAGGACCCAGCGGGACTCCTCGGTGGTGAAGTGGCCCTCGTCGCAGTAGACGTCGACGCTGTCGGCGCCGGCCGCCGCCGCGTCGGCGCACCACGCGCCCACGGCCTCGACGTACTCGCGCTGACGGCCGAAGTACTCCGGAGGGACGACGTGCGCCGCGAGGAAGGTGACGTGCACCCGCGGCATCATCGGCTCCTTCTCCAGCTCGCGCAGGAGCCGCACGTCGGCCAGCTCTCCGTCGCGGGTGAGGTGGTAGCCGGTCTTGGCCTCGACGGTGGTGGTGCCGCTGAGCAGCCAGCTCCGCAGCCGCTCGCGCACGCCGTTGCACAGCGTCCAGGGGTCGGTGCCGCGGGTCACGGTGACCGTGGAGCCGACGCCGCCGCCCGCCGCGGTGATCGAGGCCGCGCTGGAGCCGCCGGTGCGGATGGCAAGCTCGGCGTAGCGGTTGCCGGCGTAGACCGGATGCGTGTGGGCGTCGATGAGACCGGGCGTGACGAGCGCGCCGCCGAGGTTCTCCACGTGGTCGACGTCGACGATGTCGTCGACGACGCCGGGCACGCTCTGCGGGAGGTCGGGCGCCCGCCCGACCCAGGCGATGCGGTCGTTGTGCACCAGGATGGCCGCGTTGCTGAGGACCTCGTTACCCGTCCACAGGCGACCGATGTTGGTCAAGAGCCGAACGGTCATCGCACCACCGCCCCCTGCAGGCGCAGCACCCAGTGCACGGCCTGTGCCGCGCCCACTGAGTCCGCTCCGGGTCCGGACGACATGGGGGGTCTCCTGCTCTCATCCGCGTGATGTTGTGCGGTGACCGTATCGCCAGAGACATGATCCGGCGATTTCAGTTCAGTTACGTTATTTCACAGCCGGGCTTGGTGTACAGGGTTATTCGGAAGAAAGACCTCTCATCCCATCCGTCACCCGGCCACGCCTTGCCCCCCTGGACCCGCTGACGACTGCCGCACTCGACGTCATCATCCGAAACCCAGAACCGAAACCAAAAAACCAGACCAATGTTAGGTCTGGCCATCCTAGCAACCCCGGGGTTCGGGGACCACTGCCCTATTTGGGCAGCTCTGCGCTACTTTGAGCGAAGAGCTGCCCAGCCGTCCCGCTAAGAGACGCGCTCGACCGGCTTGCCGACCCGCTCCAGTTCCTGGAACAGGCTCGGCAGCACGCGGGCGTGCAGGACGGTGCCGTCCTGGACGTGCTCGACGGAGAGCACCTCGCCCTCCTTGTGGGCCCGCGAGATCAGGTCGCCCCGGTCGTACGGCACCAGCAGGTGGACCTCGTGGTCGAGGCGCGGCAGCCGCTCCTCGATGAGCCGCATGAGCTCGGGGACGCCCTTGCCGGTACGGGCGGAGACCACGATGCTGTCACGCTCGCGCCTGGCGATGCGGTCGAGCACCTCCTGGTCGGCCGCGTCGGCCTTGTTGATCACCACGACCTCGGGCACCTCTGAGGCGCCCTCGATGTCGGCGAACACCTCGCGGACGGCCGCGAGCTGCCCCTCGGGGTCGGGGTGCGAGCCGTCGACCACATGCAGGATCAGGTCGGCGTCGGCGACCTCCTCCAGCGTGGACCGGAACGCCTCGATGAGCTGGTGGGGCAGGTGGCGCACGAAGCCGACGGTGTCGGCGATCGTGAACAGCCGGCCCTCCGGCGTGCGCGCGCGACGCACGGTCGGGTCGAGGGTGGCGAACAACGCGTCCTCGACCAGCACGCCCGCACCGGTGATGCGGTTGAGCAGCGAGGACTTGCCCGCGTTGGTGTAACCCGCGATGGCCACGGCCGGGACCTCGCGCCGCTGGCGCCGGTGGCGCATGGTCTCGCGCGAGGTGGACATGCCGCTGATCTGGCGGCGCAGCTTGGACATGCGCTCGCGGATGCGGCGCCGGTCAAGCTCGATCTTGGTCTCACCGGGGCCGCGGCCGCCGATGCCCACGCCGCCGGCGGCACGACCGCCGACCTGGCGGGACAGGTTGCCGCCCCAGCCGCGCAGGCGCGGCAGCAGGTACTGCAGCTGCGCCAGCTCGACCTGGGCCTTGCCCTCGCGGCTCTTGGCGTGCTGGGCGAAGATGTCGAGGATCAGCGCCGTACGGTCGATGACCTTGACCTTGACCGTCTCCTCCAACTGGCGGAGCTGGCCGGGGGTCAGCTCGCCGTCGCAGATCACGGTGTCGGCGCCGGTCGACTCGACCACGTCGCGCAGCTCCAGGGCCTTGCCCGAGCCGATGTAGGTGGCCGGGTCGGGCTTCTGGCGCCGCTGGATGAGCCCTTCGAGCACCTCGGAGCCGGCCGTCTCGGCCAGGAGCTTGAGCTCGAGGAGGGAGTTCTCGGCGTCCTCGGCCGTGCCGGAGGTCCAGACGCCGACGAGAACGACCCGCTCGAGCCGCAGCTGCCGGTACTCGACCTCGGAGACATCCTGGAGTTCGGTGGAGAGGCCCGCCACGCGGCGCAGCGCCTGGCGCTCCTCGAGGTCCATGTCGCCGGTCTCGAACTCGTCGAGCGCGGTGTATTCGTGCATTCGTGTCATCTCTATGAGGGAACGTCTGGACACCTCGGTGTCTTCCCACGATGGTGGCACGACATCCCCGGAGTCATCATCTGGTTATCCCGCGGATCATTCCGCGGAGAGCGCCACGTCGCCGGAACCGGCGGTCAGCGAGATCGTACGGGGAGAGCTCGGGTCGGACTTGACGGAGACGGCGGAGTCCCCGGAGTCCACGTCGGTCTTCACGTTGTAGGCGCCCGCGGGCACCTTCAGGACGATGTCCCCCGAACCGCACTCCAGTTCCGTACTGTCCGGCGCGGCGGCGTACTTGAGCTCGACGTTGCCCGACCCGGCCTTGACGTAGGCCTTCTTGCCGGTCATGCCGGAGCCGTCGAGGTCGCCGGAGCCGAGGTCGGCCGTGAGCTGGCCGCTCAGCGCCCGCAACGTGATGTCGCCCGAGCCGCTGTCGAGGTCGACCGCCATCCCCTTGGGGATCTCGATCTTGTAGTCGACACTGCAGCTCCCCCAGTTGGACGGGCAGTCGTACGTCACGAAAAGCGCCTGGGCCTCGACCTTGTGCTGCGGCTTGGGCTTGTCGTCGTTCCGCCAGCGCAGCGTCTCGATGACGCGGACGGCGGGACCGTCGGTCTCCGTGATCACGACATCCCCGGCGTCGCTCTTGACCTGCAGCTTGGAGACCTTGTCCTTGACCTCGTAGGACACGGTGTCCTGGTTCGAGGAACCCCCGAGGCTCTCAAGCCCGCAACCCGTCAGCACCAGCGCGGCGGCCAGCAGCCCGCCCGCCACGGCAATCGTCTTCATGCCCCCGATCCTTTCGCGGGCATGACCCCCTCCGCATCGGGGATGCCCCGGAAGGCGCACCAGGGATACCCCAGCCTTTGACCCGGGAACCCTGGCCGGAGTAGCTTCACTTCCACAATCCAGAATCAGTTTTCCACCCTACGGAAAAGAGGGGGACATGGAGATCACCGGCCCGATGCTCGAACGGTTCGACGAGATCCTCACGCCGGAAGCGCTCGGCTTCGTGGCGGCTCTCCAGCGGGAGTTCGGCGCCAGGCGGCTGGAGCTGCTCGAAGCCCGCCAGACCCGCCAGGCGGAGCTGTCGGCCGGCGGGACGCTGGACTTCCTGCCGGAGACGAAGGCGGTCAGGGAGGGCGAGTGGCAGGTCGCGCCACCGGCCCCCGGCCTGGAGGACCGCCGCGTCGAGATCACCGGGCCGGTCGACAGGAAGATGACCATCAACGCGCTCAACTCCGGCGCCAAGGTGTGGCTGGCCGACTTCGAGGACGCCAACTCACCCCTGTGGGAGAACTGCGTGTCCGGGCAGCTCAACCTGCGCGAGGCGCTCGACCGGGCGATCGACTTCGAGACCGGCGGCAAGACGTACGCGCTGCGGCCCGACGACGAGCTGGCCACGATCGTGGTGCGCCCGCGCGGCTGGCACCTGGACGAGAAGCACGCCCAGGTGGACGGGCGGCCGGTGTCGGCGTCGCTGTTCGACTTCGGGCTCTACTTCTTCCACTGCGCGCGGCGGCAGCTCGACAAGGGCAAGGGGCCGTACTTCTACCTGCCGAAGATGGAGTCGCACCTGGAGGCGCGGCTCTGGAACGACGTGTTCACGCGGGCCCAGGAGCTCCTGGGCATCCCGTACGGCACCATCAGGGCCACCGTGCTCATCGAGACCTACCCGGCGGCGTTCGAGATGGAGGAGATCCTCCACGAGCTGCGCGACCACTCGTCCGGGCTCAACGCGGGCCGCTGGGACTACCTGTTCAGCGTGATCAAGAAGTTCCGCACGCGGGGGCGGGAGTTCCTGCTGCCCGAGCGGAACGCGGTGACCATGACGGCGCCGTTCATGCGGGCCTACACCGAGCTGCTGGTGCGTACGTGTCACAAGCGCGGCGCGCACGCCATCGGCGGGATGGCGGCGTTCATCCCCTCGCGGCGCGACGCCGAGGTGAACGCGGTGGCGCTGGAGAAGGTGCGGGCGGACAAGACGCGCGAGTCGGGCGACGGGTTCGACGGCTCCTGGGTGGCCCACCCCGACCTCGTGCCGGTGTGCCGCGAGGTGTTCGACGGCGTCCTGGGGGACCGGCCCAACCAGCTCGACCGGCTGCGCGAGGACGTCAGCGTCTCGGCCGCCGACCTGCTGTCGGTCTCCGAGACGCCCGGCCAGATCACCGAGACGGGCCTGCGCAGCAACGTCGACGTGGCCCTGCGCTACCTGGCCGCCTGGATGGGCGGGCTGGGCGCGGTCGCGATCCACAACCTCATGGAGGACGCGGCGACGGCCGAGATCTCGCGTTCGCAGATCTGGCAGTGGATCCACAACGACATCACGCTGGCCGACACCGGCGAGCAGGTGACCAAGGAGCTGGTCGAGCGGATCATCGCCGAGGAGCTGGACCGGGTCTCCGCCGAGCCTGGCTACGACGAGCGGCTGTTCGGGCAGGCGACGGCGCTGTTCAAGGAGGTGGCGCTGGACGACGACTTCGCCGAGTTCCTGACGCTGCCGGCGTACGCCCGAATGCCGTAGACGCGGGCGTGCATAAGCGGCCCCCCGAAAACCACCCGGATGGCCTCCGAAAACTGGCCATAACGGTGGAAACAGTCGCACACTAGAGGTGACGGACCTGGAGAGTGACTGGTGCTCGACACGCTGACGGCGGCGTTGCGCTCGCTGCTGCCTCCCGACTCGGTGATCACCGACCCGGTACGCCTGCGCACCTACGAGTGCGACGGGCTGACCAGCCACCGGGCGACACCGGGCGTGGTCGTGCTGCCTGCCACGGCCGAGCAGGTCGCCGGGGTCGTCCGGAGGTGCAATGACTTCGGGGTGCCGTTCGTGGCCAGGGGGTCGGGCACGGGCCTGTCGGGCGGCGCGCTCCCCCGCGAGGACGGCGTGCTCATCGTCACCTCCAGGATGCGGCGGATCCTGGAGATCGACCTGCCCGACCGCCGGGCCGTGGTCGAGCCGGGCGTGACCAACCTGGCGATCACCGAGGCGGTCCGCGAGCAGGGGTACTACTACGCCCCCGACCCCTCCAGCCAGCAGGTCTGCTCGATCGGCGGCAACGTGGCCGAGAACTCCGGCGGCGCCCACTGCCTCAAGTACGGCTTCACCGTCAACCACGTCGAGGCGTGCGAGATCGTCACCCCCGACGGCGACCTGGTCGTCCTCGACCGCATGGACCCGGGCTACGACCTGCTCGGCGCGTTCGTCGGGTCGGAGGGCACGCTGGGGATCGCCACCAAGATCACCGTACGGCTGAGCCGGACGCCGGAGGCGGTGACCACCGTGCTGGCCGCGTTCGAGGACATCGAGCAGGGCGGCCGGGCGGTGTCGGCGATCATCGGGGCGGGCATCGTCCCGGCCGCGATCGAGATGATGGACGCGCTGGCCATCGAGGCCGCCGAGGCGGCGGTGGCCTGCTCCTACCCGCCGGGCGCGGGCGCGGTGCTGATCGTCGAGCTGGACGGGCCGCGGGAGTCGGTCGAGCGGCAGTTCGCCCAGCTCGCGGAGATCTGCTCGGGCGCGTTCGAGCTGCGCGTGGCGGCCGGTCCCGAGGAGCGCGCGGCCATCTGGAAGGGCCGCAAGTCGGCCTTCGCGGCGGTGGGCCGGATCAGCCCGGCCTACATCGTCCAGGACGGCGTCGTGCCGCGCACGTCGCTGCCCGGCGTGCTGGCGGCCATCGACCGGCTCTCGCGCGAGCACGGCATCAGGGTGGCCAACGTCTTCCACGCCGGCGACGGCAACCTGCACCCGCTCGTGCTGTTCGACGACGCCGAGCCGGGCGCGGGCGAGCGGGCCGAGGCGGTCTCGGGCGCGATCCTCGACCTGTGCGTCGAGCACGGCGGCTCGATCACCGGCGAGCACGGCGTCGGGGTGGACAAGGCCCGCTACATGCCGAAGATGTTCACCGCGGCCGACCTGGACACCATGCAGCTCGTCCGGTGCGCGTTCGACCCGGGCGGCCTGTCCAACCCGGGCAAGGTGTTCCCCACGCCGCGGCTGTGCGGCGAGGTGCCGGGCGTGCGCAAGGGCGCGCACCCGCTGGTCGAGTCGGGCAGGGCGGAGCAGTTCTGATGGCCGATCCGTTCTCGGGCACCGGCGTGACGGTCCGGGCGGCCGCTCCCGATGACCCGGTGCTCCGGTGGGGAGCCCGGTGGGTGGCGCTGCCGGAGACGGTCGAGGAGGTCGCCGCCGTGCTGCGCGCCTGCGCCGCGCGCGATCTGGCGGTGGTGCCCGTGGGCGGCGGCACGAAGCTGCACTGGGGGCCGCCGCCGGAGCGGTGCGACGTGCTGCTCGACCTGCGCCGCATGGACGAGGTCCTGGAGCACGCGGCGGGCGACCTCGTGGTGCGCGTCCAGGCCGGGGTGAGGATGGGGGCGCTGGCGGAGGTGCTCGCGGCGCGGGGGCAGGAGCTGGCGCTCGACGTGCCGTCCGCCCGCGAGGCGACCGTCGGGGGCACCCTCGCCGCCGGCCTGCCCGGCCCTCGCGCCTTCCGGTACGGCGCCGCCCGCGACCTGCTCATCGGCGTCACGGTGGTGCTGGCCGACGGCACGGTCGCCCGGTCGGGCGGCAAGGTGGTCAAGAACGTCGCGGGCTACGATCTCGGCAAGCTCTTCACCGGCTCGTACGGCACCCTCGGGGTGATCGCGGAGGCCACGTTCCGGCTGCATCCGCTGCCCGGCGAGCGGAGCTGGGTGGTCGCCGGGCTGCCCGCGGACGACGTGCCGGCGATCGCGGCGGCGCTGGCGGCCTCGCAGGCCGAGCCGAGCGCGGTCGAGGTGGACCGCCCGGAGCCGGGCGGGCCGGTGACGCTGGCCGTGCTGGTGGAGGGCACGGCGGCCGGCGCGCGGGCCGAGGCGTTGCGCGACCTGGCCGGCGCCGGGGCGGTGACCGGCGAGCCGCCGTCCTGGTGGGGACGCCTCCCACGGGACGAAGTGCTGGTCGAGGTGCGTTTTCCACCCGCCGCGGCCGGGGTGGTGCTGCGGGCGGCGGCCGGGTGCGGCCTGTCGCTGCGCGGGTCGGTGGTCGCCGGGCGGGTGCTGCTGGAGCCGCGGGCCCCCGTCGCCGCGGACGTCCTGCCGGGCCTGGTGGCCGGGCTGCGGGAGCGGGTCGAGGCCGCGGGCGGCCGGGTGAACGTGCTGGCCGCGCCGTACGCCGGGATCGACAGGTGGGGGCGGGTGAGCGCGCTGCCGTTGATGCGGCGGGTCAAGGAACGGTTCGATCCGGGACGCAGGATGTCGCCCGGACGGCTGACGGGAGGCGTCTGACCATGGACCCGGAGCTGGACCCGAAGATCGACCCGAAGCTGATCGACGACTGCGTGCACTGTGGCTTCTGCCTGCCGACGTGCCCGACGTACGCGTTGTGGGGCGAGGAGATGGACTCACCGCGCGGGCGCATCCACCTGATGAAGCAGCACGTCGAGGGCACCCCGGTCACGCCGGAGATGGCCGGGCACTTCGACGCCTGCCTGGGCTGCATGGCGTGCGTCACGGCGTGCCCGTCGGGCGTGCGCTACGACCGGCTGATCGAGCAGACGCGGGCGGAGGTCGAGCGCACGCACGTGCGGGAGCCGCGGGAGCGGGCCGTGCGGGAGATCGTGTTCAGCCTGTTCCCCTACCCGCGCAGGCTGCGGCTGCTGCGGCCGACGATGTGGCTGGCCGGGCGGATGGCGCCGTTCCTCACGCGCGTCCACCCGAGCCTGGGGGCCATGGCCGCGCTCGCGCCGCGCGTGGAGCACCGGCAGCGCCTGCCGCGCCTGGTCAGGGCCAGGGGCAGGCGCAGGGCGGTGGTGGGGATGCTCACCGGGTGCGTGCAGGGCGAGTTCTTCCCGCAGGTGAACGCGGCCACCGCGCGGGTGCTGGCGCTGGAGGGCTGCGACGTGCTCGTCCCGGCCGGGCAGGGCTGCTGCGGGGCGCTCAGCGTGCACGCCGGGCGCACCGGGCAGGCCCGGCGGCTGGCGCGACGGACGATCAGCGCGTTCAGGAGGGCGGGGGTGGACACGGTCGTGGTGAACGCGGCCGGCTGCGGCTCGACCATGAAGGAGTACGGCGAGCTGTTCGGCGCCGACCCCGGGTTCCGGGTGACGGACCTGTCGGAGTTCCTGGCCGAGCTGGGCCCGGCGGCCAGGCGGCATCCGCTGCCGCTCACGGTCGCCTACCACGACGCCTGTCACCTGGCCCACGCCCAGGGCGTCCGCGCGCAGCCGCGCGAGCTGCTGCGCGGCATCCCCGGGCTTGAGCTGCGGGAGATCCCCGAGTCGGCGATCTGCTGCGGGTCGGCGGGGACGTACAACATCCTGCAACCCCAGGCGGCCCGCGACCTCGGCGACCGCAAGGCCGAGGCGGTCGGCTCGACCGGGGCCGAGCTGCTGGTCTCGGCCAATCCGGGGTGCACGATGCAGATCGCCTCGGCGATGCGCCGGGCCGGGAAGGAGATCAGGGTGGCCCACACCGCCGAGGTGCTGGACGCGTCCCTGCGCGGGGTGTCGCTGTGAGCGTGCAGTCGGTCGAGCGGGCGCTCGACGTGCTGGAGGCGCTGGCCGGGCACGGCGGCGAGGCCGGGCTGTCGGAGATCGCGGCCACGACGGGCCTGCCGTACGGGACCATCCACCGGCTGCTCCGGACGCTGCTCGCCCGCGGATACGTGCGCCAGGAGTCCGACCGCCGGTACGCGCTCGGCGGCGGGCTGGTCCGCCTGGGCGGCATCGCCGAGAGCATGGTGGGCGTATGGGCGCAGCCGTACCTGGCGCGGATGGTGGAGCTGTCCGGCGAGACCGCGAACCTGGCCGTGCTCGAAGGCGACTTCGTCGTCTACGTGGCGCAGGTGCCCTCGCCGCGCAGGCTGCGCATGTTCGCCGAGGTCGGCCGGCGGGTGCTGCCGCACAGCACGGCCGTGGGCAAGGCGCTGCTGGCCGGGCGGGGGGCCGCCGAGGCGATGGCGGTGTTCGAGCGTACGGGCATGCCGCGGCGCACCCCGAACACGATCACGGACGCGGCCCGCATGCTGGCCGAGCTCGACCGGGTCAAGGAGCGCGGCTACGCGACGGACCTGGGCGAGGAGGAGCTGGGCGTGCACTGCCTGGCGGTGCCCGTCCGGGACGGCGACCGGGTGGTGGCCGCGATGTCGGTGTCGGGGCCGGCCGAGCGCATCGACGCCCTCGACCGCGACGAGCTGGCCGAGGGCATGCGGAAGATCGCCCTCGACTTCGGCCGCGAACTCGCCCCCGCCTCCTCGAAGTAGCCGCAGCGGCGGGGCTCCGCCGGTTATTCTGTTGCGCTGTGAGCAACAGCACGACGGTTCAGTCCGTCGACCGGGCCATCGCGATCCTGGAGATCCTGGCCCGCGAGGGCGCCACCCGGGTGACGGACCTCGCGGTCGAGCTCGACGTGCACAAGTCCACCGCGTTCCGGCTGCTGGCCGCCCTGGAGCAGGGCGGGCTCGTGGAGCAGAGCGGCGACCGGGGGCGCTACCGGCTCGGATTCGGCGTCGTACGGCTGGCCGGCGCGGCCACGGCCCAGCTCGACCTGTCCAGGGAGAGCCGCGAGGTGTGCCTGCGCCTGGCCGAGGCGGTCGGCGAGACCGTCAACATCGCGGTCCCCCAGGACGGCGACACGGTCAACATCAGCCAGGTGCGCGGCCCTGCGGCGATCAGCGGCCACAACTGGGTCGGCCAGCGCACCCCGTCGCACGCCACCTCCAGCGGCAAGGTGCTGCTCGCCTTCGGCGCCCTGCGCCTGGCCGGCGAGCTGGAGCGCTACACGCCGCGCACCGTCACCTCCCCCGCCGGCCTGGGCCTGGAGGAGATCAGGGAGCGCGGCTGGGCGGCCACGGTGGAGGAGCTGGAGGTCGGCCTGAACGCCGTGGCGGCCCCGATCAGGGGGGCCGACGGCTCGGTGGTGGCCGCCGTCAGCGCGTCGGGCCCGTCCTACCGGCTCACGCCCGAGCGGCTGCCCGAGGTCGGCGAGCTGCTCGCCGAGGGCGCGAGGGAGATAAGCCAGCGCATCGGCTATTACCGTTGAGGGCATGTGCAGAAGCATCAAGACCCTCCGACCGCCGTACGCCGAGAGCGTGACCGAGGAGGACGTGCGGGCCGCCGCCCTTCAGTACGTCAGGAAGATCTCCGGATTCCGCGCCCCCGCCGCCCACAACGCCGAGGCGTTCGACCGGGCGGTGGAGGCCATCACCAGGGCGTCCGAGGAGCTGCTGGGAGCGCTGGAAGTGCGCGGAGGGCACTGAACGGCCCGCGCCGGGGAAGCGGTCAGCGGGTGGCGGGGCCTTCCGGCGTGCAGAAGATCTTGAGTTCGACCTCCTTGCCGTCCTCCGGCTCGAACTCCACCTTCGCCTCCTGGGCCGGGCCGGGCTCGACGCCGTCCACCGAGTAGCCCTGGGCGGGGCTCCAGGAGCGCAGGGTGACCAGGCCGCCTGAGCAGGAGGCGATCACCGTGCCGGCCTCGGTGCGCATGAGCCGGTCCTGGGCGCGGGCGGACGTCCGCGGCATGGGCGTGACGGCGCGCGCGGTGGCCGTGGAGAGGGCGGCGCGCACCTCCGGCCCGCTGAGCACCCGGCTGGAGGTGCCGGTCACCTCGGTTCCGAGCAGGCCGAGCACGGCCACGGCCGTCCCGGTCGCGGCGGCCGCGGTGACGGCCCAGGCCAGCACGAGACGCTTCACGCTCTCACCCTCCCCCATGTACGGCTAAGCGCAGGTTAAGGCGACACTAAGGATGCTCGGGGCATCGTCAGGGACCGTCTACGGTTTGGGTATATGGCTGACATCCTGCTCATCGAAGACGACGTGACCATCCGCACGTCGTTGAGCCGGGGCCTGCGCGATCTCGGCCACGCGGTCTCCTCCTCCCCGACCGCGCTGGAGGGGTTGCGGCTGGCCGTGCAGGACCGTCCCGACCTGATCGTGCTCGACCTGGGCCTGCCCGACCTCGACGGCGTCGAGCTGCTGCGCATGTTGCGGGCGGTGAGCCGGGTACCGGTGATCGTGGCGACCGCCCGCGACGGCGACGCCGAGATGGTGCCCGTCCTCGACGCGGGGGCCGACGACTACGTGGTCAAGCCGTACAGCGCCCGGCAGCTCGACGCCCGGGTGCGGGCGGTGCTGCGGCGCGCGGGCGAGGCCGTGCCGGAACCGCTGGCCGTGGGCGGCCTTCGCGTCGATCCCCGGGCTCGTACGGCCACGCTCGACGGCGTGTCGCTCGACCTCACGCCGCGCGAGTTCGACGTGCTGCACTTCCTGGCGGCGCGGCCCGGCGAGGTGGTCACCAAGCGCGAGCTGCTGACGGAGGTGTGGCGGCTCCCGTACGGCGGCGCCGACAAGACCGTGGACGTGCACCTGTCGTGGCTGCGCAGGAAGCTGGGCGAGACCGCGGCGGAACCCCGCTACCTGCACACCGTCAGAGGCGTCGGGGTCAAGCTGGTCGAGCCGTCGTGAGGCGCTGGCTGGCGCTGCTGGTGGCGGCGACGACGTCGCTCGTGCTGATCGCGCTGCTGGTGCCGATGGCGCTGCTGATCGGGACGGTGGCCGAGAACGGCGCGATGAGCCGGGCCACCGCCGCCGCCGAGTCCGTCGCGGTCGCGGTCGGCACGCCCGACCTGCCGCTGGCCGTCGAGCAGGTGCCCCGGCGGGTGACGGTGTTCCTGCCCGGCGGGAAGACGATGGGCGCGCCCGCCGCCCGCTCCGACGCCGTACGGCTGGCCGCGACCGGCCGGAGCGTGACCGCCGTCGCCCCCGGCGGCCGGGAGGTGCTGGTGTCGGCGCAGTCGACCGGCGGCACGGCCGTGATCAGGGTGTTCGTGCCGGACGACGAGCTGACGCACGGCGTGCGGGCCGCCTGGCTGGCGCTGCTGGTGCTCGGGCTGGGGCTCGTGGTGCTCGGCATCGTGCTGGCCGACCGGCTGGCCCTGGCCGTGACCAGGCCCGTGGTCGGGCTGGCGCGGGTGTCGCACCGGCTGGCCGGCGGCGACCTGAGCGCGCGGGCCGAGCCGGGCGGGCCGCCCGAGGTGCGGTCGGTGGCGCTGGCGCTCAACCATCTGGCCGGGCGCATCGGCGACCTGCTGGCCGCCGAACGCGAGTCGGTCGCCGACCTGTCCCACCGGCTGCGCACGCCGCTGACCGGCCTGCGGCTGGAGGCGGAGTCGCTGCGCGACCCGGAGGAGGCCGCCCGCGTGCAGACCAGGGTGGACGCGCTGGAACGGGCGGTCAGCGCGGTCATCACCGAGGCGCGGCGGCGCTCGGCCGGGCGCGGCCCGTGCGACGCGGCCGAGGTGGTCCGGGAGCGGGTGCGCTTCTGGTCGGTGCTGGCCGAGGACCAGGGGCGGCCGGTGTCGGTCTCGCTGCCCGAGGCTCCCGCGCCGGTCGCGGTCGGCGGCGAGGAGCTGGCCGCGTGCGTGGACGCGCTGCTCGGCAACGTGTTCGCGCACACCCCGGAGGGGACCGCCATGGCCGTACGGCTGTCGTCCCGGCCCGGCGGGGCGCTGCTGGTGGTGGAGGACTCGGGGCCGGGGTTCGACCCGGAGTTGCTGGAGCGGGGGAACAGCGGGGGCGGCTCGACCGGGCTCGGGCTGGACATCGCCCAGCGTACCGCCGAGTCCTGCGGCGGCACGCTGGCCGTCTCCGCGCCGGAGGGCGGCGGGGCCCGCGTGGAGCTGACGCTGACCGCCCCCTGACGCGCGTCAGCAGTCCTTGAGTATGCCTTCCATGGCGCTCTTCTCGCCGTCGGTGATCCAGACGTCGTACTTGCTCTTCACGTCGATCTGGCGGGCGATGTAGGCGCACCGGTACGCCTTGCGCGGCGGCAGCCAGGTGGCCGCGTCGGAGTCGCTCTTCTGGTTGTTCAGCGGGCCGTCCACCGCCAGCAGGTTCAGCGGGTCGTTGGCGAACTCCTTGCGCTTGGTGGGCGACCACTGCTGGGCGCCCTTCTGCCAGGCGTCCGACAGCGGCACCAGGTGGTCGATCTGGACGGCCGTGCTGGTGTCCTGGCCGCGCTTGAACTTGATGGTCTTGCCGCTGTAGGGGTCGTCCAGCGTGCCGGTGAGCACGATGCAGTCGTGGGTGCCCGACTTGAACGTCTCGTCCTTCATGTCGCGCTTGAGGATGTCGTTGCGGGTGTCGCAGCCGTTGTGGTCGACGTCGGCCCAGGCGGGGCCGAACGCGTCCCGGTCGAAGCCGGTGCGCGGGGCGCGGCCCTTGACCTTGAGCTTGTCCAGCTTCTTGCGGGCGTCCGAGACGGACGCCGAGTCCGGCTTGGCCGGGTCCGGGCCGCCGCCCGACTGCGCCGCCAGGCCGCCGCAGCCGGTCAGCATGGTCACTGCGGCCAGACCGGCCGTGAACGCCCGTACGCGCACGTCATCTCCCAGACTTCGGTTTTCGTAAAGTCTAGGTATAGCAAGTACCCTTAAATGGTCTTATAACGCCAAAATGGCGTCCAAGAGCCACTCTGCCAGGTACGACGTGAACGACGACCTGACGTGGATCCGATAGACGCCGGACGTCCGCCGTTCCAGGATCACCGAGGTCTTCCCCAGGAACGTCTGGGCGTGCCCGGGGAACACGTCCGGATGCAGGTCCACCGGACAGCCGGTGATCAGGACGTCGTCCGCCGCCGGCCCGGACAGCTCCAGGATCGTGCGCTGCCCGGAGACGTCCACCCAGCCGGGACCGGGCACGGCGTCCCCGGCGACCAGCCACCAGGACGGGCCGAGCCGCAGCCCCACGCCGGGATCGGCGCCCCGGACCTCCCACATCGGCTCGAACGGCAGCTCCCGCAGCCGCGCCGACGGCCCGCTCGCCGCCGCGAACCGCCCGGCGAACGCCGCCGCCGGGCTCTCCCGCGCCGGGAGGCCCCCGAGGACCGCGGGCGCGTCCTCCTCCAGGGGGTCGCCGTCGCGGCGGGCGTTGTCCGGGTCGTACAGGACCGGCTCGACGACCGTCACGCCGTGCGCCGCCGTCCCCGACACCGCCGTGAGCCGGTCCCCCGGAACGACGTCCCTGACCATGGCCAGCGCGAACGTCCGGCCGAGCGCCGCGCTGGCGTAGCCGGAGGTCACGTGGCCCAGCATGGGCGCGCCCGGCCCGCCCCTGACGAGCTGGGCGCCCTCCTCGATCGGCGTCGCGGGGTCGTCGGCCAGCAGCCCGACCAGGCGTTTGCGGCCGTCCCGCGCGGTGTCGGGGCGGGCGTGCGAGCGTCTGCCCACGAAGTCGGGCTTGCGCGGGGAGACGATCCACGACATGCCGAGGTCGTGCGGCGTGACCGTGCCGTCGGTCTCCTGGCCGACGATGGCGAACCCCTTCTCGGCCCGCAGCACGTGCATCGCCTCGGTCCCGTACGGCACCGCGCCCAGCCCCAGCACCGCCTCCCACAACGCCCTGCCGTACGGCCAGGGCACGTTGACCTCGTAGGCCAGCTCGCCGGAGAAGCTGATCCTGAACACCCGGCCGGGCACGCCGAGCACGTCCGTCTCCGCGTACCGCATGAAGGGCAGGCCGAGCGCGCCGGGCGCGACGGCGGCGATCACCCGCCGCGCCTTGGGTCCGGCCACGACCACCGTCGCCCAGTGGTCGGTCACCGAGGTGAGGGAGACGTCGAGCCGCGGCCACTCGGTCTGCCGCCACTCCTCCAGCCAGTCGAGCACCGCGGCCGCGTTGCCGGTGGTCGTGGTCATGAGGTAGTGGTCGTCGGCCAGCCTGGTGGTGGTGCCGTCGTCGAACACCATGCCGTCGGCCCGGCACATGAGCCCGTACCGGCAGGCGCCGACGGCGAGCGTGGAGTACATGTTGGTGTAGATCCGGTCCAGGAACACGCCCGCGTCCGCGCCCCGGACGTCGATCTTGCCCAGGGTGGAGGCGTCCATGGCGGCGACGGAGGTGCGGGCGGCCCGGCACTCGCGCTGCACGGCCGCCTCCATCGGCTCGCCGTCCAGCGGGAAGTAGCGGGGGCGCTTCCACTGGCCGACGTCCTCGAACACCGCTCCCGCCGCGACGTGCGAGGCGTGCATGGCGGTGGTCCTGACCGGGTCGGAGAGCGCGCCCCGGTCCCGTCCGGCCAGCGTCGCGAACGACACCGGCGTGTACGGCGGCCGGAACGTGGTCGTGCCCACCTGCCCGGGCGTGGTCCCGAGCAGGGCCGACATCACGCCCACGACGACCGCGCCCGACGTCTTGCCCTGGTCGGCGCCGGTGCCCGCGGTGGTGTACCGCTTGACGTGCTCGACCGAGCGCATCCCGGTCCCGGTCGCCCTGGCCAGGTCGGCCACGGTCACGTCGCGGTGCAGGTCGGCGAAGGCGGGCTCGTCGCCGTCCCCGTCGACCAGCCACAACGCCGCCGGTGGCCGCGGGGACCGCTCGTCGCACTCCGGCACGCGCAGCTCGCGGGCGGCGGATCCGGCGGCCTCCCGTCCGGCGGCGTGGCCGTCGGCGATGGCCTCGCGGGTGCCGTACAGGCCGCGGCAGGCGCCGGCGGAGCGTTCGGCCTGGGCCGAGACGTCCGGGACGAACGCCTGCGACGCCTCGTCGAAGCGCACCCGTCCCTGCGACTGGCTGAACAGGTGCACGGCGGGGTTCCAGCCGCCCGCCACGGCCAGCAGGTCGGCCTCGATGTGCCGCTCCCCCACCCGCACGCCGGTCAGCACGCCGTCCGGCCCGGCCGTGGTGCCGGTCACCACCTGCCCGGCCAGGGCGTCGGCGGTGAGCCCTTCGGGGCGCGGGTCGACGATCGCGGCGATCTCCACACCGGCCGCGCGCAGGTCCCCGGCGGCCTCGTAGCCGGAGTCGGCGCAGGCGAACACGACCGCGCGGCGGCCGGGGAGCACGCCGTACCGGTTGACGTAGGCGCGGGCGGCCGAGGCCAGCATGACGCCGGGCCGGTCGTTGCCGGGGAAGGCGAGCGAGCGTTCGTGCGCGCCGGTCGCCAGGACCACCCGGCGGGCCCTGATGTGCCACAGCCGCTCGCCGCGCGCCCGCCGTTCCACCGCCACCACGTAGCCGTGGTCGTGGTAGCCGACGGCCGTGGTCCTGGTGAGCACCCGTACGCCGGACAGGTCCAGCGAGTCCACCCAGTCCAGCGCGGGTGCGCCGTCCAGCAGCACCCGGCTGTTCAGCAGGTCGCCGCCGAGGCGGGGCTGGTCGTCGAGCAGGATCACCCGGGTCTCGCGCGCCGCGGCGGCCGCGGCGAGCCCGGCCGGGCCGCCGCCGACCACCAGCACGTCGCAGTGCAGGTAGCCCTTGTCGCAGCGGCGGTCGTCGGCCGCGCCGAGGTCCACCCGGCCCTTGCCACGCAGGCTCCACGCCTCCAGACCGTCGTACAGCTCCACGGTCGTGGCCGCCAGCATCGGGTCGGCGCCGACGCGGACCAGGGCGTTCGGCTCCTCGGGGCCGGCCGAGAAGACGCCGCGCGGGCGGCCGGACTCCACGCCCCGGCCCACCACGCGCACCCCGTTGCGCAGCAGCGCGGCGGCCAGCGTGTCGCCCGGTTCCCCCTGGAGGGGACGGCCGTCGAAGGTGAACCTCATGGCGCCTTCCTGATCTCGTGCGTGACCGTGTGTCGTTCGACGGTGAACCAGGTCCGGCAGCCGTGGGTGTGGAACCAGCGTTCGCGGAACCAGCCCTTGGGGTTGTCGCGCAGGAAGACGTAGGCGGCCCACTCCTGGTCGGACAGCTCGGCGGGGGCCTGCGGATACGGAACCCCGGCCTGGCCGCCGTAGTGGAACTCGTTCTCGTCGCGGGGGCCGCAGTGGGGGCAGTCGAGGAGCAGCATCAGTGGGCCACCGCCGCCGCGCCGTGCTCGTCGATGAGCGCGCCCGTGGTGAACCGCTCCAGCGCGAACGGCTCGGCCAGCGGGTGCGGCCGCCCGTTGGCGATCGTGTCGGCGTACACCCAGCCGGAGCCGGGGGTCGCCTTGAAGCCGCCGGTGCCCCAGCCGGCGTTGACGTAGAGGCCGTCCACGGGGGTGGCGCCGATGATCGGGGACGCGTCCGGCGCGACGTCGACGATCCCGGCCCACGTCCGCAGCACGCGGACCCGGCTGAAGAGCGGGAACAGCTCCAGGGCCGCCGCCATCTGCGCCTCGATCACGTGGAACCCGCCGCGCTGCCCGTAGGAGTTGTACGCGTCGATGCCCGCCCCCATGACCAGCTCGCCCTTGTGCGCCTGGCTGACGTACACGTGGACGGCGTTGGACATGACCACGCAGTCGAGCACCGGTTCCAGCAGTTCCGACACCAGCGCCTGGAGCGGGTGCGACTGCAGCGGCAGCCGGAGGCCGGCCCGCTCGGCCAGGACCGAGGTGTGCCCGGCCGAGGCGAGCGCGACCTTGCCGGCCGCGATGGGCCCGCGCGAGGTCCGCACGCCGGTCACCCGGTTCCCGGTGATCTCGAACCCGGTGACCTCGCACCCCTGGATCAGGTCGACGCCGTACGCGTCCGCCTTGCGGGCCAGCGCCCACGCGACGTGGTCGTGCTTGGCGATGCCGCCGCGCCGCTGCAACGTGGCCCCCAGGACGGGGTAGCGCGCCCGGTCGGACACGTTGACGATCGGGCAGAACTTCCTGACCTCGTCGGCCTCCAGCCATTCGGCGTCCACGCCGTTGAGCCGGTTGGCGTTGACCCGCCGCCTGCCCTCGCGCACGTCGCCCAGGTTGTGCGCCAGGTTGAGCACGCCGCGCTGACTGAACTGCAGGTCGTAGTCCAGGTCCTCGCTCAGGCCCTCCCACAGCTTCAGGGAGTGCTCGTAGATGGCGGCGCTCTCGTCCCACAGGTAGTTGGAGCGGATGATGGTGGTGTTGCGCGCCATGTTCCCGCCGGCCAGCCAGCCCTTCTCCAGGACGGCGACGTTCGTCAGGCCGTGGTTCCTGGCCAGGTAGTAGGCGGTGGCCAGGCCGTGCCCGCCGCCGCCCACGACGACCACGTCGTAGGAGGGCCTCGGATCGGGGTTGCGCCAGAGGAAGCCGGGGTGGGTCAACGTCTGATCTTCTCCATCTGGGGGTCGAACAGCGGCTCGGCGGCGACCTCCGCGGGCACGCGGCGGCCGAAGTAGGAGATGTCCACCCGCGTCCCGGGTCCGGCCAGCTCGGAGGGCAGCCAGGCGTAGGCGATGGGACGGCCGACGGTGTGCCCGTACGCGGCGCTGGTGACATACCCGACAACGCGGCCGGCGTGCGAGACCGGTTCCTTGCCCATGACGACCTCCGCGCTGAGCAGCGGCACGAGCCTGCGCGACGGCTCGGCGGAGAGCGCGTCGCGGCCGTGGAAGTCCTTGTCCGCCTTGACCGCGAACCCCAGTCCGGCCTCGTACGGGTCGTGCTCGGTGGTCATGTCCACGCCCCAGAGCCGGTACCCCTTCTCCAGCCGGAGGCTGTTGAACGCGGCCCGCCCGCCCGCGACCGGCATCCCGGTGGCCATGAGCGTGTCCCACAGCTTGAGGCCCATGTCGGCGCCGGTGTAGAGCTCCCAGCCCAGCTCGCCCACGTACGAGACGCGCATCGCCAGCACCGGCACCTGCCCGACGTACCCGGACCGGCAGGTGAAGTAGCGGAAGTTCTCGTTGGACAGGTCCATGTCGGTGAGCCCCTGCACCAGCTCCCTGGCCTGCGGCCCCCACACGCCGACGCAGCAGGTGCCGGACGTGATGTCCCTGATGTGCACGCCGCGGGGGGCGTGCCGGGTCAGCCAGTCGAGGTCGAGGTTGCCGTTCGCGCCGATCTGGAACCTGTCCTCCTCCAGCCGCGCCGCCGTGAGGTCGGAGCGGATGCCGCCGCCGGCGTCCAGGAGCAGGGTGTAGGTGACCGTCCCGGGCCGTTTGTCGACGTTGTTCGTGGTCATGTGCTGGAGGAACGCCGCCGCGCCGGGGCCGCTGACCTCGATGCGCTTGAGCGAGGTCATGTCGTAGAGCGCGACCCGCTCGCGGGTGGCCCACGCCTCGGCGGCGGCGACGGGCGACCAGTAGCGGCCGGCCCACGCGTCCCGCCGGTCGGCGCCGATCCGGGGCTCTTCGAGGCCGGCGAGCAGCGGCTCGTTCGCCTCGAACCAGTGCGGCCGCTCCCACCCGGCCGACTCCAGGAAGAACGCGCCCAGTTCCACCTGGCGGGGGTGGAACGGGCTGGTCCGCATCGGGCGCGGCGACTCCATGGGCTGCAGCGGGTGGATGACGTCGTAGACCTCGACGAAGTTCTGCCTGCCGCGCTCCTCGACATAGGCGGGCGACAGTTGCGCCTGCTCGAACCTGGCGAGCTCGCACTCGTGCACGTCCACCTGCGACCGGCCGGTCACCAGCAGCTCGGCCACCGCCCTGGCCACCCCGGCCGAGTGTGTCACCCAGACGGCCTCGGCCAGCCAGAACCCGTCCAGGTGCGGCGCCTCACCGATCAGCGGGAAGCCGTCGGCGGTGAAGGAGAAGACGCCGTTGATGCCGTCCTCGTACTTGGACTCGGCGAGCGCGGGCAGCAGTTCGGCCGCGTCGCGCCAGGCGGGGTCGAAGTCCTCCTCGGTGAACGACTGGACCGAGGGCATGGTGGTGCCCTTCGGGCCGATCTCGTGCTGGGCGACCGGCATCGGGCGGTGGGCGTAGGAGCCGATGCCGATGCGGTCGCCGTGCTGCCGGGCGTACAGGTCGCGGTCCTGGTGGCGGAGGATGGGGCCCTCGGGCTGCGGGGGCAGCGGGCCGGATTTCGCGTACTGGTGGGCCAGCGGCAGCAGCGGCACGGTCAGCCCGGCCAGCTCGCCGATCGAGGGGCCCCAGAAACCGGCCGCGCACACGATCACGTCGGCCGGGATCGTCCGGTACTCCCCCTCGACCGCGCAGGACACGCCGGTGACCCGGCCGCCCTTCTGCTCGACGCCGATCACGGTGTGCCCGCCGAGGAACCGGGCGCCGCGTCCGGTGGCCCGCGCCGCCTGCGTCTCGCCGCACGCCACGGCGGCGGCCAGGCCGTCGCTGGGCACGTGCAGGCCGCCCAGCACCCGGCTCCGGTCCAGCATCGGCCACAGCCGGGCGCACTCCTCGGCGTCCAGCAGGCGGCCCTCGACGCCCCACGATTGCGCCCAGCCGAGCTTGCGGTGCAGGTCGGTCCAGCGCTCGGGGGTGGTGGCCACCTCCAGCCCGCCGACCTGCCGGAAGCAGTGCCGGCCGAGCGCGGTGTACTTGCGCACGGTGTAGGCGGCGAACTCGGTCATGGTCTTCGACGGGTTCGTCTGGAAGACCAGGCCGGGGGCGTGCGAGCTGGAGCCGCCCGCGGCGAAGAGCGGGCCCTGCTCCACCACGGTGACGTCGGTCCAGCCGCGTTCGGTGAGCTCGTCGGCCACCGCGCATCCCACGATCCCCGCCCCGATGATCACTACGCGCGGCCGACCCATCACGCCTCCGGTTGTTCCTTATTACGCAACACGCACCGGACTACGCAACGAACATAAGGCCCCGAATCCTCGGGGACAAGAGCTAGCCGAGCGGCGAGGTGTCCCGCCCCAGGTACGTCACCGCTCCCGCGTCGGCCACCGCCAGCTCGGCGAACCCGAGCCGGTCGTAGAACGCCCGCGCCGGCGCGTTGGTGCTGACCATCCCCAGGTGCAGCCGCGCGACCCCGGCGGCACGCAGGCCGTCGACCAGGGCGCTCATGAGCCGGCGTCCCCAGCCCTTGCCCTGCCAGTCGGGCAGCAGGTCGATGTGCAGGTGGGCGGGGTGACCGGCCAGCTCGGGCACCAGCATGCGCTCGGGCCGGTGGTGCAGGGCGAGCATCACGTCGTCGGCCGTGACCGGCGGATCGGCGGGAAGGGGGCAACGTCCGGCGGACCTCGGGATCCACTCCTCGCGGTAGCGGCGGACGAACGTCGCGGTGTCCGCGGTGCCCACGACGTAGCCGACGGCCTGGCCCGTGCCGTCGTCCAGGACGTGGGCGTGCTCGGGCTCCAGGGTCACGTAGGGGACGGCGAAGATGTCGCCCATGAGCAGGTCGGAGGCGTAGTGGCCGCGGGCGTCGCCACCGGCGTCGGCGGTACGCACGCAGATGTCGTAGACGGCGGCCAGATCGGCGGAACGATACGGACGTACGAAGGGGGCGGTCATTCCCGACAACGTACTAGAAGGACCCTCTACGTGATCAGGATGCCGCCGTCGACCGGCAGCGTCACGCCGGTGACGTACGAGGAGGCGTCGCCGGCCAGGAAGACCGCCGCCGCCACCAGCTCGGCCGGATCTCCGGCCCGCTTCATCGGCACCCGCAGCTCCAGCATGCGCTCCAGGTAGCCGGGGGGATACTGCTCGGTCATCTCCGAGGCGAAGAACCCCGGCTCCAGGCAGTTGACCCGGATGCCGCGCCGGGCCGTCCACTGCTGGGCCAGGTCGCGGGTGAGCCCGGCGACGGCCGCCTTCGACGCGCTGTAGGCGGCCTGCGGCAGCCCGGCGGTGGTCGCGCCGAGGATGCTGCCGACGTTGACGATCGACGACCCCGGCCGCATCACCCGCGCGCACGCCTGCGCCATCCAGTACGTGCCGTGCAGGTTGATCTCCACCACCCGGCGGAACTCCTCGGGCCGCTCGCGCAGCGCGGGGACGGCGGTGCCGACCCCCGCGTTGTTGATCAGCACGTCGACCGCCCCGAACTCGGCGACGGCCGCGGCGACCAGCGCGTCGCACTCCTCCGGGACCGACACGTCGGTCTGGAGGGCCAGGCAACGGCGCCCGGTCTCCTCGACCAGACGCCGGGTCTCCTCCAGCCGTTCCCTGCGCCGGGCGCCGATCACGACGTCGGCGCCCGCCTCGGCCAGCCCGTGGGCGAAGGCCACGCCCAGCCCCGACGACGCGCCCGTGACGATGGCGACCTTGCCGTCGAGGCTGAAGCGCTCAAGCACGTCAGAGCCCGTATTCCTTGACGATGCGCTCGTGCCGCTCGATCTCGACGTCGATCTCGCGGGCCAGGTCGAGCCAGGCCAGCGGGTGCACCCAGCGCTCGGTGGCGTCGTCGAGCAGGGCGTCGACCTCGGAGGCCGACACGTCCGGCGGCACCGCGACCCAGCCGAACACGCCCGGCAGCGGCTCGCCGCTGGTCGGGTGGGTGACGGTGTAGTTCTCGTCGCTGTAGACCCACATCGGCCAGCCGCGCTCGGCCATGACCTCGGTGAACTCCGCCCAGTCCTCCTCGCTCGGCGCGGCGCCGTCGAAGAAGTAGCTGGTGTAGCCGCCGGGCCGCAGGATGCGCACGGCCGCGAACGGCGGCACGAAGTTCTGCTGCTCCTGCGGGTCCTCGGGGACGGGCTCCAGCAGCTGCGGGTCGAACACGACCAGGTCGCCCGCGTTGTAGTCCATGCCGCGCGGCTGCGGCAGCGCCAGCCGGGCGGTGGCCGGGCCGGTGCGGATGGACAGCACCTGGCGCTGGCCGCCGTCGGGCGCCGGGAGGATGAGCCGGATCAGGCCCATCTCCTCCTCGATCGGGCCCTCCTTGGACTTGATCGGCATGCCGATCTTGGCCGCGCCCTTGCGCACGGTGTCCCAGTCCTCCGCCGAGGTGGCCATGACGATCATGCGCCAGATGTCCTCGTCGGTCAGCTCGTCGAGCACCTCCAGCAGCACGCCGGCGGCCCTGTCGTTGTGGTCGAGCTGCTGGGCGGCGCCGGACAGCAGGCGCCTGGCCTCGATGCCGGCCCCGGCCGCGACCGCGTGCTCGGCGGCGTCGAGCGTCTCCGGCCAGCGCTCGCGGGCGCTGTGCAGGCGAGCCAGCGCGAGGTGCTGGGCGGCGTGCGGCAGCAGCGCGGCCAGCTGCTCCAGCCGCTCGTCCTGGCGGGCCTCGATGAGCAGGGTGGTCAGGTAGGCCACGTCGTCGGGGTCGGCGGAGGCGGTCTCGCCCGAGTCGACCAGCAGCTTCCAGTAGATGTCGGCGCCCGCCGAGGGGAAGCCGAGGAAGCCGAGCGTGGTGGTGTGGCGGCGGGTGGCCTCCAGGTCGGAGCCGGACAGCGGCGCGAGCCAGCCCACCCACTTCTCGGGGTCGGCGTTGAAACCGTCGGCGGCGTCGAACAGCCCGACCCGCTCCGACAGGGGGCCGGGGGCCTCCGGCTCGGAGGTGGCGTCGGCGGCGCCGCGCAGCGCGGCGACGCGCTCGCCCAGGCCGCTCGTCTCGCGCAGCTCGGCCGCGCCGGACTCGGCCAGGTCGGCGAGCAGCCGGGCCTGCCACACGCCCTTCCTGGCGACGGCCAGGTCGCCCGCGACCAGCGCGAGCTCGACGCGGGCGCGGTAGCCGCCCATCATGCCGAAGTAGTCGATCCACTGGCGCAGCACCCGGCCGAGCTGCCAGGTGTTGGTGATCTGGGAGGACCCGGCCAGCTTGGCGACCGCGCGCGACCACTCGACGAAGACGCGCGGGTGCTCGCCGACCACGTCGAGGTCGGGCAGCGCGTCGACGGCCTCGGCCGTGCGGCCGAGCTCGGCCAGGATGAGCGCGCGGCGCACGCCCTCGCGGTGGGCCTTGGCGGGCGGGTCGTCGGGGGCGAGGTCGGCGGCGGCCTGCAGGGCGGCCAGCGCGTCGTCGGCCCGGCCGGCGGCCAGCAGCGCGCGGGCGCCCTCGGCGCCGAGCTCCCAGCTCGCCTCGCGCCCGGCCGTGCGCAGCCGCTCGACGGCGGACTCGGCGTAGGTGACGGCCTCGCCGGCCTTGCCCGCGTCGACGAGCGCCGCGACGTACTGGGTCACCAGGCCGCAGAAGGCGGGCCGCTCCGGGCTCATGCCCTCCAGGAAGGCGCCCACCGTCTCCAGCCGCTCGGCGGCGTAGCCGGGGCCGTCGGTGTTGGCCCACACGACGGCCATCGCCTCGACGGCGGCCGGGGTGGCCGGGCAGTCGCGCACGTCTTCGCGCTGGGCGAACGTGAGCAGCTGCCGCGCGTCGTCGATGGCCACCGCGCCCTGGGCCCGGTCGCCGATGCGGCCCATGAGGTGCCAGTAGCGGGCGTAGAACTCCAGCCAGGGCAGCTCAAGCGACTCGGCCTGCTGGGCGATGGCCGGGGCCATCACGTCGAGCTGCGGATACCGGCCCTCGTAGGCCTGTGCGGGAAGGTCTCCCAGCGCCATGGCGAGGCCAACGTTGCCCGCCTCGGAAAGCTGCTGCTGGGTTTCGCCGACCCAGGCCCAGATGTCCACGTCCATGGGCAGTCAGTCTGCCAGGTCAACGAGCGTGCCCAAAACGCAGAAGCTCGATCAGCTCGTCCGACTCGTTGTCGCGCAGCACCGCGAAGAACGGTGCCATCAGGTCGTCGGTGGTCTCCTCGACCTGGGCCCGCCGCGCCACGACGTCAGGGCCGGGGGTGGCGTAGGGCTCGGGCCAGGTGAAGAACCGGGCGATCGTCACGCCGTCGGCGTAGCCGAAGGGGGTCGTGTCGTGGGTGGCGGCGAGCGTCGCCTCCAGGGGGTGCAGGCCGGCCGCGAGCACGGCATTGGCGTGCAGGCCGCCGCGCAGCTCGCGCAGGACGTGCATGAGCTGGACGGCGCGCGCGGGCGGGTCGTCCGGCAGCGGCACCGCCCGCCAGCCGGCGAACAGCGGCGCCCCCACCGGCGAGGCCTGCGCGACGACGGGTTCGAGCAGCTCGGCGATCCTGGCGCAGCCGTCGTGGCCGCCCAGCTTGCGCCGCCCCCACTGCCTGCACGCCTCGGTGTAGAGCTCGACGGCCCGCTCGACGTGCATCTTCCTGCCGCCGTTCCAGCTCTCCTCCACGTGGGCGGCGGGGAAGAAGACCGCCACCGAGGTGACCACGTCGGCGTGGCACTCGCCGAGCACCCCGCACCGCCCGCGGAAGTACAGCTCGCGCGGGCCGAGTCCGTGTTCCTCGCAGATGGCCTTGGCCTCGCGGGAGACCATGAAGCCGCCGCCGTACTGGCCGATGGGCGCCTTGACCTGAACCGCCGTGGTACGTGGGTCCGCCATCCTCAACCCCTTCTCGGTTCGGAAAGTGGACCCAGCATCCCTCAGGAGAACATCATTCTGCAAGCATGAGCTCGCCGCTCGCCAGGATCACCGCCGGACCGGACAGGTAGCTCGTGTCCTCGTCGAGGATGACGGTCAGCGAGCCGCCGACGACCTCGACGGTCCAGGTGCCGGTGGTGTCGCCGGACAGGTGGGCGGCGGCCACGGCGGTGGCCACGGCGCCCGTGCCGCAGGAACGCGTCTCGCCCGAGCCGCGCTCGTAGACCCGCATCACCACACGGCTGACGCCGACCGGGTTGAACAACTCGATGTTGACGCCCGAGGGGAAGACCCCGGTGTCGAAGCCCGGCTGGTGGCTGAGGTCGAGCTGGACGACCGGGTCGCCGATCGCGCAGGCCAGGTGGGGGTTGCCCATGTCCACGCGGATACCGGGGTACTCGTGGCCGCCGACGCCGGCCACGCTCTCCCCCAGCACGACGGGCTTGCCCATGTCGACCGTGATGTCGCCGTTGGGCTCGACCCGGACCCGGCGCGGGCCGCCCCTGGTGGCCAGGGAGAACTCCGTCCCCTCCACCAGCCCCGCGTCCACCAGGTAACGGGCGAAGACGCGTACGCCGTTGCCGCACATCTCCGCGACGCTGCCGTCGGCGTTGCGATAGTCCATGAACCAGTCGGCCACCGCGGCCTGCTCGGCCACCTCGGCGTGCTGCTTGGTCCTGGCGACCCGGAGCACGCCGTCGGCGCCGATCCCGGCCCGCCGGTCACAGATCTTGGCCACGAGCGCGGCCGTCACTTCCACGCCGTCGTCGGGATCGGGCAGGATGACGAAATCGTTCTCGGTGCCGTGCCCCTTGAGAAACCGCATTGCCTGAGTTTATGCCGCACCCGGGTCGGCGATGTGCGCCAGGGATCGTTCAAGCAGGTCGGGAGCGTCGTACGGGAGCCAGCGCACCCGGGGGTCGCGGCGGAACCACGACTCCTGACGGCGGGCGAAGCGCCTGGTGGCCCTGACCGTCTCGGCGAACGCCTGCTCCTCGGTCCACTCTCCCTCCAGGAACCGGATGACCTGGGCGTAACCGAGCGCGCGGCCCGCCGTGCGCCCCTCGGCCAGGCCCTGCCCGAGCAGCGCGCGGACCTCCTCGACCAGGCCCGCGGCCCACATGCGCTCGACCCGCAGCTCGATGCGCTCGTCGAGCACGGGCCGCGGCACCTCCAGGCCGAGCTGCACGCTGGGATAGACGGCGTCGTAGGACGGCATGGTGGCCGAGAACGGCCGGCCGGAGTGCTCGATCACCTCCAGCGCGCGCACGACGCGGCGGCCGTTGCTCGGCAGGATCGCCTCGGCGGCGGGCGGGTCGAGCTCGCGCAGCCGCTCGTACAGGGGGGCCGGGCCGCGCTCGGCCAGCTCCGCCTCCAGCCGGGCCCTGATCACCGGGTCGGTGCCGGGGAACTCCAGGTCGTCGAGGGCCGCGCGGACGTAGAGGCCGCTGCCGCCCACCAGCACCGGGACGTCGATCTTCGCGAACAGCTCCCTGGCCAGCCGCTGGTACTCGGCGACGCTGGCCGTGACCGTGACGTCCCAGATGTCCAGCAGGTGGTGCGGGACGCCGCGCTGCTCGGCGGGGGTGAGCTTGGCCGTGCCGATGTCCATGCCGCGGTAGAGCTGCATGGAGTCGGCGTTGACGCACTCGCCCCCGAGCCGGAGCGCGATGTCGACGGCGAGGTCGGACTTCCCGGCCGCCGTGGGGCCCACGACGGCGATGACTGGCTGCTGGCGCACACCGACCAGTGTGTCAACTGTCCGGGTGTGGACGGACCATCTACAGGTCGAGGAGTGTCGGCTGGAGGTATCCCTCGTGCGTCAGCAGCCAGCGCTTGGTCTCCACGCCCACGCCGCCGCTGAACCCGCCCAGCCCGTTGCCCGCGACCACCCGGTGGCAGGGCACGATGATGGGGATCGGGTTGGAGCCCATGATCGAACCGATGCCGCGGGCGGGCACGCTCGACCCGGCTCGCCGGGCCAGCTCGCCGTAGGTGACGGCGGTGCCGTACGGGACGCGGTGCAGGGCCTGGAGCACCTGCAACCGCGAGCCCGTCATCAGCCGCCAGTCCACGGGCGTGCTGAACGAGCGCAGCTCGCCGGCGAAATAAGCATGCAGCTCGGCGACCGCGGAGGCCGTACGATCCGCATCATGAACCTCAGCCAGGCCGAGCCTGCCGGCCAGTCCAGCGGGGGAACCCCACCCCGACGCGACCAGCCCCCGCTCGGTGACGGCCAGGACGAACGGGCCGACCGGCGTCGGCACCTCGGCGAACGCGACCGTGGTCATCATGTCCTCACGTGAACTCGTGGTGCTGGGCACCTCCAGTGCGGTGCCCACCCGACACCGTAACCACAACGGGTACTTTCTGCGCTGGGACGGGCAGGGCTTCCTTTTCGACCCCGGCGAGGGCACGCAGCGGCAGATGCTGCACGCCGGGCTGAGCGCGAACGACGTCCACTGGCTGTGCGTGACCCACTTCCACGGCGACCACTGCCTGGGCGTGCCCGGCGTCGTGCAGCGCATCGCCCGCGACCGGGTGCGCCATCCGGTGCGCGCGGTCTTCCCCGCCGCCGGTCAGAGCTACTGGCGCAGGCTGCGGCACGCCGCCGCGTTCGCCGACACCACGGTGATCGAGGAGCATCCGGTCTCCGGCGCGCTGGCCGGGGTGGGCCCGCTGATCGCCCGCCGCCTGTCCCATCCCGTCGAGTCCTACGGCTACCGCATCCAGGAGCCGCCCGGCCGCCGCATGCTGCCCGACCGGCTGGCCCGCCACGGCATCCGCGGCCCCGAGGTCGGCGAACTCCAGCGCACCGGCTCGGTCCGGGGCGTCACGCTCGCCGATTGCAGCGAGCCCAGGCCGGGGCAGAGCGCGGCGTTCGTCATGGACACCCGGCTGTGCGACGCCGTGTTCGAGCTGGCGTCGGGGGCCGACCTGCTGGTGATCGAGTCGACGTTCCTGTCCGCCGAGGGCGCGCTCGCCAAGGAGTACGGGCACCTGACGGCGTTCGAGGCGGGCGTGGTGGCGGCGGACGCGGGCGTGCGCAGGCTGGTGCTCACGCACTTCTCCGAGCGCTACGGGTTCGCCGAGGAGCCGGCCTTCGTGGAGGAGGTGCGGCGCAGCTTCGACGGCGAGGTGATCACCGCCCGCGACCTTATGCGCATCCCGGTCCCCCGCCGCCGACCCCACACCTCCACGACGTGACGCGGCTCGGAGGCTGTCCCGTCAGCTCCACACGCCCGCGAAGTAGCCGACGCCGTAGGGCGAGGACTCCATGAGCAGCCTGCCCGTCAGCGACGTGCCCTCGGCCGCGCCGGCCAGCACCTGGAGGGCCGCGCGGCCGGTCACCCACAGCCGGTCGGCCTCCACGGGGTCGAGCGCGGCCAGCGCCGCCGCGTCCGCCCTGCCGACCGCGTCGGCGATCAGGGCGTTGTACGGCCCGGCCGCCTCGTCGTACCGGCCCGGCGCCCGGGGGGTCAGGCAGGCCGAGCCGTCGGCCATGACCAGCAGCGCGACCCTGCCGGGGGCGGCCAGCTCGGCGCCGATCGCCCGGCACTCCTCCGGAGCGGCGTCGTAGGCCACCGCTGTGGCGGGCACCCCGTCACCGTCGTGGTCGGGAGCCTCTTCGGCGTCGTTCAGGAGCCCGCGGCCGACGGTCAGGGACAGCGGCAGCACGGGCCGGCCCTCGCCCACCGTGACCTCGAACCCCCAGGGCCGCAGGCTGCCCGCCGCGCCGCCGTCGTACGAGCGGGTCGTCTCGGCCCCGCCCACCACGACCAGCACGTCGGGACGGGCGGCCCGGAGCGCGGCGACCGCGGCGCGACAGGCCGCGCGCAGCTCGGGGAGCCCGGTCACGATCAGCGGGGTTTGCGGGCAGACGGCCGCGGCGACAAGCACGAGCGCAAGCGTACGCGCCCCTCATTCGACGCCACCGCCCAGCCCGCCCAGGGCCCATGCGTCCCCAGCCCGCCCAGGGCCCATGCGTCCCCAGCCCGCCGGTCAGTTCGTGTAGGGGTCGTGGCCTTGGGCGATCGCGGTGAACAGGCGCTGTGCGTAGGTGTGGGTCGCCTGGTGCAGGCCGCCGCCGAAGCTGATCCTGGCCACCCCCAGCTCCGCCAGCCGCGCGTACGACGGCGCCTTGGGCCGGAACAGGATGTTCACCGGCCCGCCCACCTCGGCGACCAGGGCCGCGATCTCGCCCTCGTCCTCCAGCATGATCGGGTAAACGCAGTCGGCCCCCGCCTCCAGGTAGCGCCGCCCGCGCTCCACCGCCGCCGCCCGGTCACCCCGGCCGAGCACGTACGTGTCCACCCGCGCGTTGATCACGAGGGCGTCGCCGGCGGCCGCCCGCATCGCGGCCAGGTAGTCCGCCTGCGCCCCGGCGTCCACCAGCTCCTTGGTACGCGGGTCGGAGTCCTCCACGTTGCAGCCCACCGCCCCGGCCTCGGCCAGCCGCTCGGCCAGCTCGCCCGGCGCGAGCCCGTAACCGCGTTCGACGTCGGCGGTCACGGGCACGTCCACGGCCCTCACGATGCGGGCGACGGCGGCCATCATCTCGCCGACCGGCGTGCTCTCGCCGTCGGCGTAGCCCAGCACGCGGGAGACGGCCGCGCTGCCGGTGGCCACCACCGGGAACCCCGCCTCCTGGACGGCGCGCGCCGAGGCGGCGTCCCAGACGTTGGGCAGGATCAGCGGGTCGCCGGGCACGTGCAGCCGTCGCAACGCGGCCGCCGACGTGGCCGCTCTGTCAGTCGTCATGCCCGGAACCCTACGAGCCCGGCCGGCTCCCCAGCAGGTCCATTGCCGGCCGGAAAGGACGAGCCACTTGCGGCGCTCTCAGCAGCCGTTCTGGGCGCACTGGCCGCTGAGCTCGCCCGCGGGGCCGTCGGCGGGGTTGTCGCCGTCGGGTTCGGGCGCCTTGGTGGGCGGCTTGGTGGACGGCGTGCCGGGCTTCTTGCCGGTGCCCGTCTGCCTGGTGCCGTCGGAGCCGGTCGATCCCTTGTCGGCGGCGTCGGTGCCGCCGCCCGTGTCCGTGACCGCGTCGCCCATGGCGGAGTCGTCGGAACCGTCGGTGGGCAGGCCGTCGTCGGGGGCGTCGGTGGTGGCGTCGCCCATGGTGGCTTCCTCGTCGGCCTCGAACACCTCGTCGCCGGGGCTCTTGGCCGGGGACGGCCGGCCGGCGCCCTGCTCCTGCTGGGTGCTCTGGCCGGGCTTGGCCGCCAGCAGGTAGCCGGCGCCGCCCGCGGCGAGCACGCCGACGAGGGCCGAGGCGGCGATGATGACGGTCTTCCTGCTTTTGCCCGGGGGCCTCGGGGACGAGCCCGGCCCGGAGAGGATCTCCCGACGATCCGGTTCGGTCGGATCATGCATGGTGGTGCAGCTCCCTGCGGTCGTATCGGGGAAAGCTCGCCGGCTTCCGCGGGTGATGGACCACACTAGCCGCATCAGCGGAATGCTCGCACACCAATCACAAAGGAATCACGACTTGTCCCCCCAAAGATCTGTTTGCCCAGGTGGCCGTCCCCGGTGGGGCGCCGCGGCCGGAGCGGCCGGGGTACTCGTCACGGCCGGCCTCGGGATATTCCTCGCATTCACCAGTTCTCCGGAATCACGCCCGCAAAGCCACCGTGAATTCGATCAGGAAACACCGCTTATCCCAAGATCGTATTTTCCTTCGCAGATCGCGGTCTCCCCGGTGGCCGAGCCTTCCCCCGCACCGCCCATCCCCTCGGCGGGCCCGTGGTCGCCGGGCTGGATGGAGGCCGTGCCGGCACCCGGCCGGCCCACGACGGCGACGCCGGACAAGGGCGAGCCGTCGGCCCCGGCGGTGAAGGTCGACGTGTCCGTCCCGCCGCTGAAGGGCGAGCTGTCGTCGCCGCTCTCGCCCAAGGCGCTTCCCACGCATCCGCCGCTCGTCGCGCCGCCGCGGCCGTCCCGGCGGGCCACCGTACGCCGTCCGGCGCCGCACGCGTCCCCGCAGGCCCCGCCGCGGGAACGGTCGGTGCCCGAGCCGGACCGTCAGGCGCCTCCCCCGCCGCCGCCTCCGTCCGTACGGGCCGGGGGGCACGACCCGTGCGCCACGTTCGACGACTTCCGCCGGCAGCCGTGCTACAGCTTCCTCGACCGTCTCACCCGCTGACCCACGCAGGACACCCCGCCGTCCGGACGGGCGGCGGGGTGCGGGAACGCAGTGACTCAGTGGGCCGAGCAGGCCCCGGCGGCCGGGGCGGGGGTCGCCGGACGGCCGACGGACGGCATGCCGAGCAGCACGCCCGGCCCCTTGGCCGGGGCGCCCTGGCGGGCCTCCCAGGCGTCGCCGGCCCGCGTACGCCGCAGCGCGCGGACCGCGCCGTCGGCGACCAGGTGGTGGGGGGCGGCGTAGGTGACCTCGACCGTGACCATGTCACCGGGCCTGGGGGTCTCCTCGCCCACCGCGAAGTGCACGAGCCGGTTGTCGGCGGCACGGCCGGACAGGCGGCGCGTGGCGTCGTCCTTGCGGCCCTCGCCCTCGGCGACCAGCACCTCCAGCGTGCGGCCGACCTGCTTCTTGTTCTCCTCCCAGGAGATCTCCTCCTGAAGGGCGACCAGGCGCTCGTAACGCTCCTGGACGACCTCCTTGGGGATCTGGTCCTCCATCGTGGCCGCCGGGGTGCCCGGACGGATGGAGTACTGGAAGGTGAAGGCGTTGGCGAAGCGGCTCTGGCGGACGACGTCGAGGGTGGCCTGGAAGTCGTCCTCGGTCTCGCCGGGGAAGCCGACGATGATGTCGGTCGAGATGGCCGCGTCGGGCATGGCGGCGCGCACGCGCTCGATGATGCCGAGGTAGCGCTCGGCCCGGTAGGAGCGGCGCATGGCCCGCAGCACCCGGTCGGAGCCCGACTGCAGCGGCATGTGGAGCTGGTGCATGACGTTGGGCGTCTCGGCCATGGCGGCGATGACGTCGTCGGTGAAGGCGGCCGGGTGGGGCGAGGTGAAGCGCACCCGCTCCAGGCCCTCGACGTCGCCGCAGGCGCGCAGGAGCTTGCCGAAGGCCAGCCGGTCGCCGAACTCGACGCCGTAGGTGTTGACGTTCTGGCCGAGCAGCGTCACCTCCAGGACGCCCTGGCCGACGAGCGTGCGCACCTCGGACAGGACGTCGCCGGGACGGCGGTCCTTCTCCTTGCCGCGCAGCGACGGCACGATGCAGAACGTGCAGGTGTTGTTGCAGCCGACCGAGATCGCGACCCACGCCGCGTAGGCCGACTCGCGCTTGGTGGGCAGCGTGGAGGGGAAGACCTCCAGCGACTCCTTCAGCTCGACCTGGGCCTCACCGGCCACCCGGGCCCGCTCCAGCAGCACCGGCAGAGACCCGATGTTGTGGGTGCCGAAGACGACGTCGACCCAGGGCGCTTTACGGACGATGTCGCCCTGGTCCTTCTGGGCCAGGCAGCCGCCCACCGCGATCTGCATGCGCGGGTTGCTCATCTTGGCCGGCCGCAGGTGGCCGAGGTTTCCGTAGAGGCGGTTGTCGGCGTTCTCCCGCACGGCGCACGTGTTGAACACGACGACGTCGGCCGTTCCCCCCTCGGGGGCCGGCACGTAACCGGCGTCCTCAAGCAGGCCGGAAAGGCGCTCGGAGTCGTGCACGTTCATCTGGCACCCGTATGTGCGCACTTCATACGTGCGGGCGCTCTCCTGGGTCACAGTCATGGCAGGTTCAAGGGTAGTCGTTGTCCGGCTCGCGGCAGCCGCCCCCGTCTAAAACACCAGCTTGACGGCTCGATGTGACCGGATCGGTACCACCTGGTTAGTGACCAGCGTCTTAATGACCTCTACCGTTTTGGTCCATGACGGAGAACGGCGACGCCACTCCACTCGTTCAGTTGGAGGGCGTCAACAAGCGCTTCGGGGCGTTGCACGTCCTGAAGGACATCAACTTGACCGTCTCTCGTGGCGAGGTTCTGGTGGTCATCGGGCCTTCGGGCGGTGGAAAGTCCACGCTGTGCCGGACGATCAACCGCCTGGAGACGATCGACGACGGCAGGATCGTGTTCGACGGCCAGGTGCTGCCCGAGGAGGGCAGGTCGCTGGCCCGGCTGCGGTCCGAGGTCGGCATGGTGTTCCAGTCCTTCAACCTGTTCGCGCACAAGACCATCCGTGAGAACGTCACGCTCGGGCCGATCAAGGTGCGCCGCAAGGATCGCCAGGCGGCCGACACGCGGGCCATGGAACTGCTGGAACGGGTGGGCATCGCCGCGCAGGCGGACAAGTACCCGGCCCAGCTCTCCGGCGGCCAGCAGCAGCGGGTCGCGATCGCACGTGCGCTGGCCATGGACCCGAAGATGATCCTCTTCGACGAGCCCACCTCGGCGCTGGACCCGGAAATGGTCCAGGAGGTGCTCGACGTGATGATCGGGCTGGCACGTGACGGCATGACGATGATGGTCGTCACGCATGAGATGGGATTCGCCCGCCGGGCCGCCAACCGGGTGGTCTTCATGGCGGACGGGCAGATCGTGGAGGAGAACACCCCCGACGAGTTCTTCACCAACGCGCAGACCGACCGCGCGCGTGATTTCCTTTCGAAGATCCTCACGCACTGAGATTTTGAGGCAGGTATACATGCACATGCGTCGTTTGGGAGCGGTGGTCACGGCAGCGGGCATGCTCGCCGCGCTCGCCGCCTGCGGCGGGGACAAGACCTACGCCAGCGTCCTGGAGAAGGTCCAGGACGGCGGCAAGGTCGTGGTCGGCACGAAGTGGGACCAGCCGAGCCTGGGCTTGAAGAAGGGGTCGGAGCCCGAGGGCTTCGACGTCGACGTCGCCAAGGCCGTGCTGAAGGAGATGAACGGCGGCAAGGACGCCACGATCGAGTGGAAGGAGTCGGCCTCCTCCAACCGCGAGCCCTTCCTCCAGAACGGCACCGTCGACATCATCTTCGCCACGTACTCCATCACCGAGGAGCGCAAGGGCAAGGTCTCCTTCGGCGGCCCGTACGTGATCGCGCACCAGGACATCATGGTCCGCAAGGACGACACCGCGATCAACACCCCTCAGGATCTCAAGGGCAAAAAGATCTGCAAGGCGGCCGGCTCCAACTCCTACAAGCGGGTCACCGACCCGCCCCCGGACGGCAAGCTCGACATCGACGCCACGACCGTCGACGCCGCCACCTACTCCGAGTGCGTGCAGAAGCTGTCGGGCAGCAACCTCGACGCCGTCACCACCGACGACCTGATCCTGGCGGGCTTCGCCAAGCAGGCCGGCGGCAACTTCAAGGTGCTCGGCCAGGGCTTCACGGACGAGAAGTACGGCATCGGCCTGAAGAAGGGCGACAGCAAGACGTGTGAGGCCGTCAACACCGCGGTGAAGAAGCTGTGGGACAACGGCACCATGAAGCAGCTGCTGGAGAAGTGGTTCGGCGGCATCCAGGGCTTGAAGCTGTCGGAGACCGCGCCCCCGGCCGAGGGTTGCAGCTAGTCACGCCAGAGGCGGCGGCCGGGATCCCGGCCGCCGC
>NZ_JBSFGF010000039.1:0-54763 GCF_053596455.1 Nonomuraea sp. NPDC001699 | reverse complement strand
CCCGCTCAGACCGACAGATCCCGTTGAAGACCCGAGGTCAGTCAGAGGTTGGGTCAGGACTGGCGGGAGGTGCTCACCTACATCATCTCTGTCAGCGGTTGTCGCCGCCGAGGCCCGCCTTGCGGAGGGCTTCGGCCATCGCGCCCATGGGAGCCGGACGGTCCTGGCGGCGCTGGCCGCCGCGCTGACCGTCGCCGCGGCCCTGACCACGACCGCCGTCGCCACGACCACCCTGACCGCGGCCGCCGTCGCGGCCGCCGTCACGACCACCGTCACGACCGCTGTCACCGCGAGCGCCGTCGCCCCGGCCACCGTCGCGGGCGCCGCCGTTGCGGCCGCCTTCGCCACGGGGGGCGGAGCCGTCACGGTTGCCGTTGCGACCGCCGCCGTCGCCGTTGCGGGCGCCCTCCGGGCGGGTGCCGGACTTGCGGGGCGGGCGGCCCTCCGCGGACGGCTGGGTGACGTCGTCCTCCAGGCGGAGGGTCAGGGAGATGCGCTTGCGCGGGATGTCGACGTCGAGCACCTTGACCCGGACGATGTCGCCGGGCTTGACCACGTCGCGCGGGTCCTTGACGAAGGTGCGGGACAGGGCCGACACGTGCGCCAGACCGTCCTGGTGGACGCCGATGTCGATGAACGCGCCGAAGGCGGCCACGTTGGTGACCACGCCCTCCAGGATCATCCCCGCCACCAGGTCGGAGATCTTCTCCACGCCCTCCTTGAAGGCGGCCGTCTTGAACGCCGGACGCGGGTCGCGACCCGGCTTCTCCAGCTCGCGCAGGATGTCGGTGACGGTCGGCAGGCCGAAGGTGTCGTCGATGAAGTCCTGCGGCCGGATCGTGTGCAGGGCCGAGGTGTTGCCGATCAGCGACTTGAGGTCGGTCTGGACCGAGCTCAGGATGCGCCGGACCACCGGGTACGCCTCGGGGTGCACGCTGGAGGCGTCGAGCGGGTCGTCGCCGTCCGGGATGCGCAGGAAGCCGGCGCACTGCTCGAACGCCTTGGGCCCGAGCCGCGAGACCTCCTTCAGCGCCGTGCGGGTACGGAACGGCCCGTTGGCGTCGCGGTGGCGCACGATGCCCTCGGCCAGCGTCGCGCCGATGCCCGACACCCGCGTGAGCAGGGGCGCGGATGCCGTGTTGACGTCGACCCCGACCGCGTTGACGCAGTCTTCGACGACGGCGTCGAGCGAGCGGGAGAGCTTGGACTCGGCCAGGTCGTGCTGGTACTGGCCGACGCCGATCGACTTGGGGTCGATCTTGACCAGCTCGGCCAGCGGGTCCTGGAGCCGGCGGGCGATGGAGACCGCGCCGCGCAGCGACACGTCGAGGTCGGGCAGCTCCTGGGAGGCGTAGGCCGAGGCCGAGTAGACCGAGGCGCCCGCCTCCGACACCACGATCTTGGTGATCGACGGCATGAGCTTGACCAGGTCGCCGGCCAGCTTGTCGGTCTCGCGCGAGGCGGTGCCGTTGCCGATGGCGATGAGCTCGACGCCGTGCTTCTGGGCCAGCGCGCCGAGCACGGCCAGCGACTGGTCCCACTGGCGCTTGGGCTCGTGGGGGTAGATGGTGGCGGTCTCGACGACCTTGCCCGTGGCGTCGACCACAGCCACCTTCACGCCGGTGCGCAGGCCGGGGTCGAGGCCCATGGTCGCGCGGGTGCCGGCCGGGGCGGCGAGCAGCAGGTCGCGCAGGTTGGCGGCGAAGACCCGCACGGCCTCCTCCTCGGCCGCCTGCCACAGGCGCATCCGCAGGTCGATGCCGAGATGCACGAGGATGCGGGTGCGCCAGGCCCAGCGCACGGTCTCGGCCAGCCACGCGTCGGCCGGACGCCCCTTGTCGGAGATGCCGAACCGGGCGCCGATGCGCAGCTCGTAGTCGGCGGTCTCGCCGGGCTCCAGCACGACGTTGAGGACCTCCTCCTTCTCGCCCCTGAACATCGCCAGGACGCGGTGGGAGGGCAGCTTGGTGAACGGCTCGGTGAACTCGAAGTAGTCGGAGAACTTCGCCCCCGCCTCCTGCTTGCCCTCGCGCACCTTCGACACCAGCCGGCCGCGGCTCCACAGCCGCTCGCGCAGGTCGCCGATGAGGTCGGCGTCTTCGGCGAACCGCTCGATCAGGATCGCCCTGGCCCCTTCGAGGGCCGCGCCGGCGTCGGCCACGCCCTCGGTGACGAACTCCGCGGCGACCGTGGCCGGGTGGAGCGTGGGGTCGCCGAGCAGCTTCTCGGCCAGCGGCTCAAGGCCCAGCTCGCGGGCGATCTGCGCCTTGGTGCGCCGCTTGGGCTTGTAGGGCAGGTAGATGTCTTCGAGCCTGGCCTTGGTCTCGGCCGCCATGATCTGCGCGCGCAGGTCGTCGTCGAGCTTGCCCTGAGACTCGATCGACTCCAGGATCGCCGCCCGGCGCTCGTCGAGCTCGCGAAGGTAGCGCAGCCGTTCTTCGAGCGTGCGGAGCTGCGCGTCGTCGAGGGCGCCGGTGACCTCCTTGCGGTAGCGCGCGATGAACGGCACGGTGGCGCCGCCGTCGAGCAGATCGACCGCCGCCTGCACCTGCCCGTCGCGCACGTCGAGCTCTGCCGCGATCCGCTGGTGTATAGAGAGCACTTGCCTGCCTTTCGATGGTCCCGCCGGTCAATTGTGCAGGACTACGCCGTCCTTCATGACCAGAGTGCGCCGAGGGTGAACGACCACGGCCTCTCCGGGGCCGCTCGCGGGCACCACGACGAGGTCGGCCCGGTCGCCCGGAGCCAGGCCGTAGTCGGGCAGCCCGAGGGCCCGCGCGCCGCCCACGGTGGCCGCCTCCAGAGCGAGCTCGATGTCCTCGTCGCGGCGGAACGCGCTGCGGTAGGCGAGGTGCATCGCGCGCTCCAGCATGTCGCCCGAGCCGTAGGGGCCCCACAGGTCGCGGACGCCGTCGTGGCCGCAGGCGACGGTGACGCCCGCGGCGCGCAGCTTCTTGACCGGCGGCACCGGGTAGCTGTAGACGGCGGCGGTGGCGACGGCCACGCCCGCGTCGAGGAAGCCCTGGATCAGGCGGTCCTGGGCGGCGTCGCCGAGCTCGCCCAGCGCGTACGCGTGGCTGACCGTCACCCGGCCGCCGAGCCCCAGCGCCTTGGTGCGCTCGATGATCAGCTCCAGCTCCCAGCCGCCCAGCGAGCCTCCGTCGTGGAGGTGGATGTCGATGTGCGCGCCGAACCGGTCGGCCAGGCCGAAGATCAGGTCGAGGTGGCGCACCGGATCGCGGTCGACGCCGGCCGGATCGAGGCCGCCGACCGCCTCGACGCCGCTTCTGAGCGCCTCGGCCAGCAGGTCGGCGGTGCCGGGGTTGGTGAGCACGCCGTGTTGCGGGAAGGCGACCTGCCGCACGTCGACGGGGGAGCGGGCGGCGGCCTCGCGCACGGCCTCCACGCCCCGCAGGCCCACGGACGGGTCGATGTCGGTGTGGGTGCGCACGTGGGTGGTGCCGGCCTCGCTCATCCGGGCCAGCAGCGCGCCGGCGCGCTCGGCGCTCGGTACGCCCAGCTCGGCGCGGCGGCCCAGGTCGTTGGCGATGCGGCCGGCCAGCGAGTCGTCGGCGGAGTGAGGGATCCAGGGGCCGCCGTGGAGCGTCTTGTCGAGGTGGCAATGGGCGTCGACGAGACCGGGCAGGACGAGCTGGCCGGTGACGTCGAGGACGAGGGCGCCGGGCGCGTCGAGGGACGCGCCCACCTGGTGGATGCGGCCGTCGCGGACGAGCAGGTCGGCGGGGAACGCGAGCCCCCAGGGCCGCCCGCCGCGGATCAGCACGTCGGTCATGGCAAGCACCCTAGAGGGCGGCACCGACGATTTCCGTGCCCCCGGACGCGAGGGTTGTGAGTCGCCCCGGACCGCGGGCACGGCCTAGTCGGGACGGGTGGCGAAGAGTTCGAGGTGGTGGCAGGAACGGCAGCGGTAGGCGTCGATCTCCCACTTGGGACGGCCCATCAGCCGGGCCCCGCCCAGGATCCCGCGCCGCAAGGCCCCTTCGACCCAGCGGGCGTACCCCCGGGAGTGCTCACCCTGGTCCGCGACGAACCCGGGTTCGAGGCCCTCCTCGCCGCAGTGCGTGCACCGTAAGTTGTCCATGCCACAGAGCCTAGATCTCCGCGAGGTGCGCCACGTTGGCCACGTCGGCCGGATCGGTGCTGGGCCGGCCGCCGAACCAGGCGTCGAGGATCTCGCCGAGCACGACGTCGGAGGTCAGGCGGAGGCTGAGGGCCAGCACGTTGGCGTCGTTCCACTTGCGCGCCCCGTCGGCGGTGTAGGCGTCGACGCAGAGCGCGGCGCGCACGCCCGGCACCTTGTTGGCGGCGATCGAGGCGCCCGTGCCCGTCCAGCAGCAGACCACCGCCTGGTCGGCCCGGCCCTCGGCGACGTCTCTGGCGGCCAGTTCGCAGGCCCAGGCCCAGTCGTCGCGTTCGCCGTCGTCGAGTGCGCCGTGGGTCAGCACCTCGTGACCCCGCCCGCGCAGCTCGGACACCACGCGCCCGGCCACTCCGTCGTCGCTGTCCGCCGCCACCGAGATCCGCATGGGTTCATCTCTACCAGCAACGCGGTGGCGGGTGCGGGGATCGAACCCGCCTGGAGCGGCTTATGAAACCGCCGGGCACACCAGCGCCCCCACCCGCCTGGAACGACACTGTTGGCGAATTGATCAAAGACTGGCTACCAGGGAATCCGCTCACCCTCCGGGCCGGCATCGGACCTCACCCCGGCTGCGACGCCACGGCTCCGCAGCCGGGTGTGCAGAAACTCCATCTCCGCCAATGTCCCGACCACGCCGGCGTGAGTGAGCTCGTCGGCGAGTTCACGAGCCTGGGGAAGTGACACCTCCCAGACCTCCCGCAGAACCTTCAAGACCGAGACCAGGTTCGGCACCGGACCGACCACACGCAGTCGGCTTGGGCCATGCGCCGCCAGCAGGGCACTGCGGACATCTTCCGGCGGCTTGCCTGAATCCGGGTGCTCCCACCAGCCAGCACCGCAGGACGCGCAGGATGCCTCGGCATCCCACCACAGCTGCCCGCAGTCGATGAACTGGTTCACCTGGCGGACCAGGGTGCCCCCGCAACCATCACAACGCGATTCGATCTTTGCTGTCTGCCCAATCATCCCGACACCAACGCTCCCCACGCCGCCACGAGCCGACGGGCCCGGTAACTTAACGTCACACCGTACAGATCGCTAACTGAGGCCAGAGATTTCATTCAGCTGGAGCCAGGACCGTTCGAGACAAAGGCTTCTTTGTTGATCTTCTCGAAGGTTGGTCGTTGGTGTCGCTACGCCGAGTCGAGTCCGAGCTGATCCCCAGTGCCACCGCAGAGGTCGCACGGGCCGCGTTCCCCAAGGGGAGCCTGGCGATCAGGATCCGTGACGAGCTGGGAGTGCTGTTCGCGGATGAGGACTTCGCCGAGGCGTTCTCGACTCGCGGGCAGCCTGCCCTGTCGCCGGCACGGCTCGCACTGGTGTCGATCCTGCAGTTCACCGAGAACCTGTCCGGCCGGAAGGCAGCCGAGGCGGCGCGGGCCCGGATCGACTGGAAGTACGCGCTCGGCCTGGAGCTGACCGATCCCGGGTTTGACCACTCGGTACTGTGCGAGTTCCGCCTCCGGCTGATCGACAATGGGATGGAACAGCGGGTTTTCGATGCCGTTCTGGAACGCGCCCGCGAAGCTGGGCTGGTCCGCAGCGGCGGCCGGCAGCGGACCGATTCCACTCATGTTCTAGCCGCCATCCGGTCGATGAACCGGCTGGAGAAGGTGCACGAAACGTTGCGGGCGGCGCTGAACGCGCTGGCCGTGGTGGCACCCGACTGGCTGGTCACGGTCGCTCAGCCAGAGTGGTGGGATCGCTACGACGCCCGCACCGAAGAGTTCCGGATGCCTAAGCAGACGGCGGCCAAGGTCGAACTCGCCAACCAGATCGGAGTGGACGGAATTCGGCTGCTGCTCGCCGTCTATTCCGAGTTGGCCCCGCCGTGGCTCCGAGAGGTCCCTGCCGTGGAGATGCTGCGGCGGATCTGGATTCAGGAGTTCCGCGACGAGGATGGACAGGTCCGCTGGCGCACCTCTCAGGAGCAGCCGGCCTCGTCCGCGCGTCTGATCTCCCCCTACGACGAGGACGCGCGCGTCGGCGTCAAGCGCGATACCCAGTGGGACGGCTTCAAGGTTTACCTCACCGAGACCTGCGATGACGGCGCACCTCATGTGATTACCCACGTCACAACGACTCCGGCGCCTGGCAACGACTTCGGCGTCCTGTCCCTCGTTCACAAGGGGTTAGCCGAGCGGAGGCTGCTGCCGGTCGAGCACCTGGTCGACACCGGGTACATGAGCGCGGCCATGGTGGTGGCGGCCAAACCCGACCACAACGTAGAGATGATCGGGCCGATGATGCCCAGCACCGCCTGGCAGAAGTCGGCTGAAGGGACCATCCCCGTCAGCGCCTTCACCATCGACTGGGACAACGAGAAGATCACCTGTCCGCAAGGCAAAATCAGCAAGCGATGGGCCTATGAGCTGGACGAAAGCGGCACAGAGATCATCAGGGTCCAGTTCGCCCGGAAAGACTGCACGCCGTGTCCCGTCCGGCCACAATGCACCCGGGCCAGCATTCCCCGCCGCCGGATCACTCTGCGAACCCGAGAGCAATACGAGGTGCTCCAGCAGGCTCGCATCAACAAGGACAGCCCTGAATGGAGGGCTCGCTACCAGGCCCGCCAGGGCATCGAGGGCACCATCGCTCAAGCCGTCAACGGGTTCAGGGCCAGGGGGTCCCGATATCGCGGGACCGCCAAGACCCATCTTCAGCACCTGCTCACCGCCGCGGCGATGAACCTGACGCGGATCGACGCGTGGCTGATGGGCGTGCCCCTCGCTCCGACGAGGACCTCACACTTCGCAGCGCTAGCTGCCTGAGGGCGGCGCCGCTCAGACCATGCGTCGTAGCGCGGTCTCCACGGCATCGACCAGCGGATCGCCTTCGGTCCGCGGGTGTCTGGCCAGGCCGAGTTCGATGTCCGGCAGGCCGGGCAGGGCGTCCGCGTCGTGGCACGCCATGGCCGGTTCGAGATTGCCGGGCAGCACCGCCGTAACGCCGAGCCCGGCCCGCACCGCGGCGAGCACACCGACGAGACTGTTGCTCTCGAACGCCACCCGCCAGCGGCGGTCGGCACCTTCCAGCCCTTCCAGCACGGACGCACGCCATGTGCACGGGCCCGAGAACAGCACCACGGGTAGCGGATCGGCAGCCAAGTCCACACCCTGGCCGACCGCCCAGACCAGCGGTCGGCGCACCGTCCAGCGCGGCCGGCCGGGAACGTCCGCCGCCTCGTCGAGCACGAGTTGGACGCGTCCCGCGTCGTACGCCTCTCGCCTCGCGTCGCCGGAGAGGCTGAGCACCTCAAGCGTCGCGCCTGGATGCAGCCGGGCGAGGTCGGCGAGGGCCTGCGGAAGCTGGGACACGGCGAGGTCTTCGAGCAACCCGACGCCGCAGTGGCCGGTCAGTGCGCGGCCGGTTTCAGTGAGTGCCTGCGTGGAGAGCGAGAGGATGCGCTCGGCGTATGGCAGAAGTTCGTCACCCGCGCGGGTCGGCGAGACGCCGGTCGTGGACCGGAGGAGCAGGGGGCTACCGACGGTGTTCTCAAGCTTGCGCAACTGCTGGCTGAGCGCGGGCTGGCTCTGCCCTAGCGCGCTTGCGGCGCGGCTGATGCTGCCCGCCCGCACAGCGGTGACGAACGACCGCAGCAGCACGATCTCCAGATCTCTTGCCATAAGAATCCATTATATCGGCCCCAATCATATGGCTACTTCCTATCACCAGATGATCGGAGCTAGCGTCACGCCGGTGACTCGATACCGACAGGTGCTCGCCGTGCCCGGGATGGCATCGCTGCTGGGCGTCTCGCTGCTCGCCCGCACCGCGATCACGGCCTCCGGGATGGCGTTGACGATGTACGTCGCTCTGGGCCTGGACATGAGCTACGCGGCAGCGGGAGGAGCCGCGGCGGCCATGACCGCCGGTCTGGCGCTGGGCGGTCCGCTGCTGGGCCGCATGATCGACCGGCGGGGCGCGCGTATCGTGCTGCTGATCACCGTCGTGGTTCAGGTCGCGTGTTGGCTGAGCATGGCGGCACTGCCGTACACGACCCTGCTGGCCGCCGCTTTCGTAGCAGGTCTGCTGATGGTGCCGGCCCCGATGGTGACCAGGCAGGCGATCGCCGCGATGACGAAGGCGGGACAGCGCCGGGCCGCCTTCGCGCTGGAAGCGGTACAGGGCGAGCTGTCCTACGTGGTGGGCCCGCCGATCGTGATCCTCTGCGCGGCACAACTGCCCTCCGGCGTGGTGGCCTGGGGCGTCGGCGCTGCGATCGTGGCGGGCGGAGCGGGGATCGCCCTGCTCAACCCCCCGCTGCGGGCCGAGGGCGAGGCGCCGGCCGACCCAGCCGACCGCCCGCGTCGCCGGGAGTGGCTGGGCCCGAGAATGATCGCGGTGCTGGTGATGGCGTTCGGCACCACGATCGTGCTCAACGGTACCGACCTGGCCATCGTGGCCACTCTCAAGGAAGCCGGCCAGGTTTCCTGGGCCGCCGTCGTGGTGGCCGTGTACGGCGCGGCCTCCATCGCCGGCGGGCTTCTGTACGGCGCGCTCCCGCGACCGCTGCCCACCTGGCTGCTGCTCGGCCTGCTCGGGCTGGTGACCATTCCCGCCGGACTGGCCCACGACTGGCGCTGGTTGTGTGTGGCAGGCTGCGGCGCGGGGCTGCTTGCCGCACCGACTCTTTCCGCGTTGTCCGACGCCGTGAGCCGGCTCGCACCCGCGAGCGTGCGCGGTGAGGCGACAGGCTTGCAGTCCTCGGCGCTGGGCGCGGGCTTCGCCCTCGGCGTCCCGATCGTCGGCGGGGCGATCGACACGTCCGGACCGGCAGGCGGCTTCGCGGCGGCCGGCCTAGCAGGCCTCGCCGCCGCGCTGATGGGATGGCTGCTGTCCCGGCGTCCACCCGTCCGAACGCGGTCGGTGCGCAGCGATCCCAGCTTCATCGGGGCCTCGGACGCGCGATGATCTGCCTGCCGTCCAGTGGCTGAGCCTTCTCAGGCCTTGTTCGGCGTTGTACGCCTCCACAACATGGCCCTCACGGGATAACCCCAACCCCATACGGGACAACCTCTAGGCACGAAACCCGGATTCGCCAACAGTGTCCCTGGAACGGGCCGGGGGCCGCCGATCTCAACGGCGGGAACCCCCGGACGGGTGCGGGACGCGCATTCGCCGGATGACCATGGCACGAGCATGCCGCCGGCCGGCCGGCCCCGCAACGCGTTTTTCAGGTGTACCGGGCGCGCATGCGCTCGCAGAAGTCGTCAGACAGCTTCGTCATCAGCCTGGACAGCTCTTCCCGCTCCGACTCCGGCCAGTCGGCCAGCGCCTCCTCGAACCAGCCGGTGGTGATCCGGCGGCACCTGCCGGCCACCTCGGCCCCCTCCTCGGTGAGCGCGATGCGCCAGGCCCGCCGGTCGTCGGGGTCGCGTACGCGCTCGACCAGCCCGCGCTGCTCCAGAGCGGCGACGTGCCTGGTCACGTGCGGGCTCTCCACCTGCAGGCCCTCGGCGATCATGCCGATCCTGCGCGGCTCGCCCGCGTCCAGCAGGTAGACGATGATCTGCACGTCGGGCCGGTCGAGCCGGATGCCGGCGGCCTCGGTGAGCCACTCGTGGGCCTTGGCGCGGTTGAGCGTGATGACCAGCCGGCGGAAGGCCGACACCGTCTTGTTGAGATCTTCGCCCATCTGTTTGCTTACCTAACTTACGTATGTATCATCGTTGCTCGGTTACTTACCTAAGTTATCTAAAGGAGCCGACATGGCGACAGTCGTCGCATCCGCGGCGCGTGAGACGTCGATGCGCAACCCCTGGCCCACGGTGGTCTCACTGGCGTTCGCGGCCTCCATAGCCGCCCTCCAGAACACCGCGGTGGTCCCGTTGCTTCCCGTGCTGCAGCGCGAGCTGCACGCCTCACTCTCGGCCGTGAGCTGGACGCTCACCATCAGCCTGCTGGTCGCCGCGGTCTCCACGCCGCTGCTGTCGCGCTTCGGCGACATGTACGGCCGGCGCCGGATGATCCTCGGCGCCCTGGCCCTGCTGGTGGTGGGTTCGGTCATGGCGGCGCTGGCCACGTCGCTGGCCTGGCTGATCGTCGCCCGCATCCTCCAGGGAGCAGTGTCCGCGCTGGTCCCGCTGTCGATCGGAGTGGTCCGCGACCTGCTTCCCCGGCAGCAGCTCGCGACCGGCATCGGCGTGCTGAGCGCGACGATGGGGTTCGGCAGCGGCGGCGGCATGATCCTGGCCGGGCTGGCCGCCGGCGACTACCACCTGGTGTTCTGGATCACCGGCGGGATCTCCCTGGTGGCCCTCGTGATCCTGGCCTTCCTCGTGCGTGACGTGGCGCCGGCCGGCAAGGGCCGTCCGGATCTCGCCGGGGCCGCGCTGCTGACCGCCTGGCTGGTCGCGCTGCTGCTGGCGATCAGCGAGGGCGGCTCGTGGGGCTGGACGTCGCCCGGCGTGCTCGGCCTGTTCGCCGCGGCCGCCGCGCTGGCCGTGGTGTGGGTGCTGGTCGAGCGCAGGGTGGCCGAGCCGCTGGTCGAGATGTCGATGCTGGTGCAAAGGGGCACGATCGGCGCGACGGTCTCCTCGATGCTGCTCGGGTTCTCGTTCTTCACGCTGCTGACCGGCATGTCGCAGTTCGCCCAGGTGCCGAAGGCGACCGGCTACGGCTTCGGCGCCTCCACCCTGCAGGTCGGCTTCTTCCTGCTGCCGAGCACCCTGTTCATGCTGGTCATCTCGCTGTTCGCGGGGCGGCTCATGCGCCGGTTCGCCGCCTCGTACATGGTGGCGGCGGGCGCGGGGGTGACCGGGCTCTCGGGGGCGTGGCTGGCGTTCGAGCACGGCAGCCCGGCCACCCTGTACGTGGCCTCCTCCCTCATGGGCGTCGGCCTCGGCGTCGGCTACGCCGCGCTGGGCACGATGGCCGTCGAGCACGTCGAGCCGTCCAGGACCGCGCTGGCCGCGGGCGTGAACGCGCTGGTGCGCATCGTCGGCGGCAGTGTGGCGGGCGCGGCCATCGCCGCGACCCTGGCCGCGCGGCCCGGCGTCCTGGGCTTCCAGTGGGTGTTCGGCACCGCCGCGGTGGCCGGGCTGGTCGCGGCGGCCTTCGCCACGGTCTACGGGAAGCTGAACAGCCGGGCCGTCACAGCGCCTTCAGCCCACTGATCACTTCCAGCAGCACCTTGGCGTCCGGCGCGGGCGGCGGCAGCTCGACCTGGACGAGCTGCCGCGCGTGCAGGTCGCCGACCAGCACCCTGACCACGCCGATGGGCAGGTTCAGCTCGGCGGCCACGTCCACCAGCCGGGTGGGCTTGGTGCACTTCTGCATGATGATCAGGTGCTCGGGCCCGAGCCCCACCGGAGGCGTCAGCCCGCCGGCGGTGACGATGACCGCGATGAGGTCGATGGCCTCGCTCGCGGGCACCGTACGGCCCCTGGTCAGCAGGTAGGCCGGGACGATCGGACCGGCGTCCTCGTCCAGCCAGCGCTCGTCACTCACTTGGCACCACCCGCATCACAGGACGGGCGGGCTCCTTCACGTCGGCCTCCGGTTCCGGGTCGGCCACGTGCTCAGCCGGGATCAACACGATCGCGGTGGTCCCTCCATATGGTGAACCGCGTAGCGTCACGCGGATGTCATGCCTGGCGGCCAGGCGGGAGACGACGAAAAGCCCCAGCTTGTCGCTGTCGGCCAGGTCGAACTCGGGTGGGCTGGCCAGCCGCTCGTTGAGTTCGGCCAGCTCCTGGGTGCTCAGTCCCAGCCCGCGGTCCTCGACCTCGAAGGCGAAGCCGCGGGCCGTCTCCTCGCCGCGCACGATGACCTGCGTGTGCGGGGGCGAGTAGACGGTCGCGTTCTCGATGAGCTCGGCGACCAGGTGGATCACGTCGCCGACCACCGGTCCGGCCAGGCGCTGGCCGGACATCGGCTCGACGGTGACCCTGCGGTAGTCCTCCACCTCGGCCGTCGCGCCGCGGGCCACGTCGAGCAGCGGCACGGGCTTGCTCCAGCCGCGGCCCGGGGTGGCGCCCGACAGGATGATCAGGCCCTCGGCGTGGCGGCGCATGCGGGTGGTCAGGTGGTCGAGGCGGAACAGGTCGTCCAGGGCCTCAGGGTCGGTGGCGCGGTGCTGCATGTCCTCCAGCTGGATGCGCTGGCGGTGCAGCAGGGCCTGGGAACGCCTGGCGAGGTTGCGGAAGACGTGCCCGACGCCCTCGCTGAGCTGCGCCTGGCCGATCGCGGCCTCGACGGCGGTCTGCTGGACGGTGGAGAAGGCCTGGCCGACGTCGCCGATCTCGACCGTGCTGGTCGCCACCGACAACTCCGGCATCTCCACGCGCTCGCCCTTGCGCAGCTTGGCCACCACGTGCGGCAGCCGCTCCTGGGCGACCTCCAGCGCGGCGAGCCTGAGCGCGCCCAGCTCCTTCGACAGCCGGTTGCCCATCCGCAGCGAGAACACGATCGACACGATGACCAGCAGGAAACACGTGCCGGCCAGGATGAACGCCCGCGACAGCACCTGGTCGGCCACCGGGTCGGCGCGCGAGTTGAGCAGCGTGCTGGCCCGCATGAGCGACTCCGCGTACGTCTTGGAGATCGACTCGGTCGTGCTCAGCCAGCCGCGCGGCGGCGTGGCGCCGGCGATGATCCGGTCCTCCATCAGCCGCATGCGCTGGTAGGCGGGGGAGGTGACGAGGGAGACCTGGGTGTCGCGCAGGCTCGGGTCCAGCTCGCCGAGCCCCTGGTCGATCAGGAAGCGCCGGTTGCCGACGATCTGGGTGAACTGCCGGCGTTCGGACGGCGTGACGGGCCCGAGCGCGATGGCCTGCTCCCTGGTCAGCAGCTCCTTGGCATAGCCCAGCTCGATGATCACACGGGACTGCTCGTAGATCGGGATGTCGTTGATGAGCGCGACGCGCCGGTGCAGGCCGTAGAGGGAGTCGACCACGGTGTTGTACGCCTCGCCGACGAGCAGACGGTCGGAATGGCCGTCGTCGATCTCACTGCGGATCGCGTCGATCCTGCCGAGCTGCGTGTACACCGCGTCCACCTGCGTACGGATCTCTTCCGATCGGTCCTTGGAGCTGCTGGAGAGCTTTCTGAACTCGTCCCTGGCGGCGTCGGTGCGGGTGCGCTGGTCGGCCACGTCCTTCGGGGAGGCGGCCCGGCGCAGCAGCTTGGCCGAGGAGAGACGCTCGTGCTGGAGCTCGCTGATCAACTTGTACGCCGGATGGCGGAGGTTCGTCCAGAGTGTCTTGTACTGACGCAGCTCCAGGCTCTCGCCGGCGGTGACGGCGGTGATGACGCCCCACAGCACGACCATGGAGGTCAGGGGCACGAGTAGTAGTCCGATGATCTTCATGCGGATCGTCCGGCTACGACCCATGGCACCTCACTCCGGTCGGTCCCCTGCTGGCAACCCCGGACGGGACAAGCCCAGAGGATAGCAATTCGATCACCCAATTGCCCAATTTTTCTGGACTTTTGGACATGTGTCCGTGATCTTGCAGTAGGTTTCCCCCAAATCGGTTACAGAGGAGAGATGCGTTGCGCCGTCGTCTCGTAGCGGCCGCCGCGCTGGCACTCCTGTCGGCCTGCTCGGCCCCGGCGGAGATCCCCCGGCCCCCCGCCGCAGAGTCCGTCTTCGTGTACGCGCAGAACCTGGACGTCATCTCCGACTGGGACCCGGCGACCTCCGACTCCAACGAGCTCATCGCCTTCCAGAACGTCTACGAGACCCTGACCCTCTGGAACCCCTTCACCAAGAAGTCGGCCCCCCGCCTGGCCACCTCCTGGCGCTCGACCCCCGACGGCCGCACCTGGACGTTCACGCTGCGCCAGGGCGCGACCTTCCACACCGGCAGGCCGGTGGACGCGGCGGCGGTCAAGGCGTCGATCGAGCGCACGATGAAGGCCCGCGCGGGCGCGTCCTACATCTGGGACGCCGTCTCCTCCATCAGGGCCGTGGACGCGAGCACGGTCACCTTCGCCCTGAAGTACGCCGTGCCGCTGGACCTGGTGGCCTCCTCCGGGTACGCGGCCTACATCTACGACACGCAGGCGGCGCCCGACCTGCGCTCATGGCTCGGCGCGGGCCGGGACGCGGGGTCGGGGCCGTACACGGTGGCGGCCTGGCGTCCGGGCCAGGAGGACGAGCTGACGCTGAAGGCGTACCCCAAATACTGGGGCGGATGGGACAAGCCGCACTACAGCGCGGTCAAGTACCGCGTCGTGCCCGACCCCGACCGCGCGTGGCGGATGCTGGCGCGCGGCGAGGTGAGCTTCGTGGACCGGCTCAGCCCCCGGCTGTTCGCCAGGGCCGCGGTCACGCCGGGGGTGCGCACCAGCGAGCGGGACTCGTACCAGACGGCCATGCTGCTGTTCAACACCGCGGCCGGGCCCATGAAGGACGTGCGGGTGCGCCGCGCGGTGCAGAAGGCCGTCGACTACCGCGGCCTGGTCAGGGCGCTCAGGGGAGCGGTCGCGCCGGCCAGCGGCATCGTCCCCGAGGGGCTGACCGGCCACGTCGCGGGCCGCGAGCGCCGGCAGGACCTGGCGGGCGCCGCGCGGCTGCTGGGCCGCGCCGGGTACGGGCCCGCCGGCCGGCCGCTGCGGCTGCGGCTGACCTACGCCCAGGGCGACCACGACCAGCGGCTGCTGGCCACCAGCCTGGCGGCGGAGCTGAAGCCGCTCAACGTCACGCTCGACGCCCGCGCCCTGTCCTGGAACGCCCAGTGGCAGCAGGGCAGGAAACGTGAGCAGGACATCTTCCTCATGTACTGGTGGCCCGAGTACGCCGACGGCTACTCATGGTTCGGCAACGTCTTCCGCAGCGCCGACCCGCCCGTGTTCAACCTCGCCTACCTGCGCGACAGGACCCTGGACGAGCTGCTCGAAGGGCTGCCCGAGCTGAGCGTGACCGACAAGGAGGCGGCGCGGGCGGCGTATGAGCAGGCCACCGGACGCGTGCTCGACGTGCGGGCCGCCGCGGCGCTGCCCTGGGTGGTGCGGTACCAGCGGGCCTACCTGGGCGGTGTGCAGGGCTACGACGACAACCCGGCCTACCCCGACGTGGTGTTCGCCTACGAGCTGCGCCCCTCCGGCTGAACCGCCTCCGCCGAGGACGCCTCGACGCGCTCGCGCAGCCGCGTCCTGATCTCCTCGGGCGTGTACGCCCGCCGCCGTCGCTCGGCGCGCGCGATCACCACCCCTGTCGCCGCGACTCCCGCGATTCCCGCCAGACCGAGCATCTTCCACCAGCGCATGTGCCTAGGCTAGCGATGTGCTGACTCTCGACGAGGCCGTCAAGGTGACCAGGACCGGCGATCTGTGGATCTTCCGCGGGAGGTCCGTGCCCGACCGGGCCATCCAGACCATGACCAACAGCCCGGTCAACCACGTGGGCATGGCGATCGTGATCGAGGACCTGCCGCCCATGATGTGGCACGCCGAGCTGGGCAAGTCGCTGCTCGACCTGTGGGACGGCACCCACCACCGCGGCGTCCAGCTGCACGACCTGCGCGACGCGGTCACCGTCTGGGCCGACCGCTACGGGCAGCGTCCGTGGCTGCGCCAGCTCGAACCGCAGGCCACCCCCGAGATGGAGGACGCGGCGCTGCGCACGGTCGCCCGGCTCGACGGCACCCCGTTCCCGTCCACGGCCCGGCTGGCCGCCCGCTGGGCCAGGGGCCGGGTCCCGCGCCGCGCCAGGAACGACCGCACGCTGGAGAGCGCGTACTGCGCGGAGGTCGTGGCCGTCACCTACGAGGCGATGGGCCTGCTGCCCGGCGGACGCCGTCCCAACTGGTACGACCCCGGCAGGTTCTGGAGCGGCGACGACCTGGAGCTGCTGACCGGCCGCCGCCTCGGCCACGAGATCACCGTGGGAGTGGCGCGTACGCGGGCCTGACCACGGCCAGCGGGACCGTCACCGCGATCAGCGCGGCCACCAGCACGAACCCCAGCCGGTAGCCGGTATGCCCGAGCACCAGCCCGAACCCCGTCGCGCCCACGCCCATCCCGGCGTCGTAGGCCAGGTTCCACAGGGCGCTGACCCGGGCCGCCGGGCCGCGCCGGAGCATCAGCGTCAGCGTCGCGTTCTGCAGCACCCCGAAGCCCGCGCCGAACAGCGCCATCCCGGCCACGACCGGTACCGGCGCGTCCGTCCACGCCTGGAGCGCGGTGCCCGTGGCGGCGGCGAGCAGGCCCGGCACGAGCAGCGTGGCCGGGCCGTGGCGGTCGCCGAACCGGCCCGCCCACCAGCGGGCCGTCGGCGTGGCCAGCGACTGGGCGAGCAGGGCCGCCGAGGCCAGTCCGGGCGAGCCCGCCAGCGGCAGGAACGTCACCAGCACGCCGACGGCGAACGTGACCGAGGCGAAGACCAGCATCGGCGCGGCCAGCCCGCCCGTCCGCCCGCCCTGACCGGCGGTGACCGGCCGGGCGGCGGGCAGGCCGGTCACCGCCGCGAGCCCGGCCAGCGGCAGCAGCCCGCCGACCACCAGGACGGGCGCGAACCCGAGCGCGTCGGCCGCCCACAGGCCCAGCGGCAGACCGGCGACCGAGGGCACCCCGACGGCCAGGCCGTACAGGCCCAGCCCTTCGCCGCGGCGCTCGGCGGGCACCAGGTCGGCGGTGAGCGCGGTGCCGGCGACCACGAGCACGCCGAGGCCCGCGCCGCGCAGCAGCGACACGGCCAGCACCACGGGCAGGTCCGCCGACAGCGGGAGCAGCAGGGCGGGCAGGCCGAGCAGGAGCAGGCCGAGCGCCAGCGCCACCCGGTAGCCGTGCCGGGACAGCAGCCAGGGCACGGCCAGCTCGGCGAGGACCGTGGACGCCATCATCGCGCCGGTGGCCAGGCCCGCGCCGGTCGCGCCGGAGCCGCCGGTCGCGGCATAGAGGGGGACGGCGGAGAACAACAGGAAGAAGCCGAGCATCCCGGACACCGAGGCGGCCATCATCAGACCTAACGAACGCGTCATCACGCCCTCGACGATGACAAATCCCGCCTTGGACGGGATCGGGCATGATGCGTAGCCGCCTCTTCATAATGAGGAGGTGTTCGTGGGACGTGAGGCCGAGCTGACCCGGCTGGCCGCCGCGTGGGCCCGTACCCCGGGTGCGGTGCTGGTCGTGGGCGAGGCGGGGATCGGCAAGTCCAGGCTGGTCGAGCGGTTCGCCGGTGGGGTGGACGCGCTGGTGGCCGAGGGCGGGGCCGATCCGGGCGGGCCGGCGTACGCGCCGTTCGTGCCCGTGCTGCGCCGCCTGGTCAGGGAGTACGGCGCCGGGCTCGTGCCGGGCGGCGGGCGCAAGGGGCTGGCGTGCCTGCTGCCCGAGCTGGGGGAGCTGGACGACACGCCCGACCTGGGCCGGGCCCGGCTGTTCGAGGAGGTGCTGCTGCTGGTCGAGCGGGCCACCGAGCGCCGTCCCCTGCTGATCCTGCTCGAGGATCTGCACTGGGCCGACCAGGCCGCCCGCGACCTGCTGGCGTACCTGCTGCGCAACCTGACGCGGCCCGGCGTGATGGTCGTCGTGACCTCGCGTGAGCCGCTGCGGCTGCCCGGCGCCGAGGTGGTCAGGGTGCCACCGCTCGGCCGGGACGAGGTGGCCCGCCTGCTCGGCCGCGACGACGTGGACACGATCGTGGCGCGCAGCGAGGGCAACCCGCTGTTCGCCGAGGCGCTGGCCGAGGCGGGCGACACGACCCCGGCCTCGCTGCGCGAGCTGCTGCTCGCCGGGGCCGAGAAGCTGCCGGGCCCCGGCCTCGACGTGCTGCGGATCGCCGCCGTGGCCGGGCGCAGGACGCCCCACGAGGTGCTGCGCCAGGTCGCCGGGCTCGACGACCTGGCGCTCGACGAGGCGCTGCGGCCGGTCGTACGGGCGCGGCTGCTGCTCGTGGACGGCGACGACTACGTCTTCCGGCACGCGCTCATCCGCGAGGCCGTCTACGACGACCTGCTCCCCGGCGAACGCCGCCGCCTGCACGCCCGCTGCGCCCCCGCCCAGCCCGAGCTGGCCGCCGACCACTGGCACGCTGCCGGGGACGGCCCGCGCGCCTTCGAGGCGGCCTGGCGGGCCCGCAGATGGGACCTGGTGCTGAAACTGTGGGCGTACGCGGACGGCCAGGACCACGCCGAAGTGCTGGAGAACGCCGCCAGGGACGCCCTGCGCGACGGCGACGCCCACCGCGCCGAGGACCTGGCCACCAGGGCGCTCGCCGAGGTCGTCGACCCGCTGCGCGCGGCCCACCTGCTGGAGCTGCGCGTCGCCGTCCGCGACCTGCACGGCGAGGAGGGCCTGGACGACCTGCGCGAGGCCGTACGCCTGGCCCCCCGCGAGTCCAGGCTGCTCGGCGCCCTGGCGTGCACGCTGGCCTGGCACGGTCAGGACGAAGAGGCCCGCGTCCGCGCCGAGGAGGCGTACGAGCTGGGCGACACCAGGTCCCTGACCACCCTGGCCGCGCTCGCGGCGCTCGACGGCGACCTCGGCACCGCCTCCGCCCTGTACGCCCGCGCCCGGGTCGGCGCGCCCGACGACGACACGCTGCTCGTGTCGTACGCCGGCGAGGCCGACGCGCTGGAGGCCGCCGGCGAGCACGCCAGGGCCGAGGCGGTCGCGCGGCGCGGCATCGCCGAGGCCGCCCGCCTGGGCCTGGCCCGCTCGCGCGGCGCCCATCTGGCAGCGAACCTGGCCGAACCGCTCGCCTCGCTGGGCCGCTGGCGGGAGGCCCGCGAGGTGGCCGCTCCCGCGCTCGCGCTCGACCCGCCGCCGATCCACCGCGCCTGGATCCTGCTGGTGCTCGGCACGGTCGCGGTGCGGGAGGGCTCGGCGTCCGCGGCCGACGCGCTGCTCGCGCAGGCCAGGCCGCTCATGCGCGGGCGGTCGCGCGGCTACGACTCCTGCCTGGAGCCCGACCTGCTCGAACTCCGCCTCGCCGAGGCCGGGGGAGACCTGGACCGGGCGCGGCGGCTGGTCGACCACGTGCTGTCGGAGCACGACCTCACCCGCAGCCGCCGCTACGCCTGGCCGCTGCTGGCCCTCGCGGCCCGCATCGGACGGGTGCGCGCCGCGCCGCCCGGCCTGTCCACCGTCGGGCGGGTGCAGGAGGCGTACCGGGCCACGTTCGAGGCCGAGCTCGGCGGCTCGTGGACGGACGCGGTGGCCGCCTGGCGGGCCGTCGCGCAGCCGTACGGGCTGGGGCAGGCGCTGGTCAGGGCGGCCGAGCAGGACCCGGCGCGGGCCCGCGAGCCGCTGCGCGAGGCCCTGGCCATCGCCGCCGCGCTCGGCGCGGAGCCCCTGCGCCGGCAGGCGGAGGCGGCGGCGGCCACCACGCGGGTGGCCCTGTCCGCGACGCCGGGGTTGTCGGCCCGCGAGCTGGAGGTGCTCGGCCTGGTCTCCGAGGGCCTGAGCAACCGGCAGATCGCCGAGCGGCTGTTCATCTCGGCCAGGACGTCCGGCGTGCACGTGTCGAACATCATGGCCAAGCTCGGCGCCGCCTCCCGCGTCGAGGCCGCCGCGCTGGCCCGCCGGACCGGCCTGATATGAACCCTGATATGAACTCTGAATGACCACCGTGAACGTCGCCCTCGTCGGCGTGGGCAACTGCGTGTCGTCCCTGGTGCAGGGCGTCGAGTACTACCGCGACGGCGAGGCCCCCGGCCTGCTCAACCCCGTGTGCGCCGGATACGCCGTCTCCGACGTGCGCTTCACCGCCGCCTTCGACGTCGGCCGCGCCAAGCTCGGCCTGGACCTGTCGCAGGCCATCTGGGCGCCGCCGAACAACTCGCGCCGCTTCGCCGACGTGCCCCACCTGGACGTGCCGGTGCGCGAGGGCGTCCTGGCCGACGGCGTGGGCGAGGGCTCGGCCGAGCTGGTCGAGCCGACCGGCGGCGCCACGGTCGCCGACGTGGCCGCCCACCTGCGCGAGACCGGCTCCCAGGTCGTGGTGAACTTCCTGCCCACCGGCGCCCAGCGCGCCACCGAGCTGTACGCCGAGGCCGCGATCGAGGCCGGCTGCGCGTTCGTCAACTGCATGCCCGCCGTGCTCGCCCGCTCCGAGCAGTGGCGCGACCGCTTCGCCGCGGCCGGGCTGCCGCTGCTCGGCGACGACCTGAAGAGCTCCTTCGGCGCCACGCTCGTGCACCGCGCGCTGGTCGACGCCCTGACCGCGAGCGGGGTGCGCCTGCACGACGGCTACCAGCTCCTGGCCGGGGGCAACATGGACTTCGTCAACCTCCAGGACCCGGCCAGGATGGCGGGCAAGCGGGCCACCAAGGCGACCGGCGCCGGCACCTCCACCCACGTCGGCGCCCAGTACCTGCCCTTCCTCGACGACCGCAAGATCGCGTTCATCCGGCTGGAGGGTGAGGGGTTCGGCGGCTCCCCGCTGGAGGTGGAGCTGCGCATGGTGGTGGAGGACTCGCCGAGCGCCGCCGGGAACGTCCTCGACGCCGTGCGCCGGGCCAAGGCCGCCCTCGACGCGGGCGAAGGCGGCTTCCTGCGCGAGATCTCGGCCCCTCTCATGAAGGCGGTCTGACACTTTCGCCGAAGGCGGCCGGACACCGGACACCGGACACCGGGCGCCGGGTTCGGCCGTGGCAGGCTGGGAGGATGCGCCTTGCGACTTGGAACGTGAACTCGGTCAAGGCACGGCTGCCGCGCCTGCTCGACTGGCTGGCCGCGACCGAGCCCGACATCGTCTGCCTGCAGGAGACCAAGTGTCCCGCGGAGTCGTTCCCCGTGGCGGAGGTGGGCGAGCTCGGCTACGCCGCCGCCGCCCACGGCGACGGCCGGTGGAACGGCGTCGCGGTGCTGTCGCGGGTGGGGCTGGAGGAGGTGACGCGGAGCTTCCCCGGCGAACCCGGCCTCGCCGAGCTCGACGGGGTGGGCGCCGCCCGTCCCGAGGCCCGCGCGATCGGCGCGACCTGCGGCGGCCTGCGGGTCTGGTCCCTGTACGCGCCGAACGGCCGCGCGCTCGACTCGCCGCACTACGCGTACAAGCTGGAGTGGTTCGCCGCGCTGCGGGACGCGCTGGCCGAGGAGCTGGGCTCGCCGCTGGTGGCCTGCGGTGACTACAACGTGGCGCCGACCGACGCCGACGTCTGGGACCCCGCGCTGTTCGTCGGCTCCACCCACGTCACCCCCGCCGAGCGCCGCGCGCTCGCCGAATTGCTCGACCTCGGGCTGCGCGACGTGGTGCCGACGCCGATGAAGGGGCCGCACCCGTACACGTACTGGGACTACCGGGCCGGGATGTTCCACCAGAACAAGGGCATGCGGATCGATTTGGTGTACGCCAGCGCCGACGTCGCCGAACGGGTGCGGTCGGCGTACGTCGACCGCGAGGCGCGCAAGGGGAAAGGCCCCTCGGATCACGCGCCCATCGTGGTGGATCTCGACGCGATAATTCAATCAACAAACAGCAGCAAGACGAGTATCGTGAGTGACCAAATGTGCGGGGGCACACCTTCTTCACGCTGAAAAAGGGGGCCGTGTCGTGGAACCTGCCGATGGTCGGGTCATCCTGTTCGTCCTCATCGGGCTGGCCCTGTTCGCGCTGGGACGCCGCTTCCAGAACATGATCATGCTCAGGCAGGCCTGGAAGCAAACGCAGAGGCAGGTGACGGTGCGACGGGAGACCGCGCACCACGCGGTGAAGGGTCTCGTCGCCGTCACCGCGGTCGCCGCATTCGTCATCTGGCTCGCGATCAATCTCAATCGGATAATGAGCTGACCGCCATTCAGCCGATTACCGCGATTATCCGGAACGGCGGCGGTGGCGCAGGCCCCAAGCGGTGACCACGGCCAGCCCCGCCGCCGCCAGTCCGACCGCGCGGGTGAGCCGGGCGGCGCGCCTGATGTCCTTGACGTCCGGCTTGGGGCCGTCGCCCATCGTGGGACGGTGTTCCGTCCGCCCGCCGTACACGTTCGTGCCGCCGAGGGTGACGCCCAGCGCGCCGGCGAAGGCGGCCTCGCACCTGCCCGCGTTCGGGCTGGGGTGGCGGTGGCCGTCCCGCCGCAGCACCCGCAGCGCCTGGACGGGGTCGGCCGCCAGCGCCGCCGTCAGCAGGCCCGTCACGCGTGCCGGTACGTAGTTGGCCACGTCGTCGAGCCTGGCCGCGGCCCAGCCGAACCGTTCGTAGCGGGGGGAGTGGTGGCCGATCATGGCGTCCAGCGTGTTGACCGCCCGGTAGGCCAGCAGCCCCGGGACGCCGGCCACCGCGCCCCAGAACAGCGGGGCCACCACGGCGTCGGAGGTGTTCTCGGCCAGCGACTCCACCGTCGCCCTGGCCAGCTCGGACGCCTCCAGCCGCGACGGGTCGCGCCCGCACAGGTGGGGCAGCCGGTCCCGGGCCCGCTGGAGATCGTCCGCCTCCAGGGCCTCGGCCATGTGCACGCCTTCGCGGGCGAGGGTCGTGCCGCCGAGCACGGCCCACGTGGCGAACGCCGTCACCGCCGTACGGACGGCCCGGTCGCCGCTGCGCTGAGCCAGCACGCCCAGGGCGGTCACGCCTCCGACGCAGATCCCGACATGAACCACCCCACGCCACCTCGTGTCGCCGTACGACGACTCCTCCAGCTTCGCCGCCGCCCGTCCGAACAGGGCGACCGGGTGGGCTGAGCTGCGCGGATCACCGAGAACCTGGTCGAGTGCGACACCGAGCGCGAGACCTAGCGGGTCATACCAAATGGGCATGAAGCTCATCTTCGTGCACATCCAGCCAGGCTGCCGCCCGGCGGATGCGTTGCCCCGCGCCGCCGGCCCACATCTTGGCCCAGTTGCCGCCGGCCGTGGCGCGGGTGTGCATGACGTCGTAGGAGCGGTGGAAGCGGAGCCTGGACAGTTCGAGCAGCCGTCGTCGTTCGCGGGGCGGCAGGCCGTACGCGTCGCAGAACAGGCGGATCCTGGCCCCCACGTCGACGTTGCGCTGGAGCGGGGGACGGTCGACCGGGTCGGCGATCGGGGCCCAGTGGCGCAGGGTGGTCACGATGTCGAACAGGCGGGTGGTGGGCCGGGCCAGGTCGAAGTCGATCAGCGCGACGGGGGCCGCGGTGGTGTCGCCGTCCTGATGGAAGACCACGTTGTCGGGCGTCAGGTCGCAGTGGCCGATGATCTCCGGCGCGCGGTCGTCGTTCGAGCCGCCTTCCCATCGTCCGGCGTCGAGCGGGAAGCCCGCGGTCGCGTCGTGGAACTCCCTTACCAGCATCGCCAGCTCGACCAGGAACCCGTCGGTCGAACTCGCCAGGCACAACCCACTCCGCCCCGGGACGTACGTGAGCATCTCGCGGCCTAAACCGTCCGTCCCCAGGACCCGCGGCGCACCCCCGAACCCGGCTGCCTCAAGGTGTCTGAGCAGGGCGTGCACGGCGGGCGTGGCCGGACAGACCGGCCTGCGCACCGTGTCACCGACGCGCACCACCCCGTCTGTCACGTCCCCGCCCTGCAGGGGAATCTCATGCAGGAGCGTCGCGACCATGCCACAACAGCTTAGCCCCATTTGCCCCACCGCCGCCTGCCCTTTCCCCCACCCCACCGGCCCCTTCCCCGCCTCCCTCCCTCGTTTCCACCTCCTTTTCCTCCCTCGCCTCCGAATCGGCCCGGCCCGGCGATGCCTGCCCCTGCAAGCTCGCCACCTCCATGCCGTCCCCACCCCCGACGCCACAACCACGAGGGCACATCCGCGCCGAACCGGCACCTCAACCGCGGGCACCTCCGTGACGAACAGCCCCGGCGACAGTGGGAGCCGTCCGCGACGCACCGGCCCTTCCGACCACGGGGGCATCCGAGACGAACCGGCCCTTTGACCTCGACCGGCATTTGGCACCCCAACCCCGACCGGCCCCTTCGCCTCGACCGGCACCCAGCAGCTCCAACCCCGACCGGCACCCGGCACCCCAACCGCGATCGGCACCTTGGCCACGACCGGCGCCCCGACCGCGGGAGGCATGCGTGACGCACGGCCACCGTGCCCCGCTTGCCCCTGCCCAGCCCTGCCCCTCGGCGCGTGGCCTGGAACGCAGGCCGAGTGTCGCACCAGCCCCCGCCCCCACCCACCCCCTAGCCTGAGGAACCGTGCCCATCCTGCTCTCCTTGGCGGCCTTCCTCATGACGCTGCTGGGCGGGCTGGTCGCCGACCGCGTCAAGAACAACCGCCACCTCGTACTCGGCGCCGCCGCAGGCGTGATGCTGGGCGTCGTGGCCTTCGACCTCCTCCCGGAAGCCCTCACCCGGGACGCCGTCGAAGTCCTCGGCGTGCCGCTCCCGATGCTCATGTTCGCCCTGGCGTTCCTCGGCATCCACATCGTCGAACGCTCCATGGGCATGCACGACGCCCACGAAGGCGACTACGCCGCCCACCGCCACGCCCGAGCCGGCGTAGGCGTCACAGCGGGATCCGCCCTGGTCATCCACAGCCTCCTGGACGGCGCCGCCATCGGCGCCTCCTACCAGACGGACGCCTCCCTCGCCGTGGCCGTCGCCATTGGCGTCATCGCCCACGACTTCACCGACGGCTTCAACACGTACACGATCACCTCTCTGTACGGAAACGCCCGCCGCCGCGCCTTCACCCTCCTGGCCCTGGACGCACTCGCCCCCGTGATCGGCGCCACCCTGACCTTCCTCATCACCATCCCGGCCCACATCCTGACCGCCTACCTGGGCCTTTTCTCCGGTTTCCTCCTCTACTTGGCCATCTCCGACATCCTCCCCGAGGCCCACACAACGAGACGCGCCACCGGCTGGACCCTGGCCGCCACGGTCTCCGGAACCCTCTTCATGTGGCTGGTGATCGCCCTGTCTGCCTGACACGACCAAAACGTGTGCGTGACAAGTCGCCGGATCATGCACAATAAGGCAGGAGCGCCCTTAGCTCAGCTGGATAGAGCACCGGACTTCTAATCCGACGGTCGCAGGTTCGAATCCTGCAGGGCGCGCTTTGATCATGGTCTGACCTGCGGCTATGTGGGATCGGATGCGTTCTAGAATTTTCGTCTAGCGGTTGCGTGCTCCGTGCGTGCTCGGTTGCACCAACCCTGCACACCCCATGATCATCCGCCATTCCCGTCCTGGTCGGCAAGAGCAGTGGCCCCGCCTCGCCGCGAGCAGGTGGCGAATGCGGGGCCGGACGCTTAATCCGACTGTCAGCTCCTCAACGAGACGACTCTCCCCGCCTCTGTCTGGTCTTCCTTGCCGAACAGCAGGGCGGCGGTCTTCTCGGCGGCGGCGGTGGCCACCTGCGGGTAGACGGAGGTGTAGGTGTCGGCGGTGAACGCGCTGGAGGTGTGGCCCAGCGTTTCCTGCACCACTTTCATGTCCACTCCGGCGGCCAGCATGAGCGAGGCGGCGCCATGGCGGAGGTCGTGCAGCCGGATGGGTGGCAGGCCGGCCAGGTAGGCCAGCCACAGGAACTGGTCGGAGACGTGCTGGGGGTGCAGGCGGTTGCCGTCGGGCTGGGTGAACACGAACCCGGTGTCGACCCACGCCTGGCCCATGGCCAGCCGTTCCTGCAGTTGCTGCTGCCGGTGGGCGCGCAGCACTTGGACGGTGTCGGTGTCCAGGGCGATGGTGCGGACCGAGGCGTCGGTCTTCGGTGTGCCCTCGTGAACTTGCCAGGCCAGCTGCACCAGCTGCCAGTTCACCGTCAGGCGGTGGCCGTTGAGATCGACTTCTTTCCACCGTAGCCCGCATGCCTCGCCGCGGCGTAGCCCGCGCAGCGCGATCAGCTGATACAGGGCGAACAGCCGATGCTGTCGGGCGTCTTCGAGGAACAGGCGGGTCTGGGCGGGTGTCCAGACCATGACCGGGGAGGGGCGCGGCACGCTGGTGTAGGCGTCGATGGGATCGACCCGCCGTCCGCCCCGGCGCTGCTTCTCCGCCCGGCGGTAGGCGGAGAAGTCCTCCTGCCAGGCGTGGACCCGGTCTTCGGTCCACACCAATGGCTTGGGTCGGACATGGGCGGGCATCTCCAGCACGGCGGCGGGGTTGAAGTCGACCAGCCGGTCCTGTCGCATGGCCATGTTGAGCGCGTGGCGGAGGGTCGCGCGGATGCGGTGCATGGTGGCGATGCTGACGGGCCGCCGGAACTTGACGCTCTGGCGCAGGTGCGGGTCGGGGTCGGTGCGGCGTTCGGTGATGGTGTCGTTGAACTCCTCGATCTGCTCGAACATCAACGCGATGTCGCTGACCTTGAGCTGATCCAGCCGCAGCCGCCCCAGGTATGGGGTGAGGTAGAGGCGGATGTGGCTTTCGTAGGAGCGGCGGGTGGTCTCCTCGATCCTCCGCTTGCGGTGGAGGAACTCGGTCAGCCACTGCTCGACGGTGATCTCCTGGGTCAGGTGCTGCCCGGTCTTGATCTTGCGGCGGACCGCATCGAGGGTCGGGAGGGTGTGGGTCTCGGCCAGCGTCCGCTTGATCAGGTCGGCGATCTGGGTACGGGTGGCGGGCTCGCGGGGATCGGCCAGCGCCAGCAGGTCACGTACCTGGCCGAGTTCAGCTTCGGCTGCGTCTTGGGAGGCGAAGCCGCTGCGGCGCAGCGGCCCACGCCGCTTGCCGTCCGCGGTTGGCGGGAGTTCGATCTGGTAGTTCCAGATGCCGTGTCGGTAGCTCCACCCGCCACCGGGACGGCGCAGCTTGGGGCATTTCTGCCCGAGCGCTTTGCCGTCCTTATCGCAGCAGGAGCAGCGTTTGAACGTGCGTCCCTCAGCCATCGTGTGTCGTGTCTCCTTCTCTTCGGGTGCTGTTTGATTGAGCCGACGTCGTGGTGAGCTGGACTCGGTGGGGCGGCGGTCGGCACGGTGCCGCTACCTGAGCGCAGGCCGGATCCAGGCGGGTGTCCCCTAGCGAGCTCTGGCTCCCGGGGGCGGCCCGGTAGGCCACGGTCGGTGCTGGCTGGATGGGGCGCGGCGAACCCGGTCATGGCCGTGTGGCGTAGCCCGGGGGTTGCTGGTGCCATCCGGCCCGGCATGATGCGGTGGGGATGATCACGCGAGCACGCCCGTGAGGATCGCACCATCGCGTTCATGACCGTGTCGGACAGGGCGTATCGACGCCCACCTGGGTGGCCATGGTCAAGCCGAATCCGACGGTCACCGCCGAGCCGCGACGCTGCCAGCCTCCGCCTTGCCGCGCGCCATCGAGCTACGCATCACCCCTCGCATGCACCCCAGAGCAGAGCCTGCTCTGGGGTGCATGCGCGCTCGTCCGCATAGGGAGATAAGGCAGCCGTGTACCGAGTGCCGGCATGGGATGGCCGATCGGCCGGTACTGATGGTGTCATCGGGCGGCAGTCGCGCGCCGTCCGGGTGCTGAACGGCGTGGACGAGGGCGGCTGCGTTGCGTGGCGGGGTGACGTGGTTCGGTTGTGTTGCCCTGCGGTGAGCTGGTGTCATGCTGGTGCGGCCGATCAGCCGGGCCACCTGATCCCTGTCACCTCTCCAAATACCTGTGGTCGGCTCCGAACTCGGACAGCAGGCGAAGCAAAGGTCCGGCCATGATTACCGGACAAGGCGTGCTATCAGAGGGTGCTCATGCGCCTTGATTAGTGGCAAGGCGCCGGCCGGGTGGCCAACGGTCTTGTTGGCATGCCGGGGTGCCTACGGCAACACGCGGTCAAGCTGGCGCCTGCGGATTAAAGGTCAAGAGCTGCGATGGACAGCAAGGGGGCCTCCGCAGGGTGGCGGATGTGCAGCTCGACAGCGGCCAGGAGTTCAAGCTGTTCGGGGGATGCGACGTCCGTTCCACGTCGTGCACGGGCCAGCCAGGTCGTGGATCTCGGAGCCCCTGCGGCTCATGGCAGCTGACCTTAGTGGGACGGAGAGCGCGCAGGACGGAGAGCTTGGCGGCGGCGCGGCGTGGGTTGGGCCGTGGGGGCGACACGGAGGTGGCTCATAGAGCATCGCGTTCGGTAAGGCTATGCCTGGGCCGTGGCGGCAGTGCTTGATGTGAGGAGTTTGAGTCATGGTCGCCAGTCCAGCTGGTTGCTCGCAATCTGCAGGTGTTCGGCCAACGAGGCGCAGACACGATCGTTCTGTCATTTGAATGTAGTCGGCTCCATGGCGGGCTTCAGCTCTTGTAGCGGCGCAGGCGGTTGAGTTGGTCTGCCGACTCGATCTCCTCAAGGGGGCCGTGCGCCGCATCTGGTCGTTGCGTTCCGGGTATGCATGATGACTCTTCGTGACATCATGAGCTGCGTGCTCACGGGAAGGGGAACGATGTCACGGTGGGCGAGGGTAGTGCCAGGAGTGTTGGTGGGCGGGTTGTTGGTGACGGGGCCGGTGTGGGCGTCCGCACGCCCGTGGACCGATGGGTATGGGCGGCTTGGGACCGTTGAGATCAGTGCCGACCGAAAGCGCGTGATGCTGTGTGATGCGCTCGACGACGAGGACAAGGTGGCCGTGGAGTACAAGACCACGATCGGCCGGACGATCCTGCTGCAGGCAGGGCCCAAGTCGGGGTGTGTCGAGGATTCGGTGTTCTTCGGCTCCATCAAGCGGGCCAAGTTCTGCCACGGCCCGGACGTCGATCCCGATGGCGGCACATGGCGCTGGTGCAACCCGGCACGCAACATCTAGCAACTTCTAGGACGACCGCGAATGGCTGAAGGAGCGGGTGTGCTGACCGGGGTTGCTTCCCGTGGGTTACCGCAGCAGGCGCGTCAACGCAGGCCGGCCCTCGCCGCCCTCGCTGTGCTGCTCGTGCTTGGTGGCGCCCTGGCCACGACCCTCCTGGTGATGCGCGCCGACGAACGCATCTCCGTCATCCGTGTCACCAAGAAGATCGGTGCCGGCCAGCGCTTCGACCGCGGAGCGCTGCAGGAGGCACGCATCGCCGATGGGGGAGTCACCTACTGGTCGTGGGCCCAGCGCGACCAGGTGGCCGCCACCGTCGCCACCGTCACCGTGCTGCCCGGCACGCTACTCACTCAGCCGATGGCCGCGGCGAACGGGACCGGAGCGATCAGCGGGAAATCCGTCAGGATGGGGCTAGCGCTCAAGCCTGGCCAAGCGCCTTATGACCTGCAGCGCGGTGAACGGGTCCAGCTCATCCACGTCCCCGCCCGCAGGGCCGACTCCGAACCGCCCACGCTTCTCGCGGAGGAGGCTGTGGTGGAGAGCGTGAGCTACACGTCCGGATCGGCCAGTCAGGCTACGGTCGTCGTGGACAGTGCCGTTGCGCCTGCGGTCGCGGCCCACGCCCTCAACGGGGAGATCTCCATCGCTGTCGTGCGCGGCACAACCTTGACATCGCGCTGAACGCGCAGGATCAATCCAAGAATTGATGGCATGCCATGTTGCGCAGACGAAAATCTCGTTCGTGAGAGGGGAACAACTCGTCGCACTTCACCCCGATCAATGATGGGATTCCAGCGTGCTCAGAGCTGCGGGATGAGGCTGGGCGGGGACGGCTCGGCGCTCGCTTTGCTCGATGGCTCGACTGTGGCGTGTGATGGTCAATCGCGGGCCCGTCCGGCGTTTGTGGGTGGACGGTCGGGAGGCGGTCACGCGCCACATCGACGCGTGCGTGACTCCTGGGTGCGATGACGGCCTTTGCGTTGCCGCTGATGCCATCTCGTTTTCCGGTCGTTTCGTTTGGAGTGCCGGTGGTGCCCCTGGATGAGGTGGCCGACTTCCTCTTGTGGTGGGGAGATGTGACGATCCCCGTGTTGTTGGCGCCTTGCGGAATCTCCGTGGCTGCCTGTGAGGAGGTCTGCTGGTTCCCTGACGTTGCTGTCCCGGCTCCGCTGACGGCCATGGCGATGGCTGCGGCGGTAGTGGCCCCGCCTGCGAGCAACAGAGCCATGGCGCGGATCCGCCCGCGTCGTCGCTCACTCATTCCGGGCATAACCTGCTCCCGATTCTCCTGATCGCTAAGGTGTCGCAGCCTAATTGCGGGACGGTCCCCGTCGGACAGGCTTTGATCTTCCCTGAAAGATTCGTGGCACTGAGATATGAGGTGGCGGTCTGCATCTACGTGCCATCCGCGCGACGCAGCAGCTTGTCGCTTGGCCCATGAAGATGCTGATCAATACAGGGACCCACTAGATCTACGCGAAAGAGGAGACGTGATGCGATCCGCTCGCGCAGCCTCGGTGCGCGAACCGGGCTGTTACCCAGCGGCTATAGCTAACCGTGGTTATCATGTGACTCTCTGTTTACCGTATGGCTGCAGGGGCAGTCAGAACACAGGGAGGCTTCGCGTGGGATTGTTCGCTGCCAGGTTCTTTGCCCTCGCCGCAGTAGGGATGCTGGTGACAGCTGCCCTTCCCGCTGCACCGGTACGTGCTGCGACTGGAGCGCTGATCATCAACGGTGAGGTGTACTACAAACCTCATGGCTGTTACCCCATCCGAGATCTGCCGGCGTACGTTCTCAACGAGACCAACGGGGTCGCCTTTATCCATGAGGGCCCAAGCTGTGACGTCGACATCAACGCCGTACTACTCTCCGGTCGGCTGGAAATCGCCAGAACGGGCAAGAGTGTCTTCATCGGCTGACCCGATTCTTGGCGGATGGGGGATACGCCTTATATGGTCGTATCTACCGTGTCCGCAAGTGGCTCTTGGGTCAAGCTTTGGCGATTGGAATCGTGTTTCCCAGATCAATTCCGCTGAAGGGGCTGGTAAATCTGAAGTGACGTGATCGGCTCCTGTGGAGGTGCCTGCTGATTCGGGATGATCCTCACGCAAGGGGAAAATGGCTGGGGTTCTGGCTGGCGGCCTGTTCCCTCGCCCTGGCCGCAGCTGCGCTCGGTGCAGTCTTGGGCGGACCATCCTTGGCGCATGCACTGGGCACGGATTACTGCCCGCCAGTATCTGAGGAAGCGTACAAAATGTTCGACATCGAAAAGTGGTGCGCTTCCGTCAACAATGAGTTTGAAAGCGGTCACTACCCGGACTTGTTGGGGCTTTTGAAGGAGGCGCGGCGTCAGCCGGCCTCTGTAGCACCTCCAGAACGCGACATGGCAGAAAGGCCACGGGCCAGGCCGCAACCGTCACCCAGCAGAACGGTAACCCCGGACGCTCCACATCCGATCAGAACGCAGCGACCAGCAGCCGAGCCGGCACTGAACGCTCGCGGTCATCATCCGGCCGAAGTAGAGGTGTCGCCTGGGCGGGTTGTGCGACCACATCCGATGAGTTCCCTGAACGCCCAGAAGGCACGACACAAGCACTCGCACGCGCCCCGTAGGCGCCGGCACGCTCATCCAAGACCCAAGCCTTCTGCTTCCGGCGTGCCGGCTCCTGCTCCGGCCAGCACGCGTGGCGCACCCATGCCCGCCCTGCCTTCCCGATCTGCTCAAAGCAGCGAGTCGGTGAATATCGCCTCGACCGACTCCTGGCCGGTCTTGAGCGGTGCTGCCGCATTCGCCTTGTTGGTGATGCTGCTGACCGGGCTTCTGGTCCATTGGGCCCGAAGGAGGGGCAGGCCGAACGTCCCGCTGATCGCGGTCCCTGGAGTAGACATACGCCGCGAGGACGGCCTCGTCCTTGGGCGCGAACTCATTACTGCAACTGTCGGTGCCGCCACGGTCAGTACGGGTACTCAGGAAGAGGCCAGTGCACAGGAACTGCCCTCCCGGCGCGAAACGGCGGAGGCAGCCTCGCCGATCTCGGAGCCCGCATCGGGGGCAATAGGACCTCCGACAGTCGCGGGCTCGGCAGCCCTGGCCCAGGTGTACGTACTTGGACCGGCGCGCGTGATGGTGGCTGGACGGGAGGTGTCGTTCGGCCGTGCGGAAGGCCGCGCGTTGTTCGCCCTACTCGCGACGATCAAGGATGGCGCATCGTCGGAGTTGGTGGTCGAGCGGTTGTGGCCAGGGGACGAAGAGCGAGGTGCCCGCCGCCTGGACACAGCGGTGCGCGACATCAATGCGACGATGCGGCAGGCGACGGGACTTGCAGCCCATGTGAAGTTCGTGGTGAAGACAGGACAGAGGCGCCGGCTGCCTGCGGCGTACTTCGACGTGGACTGGTGGCAGTTCGAGGAGGCGTACGTTCAAGCCAATTCCGCGTCCGACGAGCACGCTCGCCGGGAGGCGTTGCGACGGATGCTGGACCTGTACCAGGGACCCCTCCTGGCGGATCGTGATGACACCTGGTGCATTTCTCCACGCCAGGCTGCTGCGACACAGGCAGTTCGAGGAGCTCTGCGACTGGTCGACCTCGAGCGGCCGGAGAACCCGGACCGTGCGCTGGATGTGCTGACGTTGGCGGTTGACCGCATCGATCCCTACAACGAGGTGTTGTGGCGCCAGATCCTCATGATTCAGGGGGATCTCGGTCGATTGTCCGCCTTCGAGGTGACTTTCCAGCAGCTGACGGAACGGCTGGCGGAAATCGACGCGCGGCCGAGTGCACAAGCCCGGCAGATCTACCAGCGCTTCATCGGGTGATTGGCAGCTCCCAGCCTTGGTGTCCAAGAATCTGCCGGTCACGCAGGGGGTATGCGGCCCAAGCCTCGCCCGTGAGCAGATGGGCGGGGTGTGTGCCGTAGATGCGGGCCAGTAGGCGCAGGGGGGTAACAAATGGGCGTCGGCATCCCTGGGGCCAGTTCTCATAGTCATACAGGCGGGTACTCGCGCAGTCCGGCGCCGTTGGTGCCTGCGAGACGGTGGAAGTCGTCGACCGTTTGCGCTGCGGTGAGCCCGACGGTGTACCGGCAGAGGCGCAGTGGGGTGGCAAGGGTGGTCCAGGCCGAGGATGACGGCGATCTGGTCAGTGGTGAAGCTGTACTGACGTAGATATCGGCTGCGGCGACGGCAATCGAGCAGGGGTGGGTTCGCCTCGTGTAGGGGACGAGGCGAACCAACGCCGGCGTCTTTGGTTCAGACCGGTTCAGGCCGTCAGCTGATACGCGAATGGGGGCAGATTTCCGCACTGGAAATTGGGGTAGCGTTCGCCTGCGCGATTAAGACCGCTAGGCCTTGGAGAATTCATTCTTGCAGGTCAAGCCGTTTTCGGCTGCGGCGGTGGACGGCCCGACTCGTCTAAGGACGACTCCTGGGAATATGTGTGCATGCGCCTCGTGGCTGGCCATGCTGCTCGCGCCCTGCTCTGCCGCTTCTGGTGTATCTCTCCATCACTTCTCTTCATCAGCAACTTGTAGTCGGCCTCGCCGAAGGCCGGCCGCTGCGGTGACCTCGCCGTGAGCGGCGAGCAGCTCCTGCGCCTTAGGGGGCCACCCGGGGTCCGGTCGTCCGCCTCGACTCAGTACGGCGGTACTGCCGTGGACTGACGGTCGTGAACGTGTACGGGCCCACGTGCCGCCCATGTGCGGCACGTACTCGGGCCGTTGGGTTGTCCGCTGTGGGTATGCGGTGGCGGGCGTGTCGGCGTTTCTCAGACGTACCCGTGGTGTCTGTAGCGGGGGATGGCGATGTGAGCGGCGATCAGCTCGGCAACATCAGTGGGTGTCGCGGGTGGTGGCGTGGGCGGGTAGCAGAGGGAATGATCCCTTTTCGTTTTCCTGACGTGTTGGCGCGCGCGTTTGCTGGCGACGTTCTCCACCTAGTTCCATTGACGCTCGATACTGCGTCGATGTCAACCGAATGCGCACACGGCTCGCAGATTATTTTCGAGCCCAATTTGGACAACGGGGGTGCTGTTTGCCGCTGTCCGGTGAAATGCGTGAAGAGTCGGGCGGATCATCGGTGTCAAGTCGATCCGGCCGCCTTCTCGGAAGTTGTCTCGGCGGGTCAGCCATTGTTTCATTGGGTTAGCCTCTCCAGCCGTTGGGGTGACGGAATTTATTGGCCGGTCGACTTGCTGCCTGGGTGATGTGCGAGGGATGGTCGTGATGCAAACAAAAACACCGGCCGCACCGGGCCGGGAATGCGACCGGAAAGGGCATCGCGCAATGGCTATTCACATCCCGGAAACGACTGTCACCGAATATGTTTCCGATGACACGGAAACCGCCATCACTGCCCACACCGACGCTGCGCCCCTGACGGCCCCTGAACGGGCCGACGCTGACGCCCCGAACGCCGTCCCCGCGCCGGATACCGATGTGCGCGTAGCGGCGGTGTGGGCGGCGCTGAGCGCCGAGTCGGGCGGGTCGGCCACGATGATCGGGGCGGCGGCCGGTCTGAGCCGGATGGCGGCGGGCAAGATCCTCAACGAGTTCGAGGCCGATGGTCGCGCCCGCCGTGAGCCGGGCGTGAGCGACGGCACCACGCGCGGCCGGGCGGCGGACCGGTGGTTTCCGATCACCACCGACACCGAGCTGACCGGCACCGCCGACACGTCCGCCCCGGCCCCGGAAACGCCGGATGTCACGCCTGAGGCAGCCCCCGCCCTGGATACGGACACTCCGGACGCTGACACGGTGCCCGCATCCGAGGAGGAGGCGCTCCCGGCCGCCATCGATTCGGATGATGCCGCCCCGGCGGAACACCCGGCCGATGGCGAGGAGAACCTGATCGCCGACGGCGCAGCCGATCAGGGTTCCGACGGGCCGAACGGCGAACTCGACTCGATCCCCGACATGGACGCATTCGAGCCAGTGTCCGAGCCGGTGGTGGACGATCCGATGTGGGCACTCGTGAAAGCTGAGCTTACCGAGATCGGAAGCCTCCTCGGCGGGGTCATTCTGGCGAAGGATGAGGGTAACGCCGTGATGGCGTTGGGGTGCCTGGAAATGGCGATGACGAAGGTCGCCTCGGTGCACCGTAACGCGCGGGCGGTGCTGACCGGCACCGCCGTCACGCCGACCCGCGCGGTGTCGGCCGCCCGGCCGGGTAGCGCCAGCGGCGCGGGTACGGGGAATGGGGTGCGGCCGGGGGCCTTGCGGGATCGGGTGCACGCCCACCTGATCGAGTTCCCGGACAAGGACTTCACCCCCTACGAGATCGGCAGGGTTCTGGACGCCTCCTCCGGCGCGGTGGCCAACGCCCTGGACCGCCTCGTGAACCTCGGGGATGCGTTGCTGACCTGTGAACGGCCCCGACGGTTCGCCCTCGCCCCCACGGCCCGGCCCGCCGTCAACACCGACGAGGGGGCCGACACCTACGGCGACTGAGCCGGGCGTGCGGGCGGGCCCCCACCGGCCCGCCCGCCCCGGTCCCATGGCCCCGACCCAAGGGCTCTCCGAGCCCACCACAACGCCGCCGCATGTGCGGCACAACCCCGGCCCGTGCCGGACGGTAATACCGCCTGCCCCCCTGATCACCGGCGCACCAGCCCCCAGTACGGCGGAACCCCACCCCACCCATGCCCCATTCGGTCATCACTTCTGTTTCGCATGCTCAAAGAGAGGAACTGTCATGGCTCACGAGATCGAGATCTTCGCCAACGGTTCGGCCGGGTTCGCCGCCGCCGGGAAGCCCGGCTGGCACGGGCTCGGCTACACCGCGCCCGGCCCGATGACCGCTGAGGAACTCCTGTCCAACGCCCAGCTGGCCGGGTGGAACGTGCGTAAGGTGCCGGTCGGTCAGGTCACCGATCCGGTCACCGGCCAGCCGGCCGTCACCGATGAGGACTTCCTCGTGGTGCGTACCAACCCCGTCACCGGCCAACCTGAGCGCCTCGGCCGTGTCGGCAGGGACTATCAGGTCCTGCAGAACGAGGATGTGACCGGCTTCCTGCAGACGCTGGTGGACGAGTCGGGGGCGATCTTCGACACGGGCGGCTCGCTGAACGGCGGACGCCGGGTGTTCGTCACCATGCGCCTGCCCGAGCCCCTCATGGTCGGCGGATTCGATCAGATCGACCTGTACCTCGCCGCGTTCTCCCGGCATGACGGATGGGGTTCGTTCGTCACGGTCGCCACCCCGGTCCGGGTGGTGTGCGCGAACACCGAACGAGCCGCGCTCGCCAACCACGCCTCGAAGTTCACTGTCCGGCACACCGGCAACGTTGCCGGGCGCATCGCCGAGGCGCGGGAGGCCCTGAAACTGACCTGGAAGCACGGGGAAGCCTTCGCGGCCGAGGCCGAGAAGTTGCTCGCGGTCCCGATGGGTGTGAAGGAGTTCCGTCAGTTCGCCAACCGGCTCCACCCGCTTCCCTCGGACGCAAAGGACCTGGCCAAGCGCAATCACGACCTAACGATGCGGGAGCTCGAGTACCTGTTCGCGCAGGCCCCGACTCAGGAACCGATCCGGAACACGCGATGGGCCGCGTACAACGCGGTGACCGAGCGGCTGGACCACAGGAGCCCGGTATTCGGCAACCGCGACGTGGCGGCGGTGCGGGCCGAGCGGGCCCTGCTGGATGACCACGACAACGCCAAGATCAAGGCGCGCGCCTTCCGGCTCTTGGTTTCCGCGTAGCCCGCAACGTCGCTGTCCGGTTCGGCTCCGACTTGGGCCGTACCGGACCCACACGGACTAACCCGACAACCGATCACAGAGGGCCGCCCGCCCCATCATCACGGGACGCGGCAGGCGACGAGTGGCCGGTTGGGGCCGGGGCACCCCGACCGGCCGGTACCCCGCCCCACGTACGTCATCCACCACTACTGAAGGAGATCGTCATGGGACGACTCGAAGACCTGGTCAGCCACTACGCCACCGCCGCCCGCTGGGAACTCAGTGAGGCCCTCAGCCGCATCGTCTCCCTCGATGATGAAGGCACGTTGGGTGACAAGGACCTGGGCCGCATCGCTTACGCCTACCAGCGGTTGTCGTGGTGGCAGCAGGTCACCGACCTCACGCACGGCTGCGAGGAGACGCTCGACGGCGGGACCGCGCTGTTGACCGTGCGGCAACAGGCACGTGAGTCGCTGATCAACGCCCGCCCTGTGAACAACGGCGGCTTGTTCGCCCAGGCGATGGCCGAGTCCCGCAGAGGCGGCGCGCGTGCCTTTCTGGACGCGACCGAGAAGCTCGCCGAGGCGATTGCCCTCCCCATCGATCACGGCGTTCGTCCGGCCGACACCGATATCCCGGCGATCGAGCGAGCCTCGGTCGAGGGCGACCGTTCGTGACGCCGTGGGCGAGCGGTTCCCGGATCGAGCGGACGGGCTGGGAAGGGGCCCACGTGATCGCGAGGTCCCAGGCCGCTACCAAGCAGTCTGCCCGTCTCGCTGGGCACGGTGGGCGGTGTTGGGCTCCCTCAACCGCGACTCGAACGGACCAGAAGCACGAGGCCGAGGCGGTAGCGCGGGCGGCGCGGACGACCAGGATTTCACGGGCGCGGGTTCGCGCAGAGCCGGGTGGCCGTTGATCGCGCTTCCATTCCCGCGCGGCGTCTCTCGTCATCGACGAGCGCGTGTGCCGTATCCGACGCGGCGCTTTCCCACCGCCCACCGTCCACTTGCCCGGCCTGCGCCTCTTTGGCGCGCGGCTGGCGAACCCGAGCCGCTAGTCCGGCGGCCACTCCATGAGCCCCCACCCCTCACCGATCACCCGACGAAAGGAAGACACGCGATGGATCATCACCGCCAGTCCGGCCCTCTGCCCCCGATTGGGGAAGCGGACAGTAGTACCCCCGCCTGGCACATCGGCGCGAACCAAGCCGGGCAGGAGCGGCACCCGTTCGATCGGCTGATCGGCGAGAAGATCATCGCTGCCCGCCACGCCTTCTACACGGCGGCAGCAAAGGCGATCTTCACCTTGCAGAACGGGCGACGGCTTTCCAGCGAGAAGTTGTTCGCCGCCGCTTACGCCCAAGCGTCGCGAGCCTGGTGGGATCTGGTGGATGAGGAGATCGCCGGCAAGAAGCTGGCCTCTGATCACGCGCTGCGGCGGGTGCGCTCCTGGGCCCGCCACTACCTCACCGGAGAACCTCCGGCCGCCCTGCCAGGCACATTGTTCGATCACGCCCTCGCCCACGCCTCACGCATCGCCGCCCGCGACTTCCTCACCGCCAGCGGCCAGCTCCTGATCCAGCACCTCGCCGAGTCCGGTGATGGAGCCGATGTTCCGGCTTCAAGTATGTCCGTGGACAACCACCACCCCGCCAGCACGCCCCCGAACCCGGTAGTACTCCCGGCGGTTCCCTCAGCGACGGCGGAGGCGCTGTGAATCTGCAACCAGCCGTGTCAGCACGTCCCGGCGCTGGCGCCATCACCCGACGAAGGGACAACCTCATGTGTTACCCACAGCACCCCGGTGCCTCGATCCCCGTACCAGACACCGGTACCGCCGCCACTTCCAGCTCCGATCCGAGTGAAGCGCCGTCGGTGGAGGCGGTCATCGAGGAGGCCCGCCAGATGCGGCAGCACAACGCCGACACCATCGGACGGCGGCTCAGCCAGGGCCAGCGGCTGAGCGCCGAGGTGCTCTACGACATCCTGCACGCGCAAACGCTCGCCGGTTGGTGGCTGCTCGTCGATCGGCAGATCCAGCACGCCCGAGGCGGCCCGGGCCTGGCCCCGGCTCAGGCAACGGCCAGGTTCGTCACCTGGGTCAGTCCTTACCTGGACGACGACACCACCACCCCCGACGCTGCTGGGACCGTGCGTGTCCTCGGACTGCACTGCGAACACGAACTCGCCCTGGCCCACTTCGACCGGGCCTTGGCCCTCATCCGGCAGGACGCGGCTCGAACCTTCCTGGCGCAAGTCAAGACACTCGTGCCGGCCTCCTCCTCAGAGCAGGCTCCCAGCAGCTCGCCCGGGCCGGAGGCGAAGGCATGAGCAACAGCGCCGCCACCGGCGAACCCATCCCCACTGTGCCGGAGGCCTCCTCGACGCACCCGCTCGCATCGGGCTGTGGGGGCAGCTCGCGGAGGGAGTCCTTCCAGATGATGGCCTGGCGATGGGACATCACCACAGCCAAGAAGCTCACCCGGAACCGTGCAGCCGAGGGCCGGATCGAACCCAAGGAATGGGCGGGCATGCTCCGGTTGGTTGCGATCAACCGCGAGCACGCCGCTCAGGTGGACCTGTCCGTGCCGTTGATCATGGCCACGGTCCCGAACGGCGGGATGCTGATCATCGACGGCTGGCACCGCCTGTTCAAGGCTCTGGCCACCGAAGTGTCCGAGCTGTACGCCGTGGTGCTCACGGCCGAGGAGGAACTCGCCTGCAGGATGCACGGCGGGGAGAAGGGACAGGGCTGCATCGCGTAGTGCCTGACCCGGTGGCGTAGGAGGCATGCCCCGCCCAGCACATCCGTAGTGCGCTGGGCGGGGCATACCTCCTGCACCACCGGCTCACATCGGCCTGGTGGAGTCCGCTTCAACAACTCGAGGATGCTTCCCTGCTTTGATTAGCTCGAACCGCTCCAGTAGCGCTTGAGGCGTTGGGTTTTGCAGGAGATACGGGTTGGGCCCATACCCGAAAACGCTCACGTAGGGTTCGGGCTTCTCCGGCACAGGCTTGGTCATTTCGACGAGGGGTCCGCCGCCGTCCGGGGCGTTGGGGTTGCGAGGGTGGAGGGTGTGGCCGATGAGGCGGAGCACTGATTCGATGGGGAGCAGGTAGTCGAGGAGACTGGTTTCGTCATCGTCGGTCAAGGTGGGGTCGTGAGGCCGGTTGCGGTTGTGCAGGTCGACTTGCCCGGCGTTGGCCAGGTGGTCGTAGAGGCGGCCTTCCAGCCAACCGGCTTCGCTGCTGTTGAGCGTCTCGTCCTCGTTGGATTCGTAGCGTATGAGCAGGGCCCGATACCAGTGGTTCCGGCCTTTGAGCTGCTGGAGGACTCGCTGGCGTAGTCCAGGGGTGGTGGCCTTGCCGACGTAGGCTCCCCATCGGCCCTCGGTGTCTGGGCGGTCGAGGAGGATATAGGCGCCGGGGACGTTCCAGCCCCGTTCAAGGCGGTTGGCGTGGTCTCGGTCGAGCAGAAGCATGCCAGCGACCTTGTGCTTGGCTCGGATCTTGATCGGGTTGTTGAGGTCGTAGGAGAGGCTGACGATGAGCGGGGACGGGGCGAGCCGGACTGCGCACATGGAGGTGTCTCCTTCACCTGGTCCTGCTGGAGACCTTCCCGGACAGTATCGGTCACATCGCTATCTGTGACTATGTGTTTAGGGAAGAAACGAGCAGCTCACGCTGCCCGGCAGGGGCACGCCCGGCCAGGCAGCATGTCAAGGCAGGGCGGGGGCGGTGAAGGGCAACCATGGCCGCGTTAGGGCTGTACGTGGTGGTGGGTCATGCAGTCAGCGTGGGTCGGGTTGGCCAGTGACAGGGTGGGCGGCCGGGCGGGTGAACCCGATCAGGTCCCCGCGCTGGTAGGTGCCGATTTGGACGACGGTGTGCTGGTGGGGTGCGTGGATCATCTGGCCGTTGCCGAAGACGATGCCAACGTGTCCGGGGCCGTCTGCTTCCATCCGGAAGAAGGCGAGATCGCCGGGCTGTTCCTGGCCGAGCGGGATGGCCGGGCTGTGCCGCCACTGGTCGGCGGCAACACGGGGGATCGAGATCCCGGCGGCTTGAAAGGCGCGCATGGTCAGGCCGCTGCAGTCGAAGGATGCAGGTCCCTCGGCTCCCCACAAGTACGGCTTGCCGAGCTGGGCGTGGGCGTAGGCGAGTACAGCGGCGATCTGCTCGCCAGGGATGAGCGGGACGCAAGTCCCGGCCAGGGCGTCGACGGTGCGCTGGGCGAGCGGCTCCCACTGGGCATAGGCGTCAGGGCGGGCAGAGCGCTGGACGGCTTGGGCGGCTCTGGTGAGCGGCATCTGCTCCCAGCGGGGCACTCCGACCAGGCGGTCGTAGAAGATGCCAGTGGCGTAGCGGGGAGTGAGGATCTGCTCGGGTGTTCCCCAGCCTTGCGACGGGCGTTGCTGAAACAGGCCGAGGCTGTCGAGATGGCCGTAGCGCAGGTTACGGAGTTGGGATTCCTGCAAGGCGGTGGCGACCGCGATGACGGCTGCTCGTACGGGCAGACCCCGCTCCATCGCGGTCTCGACGATGAGCGAGGCGTTGGCCCGCTGATCGGCGTCCAGGTCGAGAGGCGTAGGCGCCGGAGCTGAGGCCGCGACCGGGCTGCTTTCCGGCCTGCTCGTCGTCGCGGGTATGGTCGCGCAGACGACGCCGGGCGTCCCGGAGGTGCTCAGGAGGCTGGTGGCGGCTGCGATGAGGGCCAAGACGACGAGCAGCAGGAGGGCGGCGCCGGCCGCGGCGGCCTTCACCTCGGTTCGTCTCCGACGCGGACGGCAGGCATGGTGGCGAGTTCAGGGTGCGGCTGGTCCGTGCCGGACGGGTCGTGGATCCGGCCGAGGGGTAGGTGTGGCCAAGCGCCCGCAAGGTCGGCGAGCCGCATCCGGGACGGATGCGCATCGGCTCCGAGGGGGAGCCAGATCGGCCCGGCGGGGCCGTCCCCGTCGTTGGTGTGGACGGCGGTGGCTAGCGGAATGCCCGATTCGGTGAGGAGTTTGCGCAGGTTTGCTTCGCGAGCGGCGCTGGGCAGCCAGAACAGCACAGGGGTGTTGATACCGGTGGCGTCGGCGAGGTTGCGGTAGTCGTGCAGCTTGTCGGCGACACGCTTGAGGGTTTCGGTGCCGGTGTCGTGTTCGAGGAAGAAGTTGATCTCGTTTCTGTTCTCTCGCCACTGGCCCCAGGCGTCGGGACGGGCCAGGTCGCCCCAGAGCTTGGCGCATTGCTGCTCGGACCACCAAGCCCTTACCTCGGCTGTGGCTTCGGGCTCTGCCGAGGCATGGCGGGCCTGGTGGTGGAGGCGGGAGAAGAAGTCGTTGACGCCGACCTGGTGGTTCAGGCGGGAGGAGACGGCGATGGGAATGTCAGGGTTGTAGCCGAGTTCCTTGACGCTGATACCCCAGCGTTCGGCCAGAACGGCGGCTCCGGCCTTGCCGAGTACCCAGTGGATGGGGGCTGAGCCTGCGCCGTATCCGGCCCAGGGCCGGAAGCGGGTGACGGCGTTGAGCAGGTGCAGGGTGTTCATGCGCTTGCGCGTGGACTGGGGGATGCCGAAGAAGATGCGCTGGATCTGGTGAGTGGTCAGGACGCGGTGCCGGTGCAGGTAGGTGAGGATGTCCTGGTCGCGGGGGGTCAGCCGCGCCGACAGGGCGGGCAATGTGGCGCGGTCGAGGCGGGGCTGTCCGGCCGGGATCGGGAGCATGTTCATGGGCGTCTCCTTGCGGGTTGATCGGATGGTGGACTGGCTGGAGCAGACGCACGGCTGTTGTGGCACGCCGGCCCCTTTCGGAGCTGCGGGGCGAGCGTGTGGCTGGTCAGCAGAGGCGGGTGCGGTTCAGCGGGTGGATGGTGCGCCGTAGCGCGGGTCGCGGCTGGAGGCGCGGCGGCCTTCGCGGTCTGTGCGCGAATGAGAAGGAGCGACGTTCTTCGAGGCAGTGAATCCTTCGCGGGATGCCTGCCGGATCTCCGTCTCCCGGCCTTCGACCGCAGCGGGCAAGGGGCGGGTGCGCAGGGTGAACGCGGAGGTTTGCTGGCCGTCGATGATGAGGCGGGCGGCGGCTTGGTAGGCGCCGAGGTGGGTGAGGTCGTGCGGGCTGATCAACGGTGCGGTGTGGTGCTTGAGGTCACCTGCGTCTTTCGGTGAGGCGTTGAAATAGATCTTGTTGCGGGCGTCGGCGGACAGGGCCTCGCGCAGGTCGGCCGGGAGCTGGTCGAGGTGCTGATGGGCCAGGACGAGGGAGAGACGGTAGCCCCGCGCCTCGGCTAGAACGTCGTTGATGTGGCCGGGCAGGTTCAAGAAGTTGTGGCACTCGTCAATGACGAGCGAGGCGTCGGGCCGGTCAGTTTCGGGAAGCTCGGAGCGGCGGGTGGCGGCTTGCCAGGTGTGGGCGAGCAGGATGGAGCCGAACAGCCGGGCGGCATCGTCGCCGAGGATGCCCTTGGGGAGCCGGGCCAGGATCAGTCCGCCTCGGTCAAGGAGCCTGCCGATGGGGACTGTGGTGTCCGGGCTGGCCAGCGCCTGCCGGACGAACGGACGTAGCAGGACGGCGCGGAGCTTATTCATCACCGGGCCGATGACGGTGGCCTGTCCTGCGGGGGTGAGGGCTTCGTAGGAGTCCCAGAACCCTGCCAGCAGCTCATCACTGAGCTTGGATATGGTCCGGGCTCGGAAGGCCGAGTCGGTCAGCAGCCGGGGCACATCGGCCAAGGTCGCCTTGCGGCCCAGGACATGGGTGAGAGTGAGACAGGTGGAGCGGAGCAGGTCATCCACCCGCGGTCCCCAGGCTGTGGAGAAGCAACGGTGGAAGATGGTGACGACGGAGTCGACGGCAAAGGCGGGGTCGTGTCCGGCGAGGATATTGATCGAGGGCGGCGGCGCGGGGTCTTGCGGGTCGAACACCACAGTCTTGCCGACTGCTCGCTTCGGGAGCCGGTTGAGGATGTCGGTGACCAGGTCGCCTTTCGGGTCGATGACCAGGGCGCCTCGCCCGGCGTGGGCGTCGGCGAGCACGACGTTGGCCAGGAGAGTCGATTTGCCGACGCCGGTGCCGCCGAGCACGTGGGTGTGATGGCGTGCGTCGGCCACGGGCAACGCAACGGGCCGCTGGGGGCCGCTGTCGGCGTCGCCCAGGACGCGGGCCGTCCCTCCGGCCGTGGCGCGGGGTATAGCCGGGGACGGGGCGATGGGGCGGGCTCCGGCGCGGGTGACGCCGGGAGCGTCGATGTCCCATGGCAGGTGCGCCAGTGCTGCCAGCTCGTCGACGGACAGCAGGTAGCCGCTGTCGAGGCGGCGCGAGCTGACCGCGCGACGGGGGAGCCAGAGGCGGGCTCGGCGGAGGTACTGGTGGCCGCCGCTGAAGAGGGCGAAGACGCCGGCCAGGGTGTGTGCTTGACCTCGTAGCCATCCGCGAACCAGATCAGAGGAGCCCATGCCGTCGTGGCGGGTGCTCATCGGACTGTTTGCCGGAAGGCCGGTGGAGGCTGGTTCGCGGCTGGTGGCGACGGCGTAGCGGATGGCGACCGTGTAGCGCGGTTGACCGGCTTTAGCGAGGATGGCGCGGACTTGTTCGGCGCGTTCGGGGAATTCGCGGGCCAGCTCGCTCGCGCGGTGGTGGCCTCGCGTATCTGACGGTAGGGGAAGGATCTCGTCGAAGACGCGGCCGAGGCTGTTGCGGCTGCCTCCTCCACGCAGGCGGGCGGCTGCCCGGTAGGCGTGGCGCAGGCGTTTGCCGGTGGTGGGCCGGGCCAGGATCTGTACGACAGCGTGTTCGCCTTCGCGCAGTCCGCTCATGGCTTCCAGCAACGAGCGAACCGGGTCGTGGCTGTGGTCGGTCTTGAGCGGGAAGTGTTCAGGTGCGGCTGGCACGAGCCGCCCGCCCGTGGCCTTGGTGCCCTCAGAGAAGGGAGGGGTGGCGGGTCTAGTGGTGGTGGTCGCGCCTGGCCATGCGGCGTGAATGGCCTTCTCCACGATGCCGGGCAGGATTGAGCCTGGCACCCACAGGCGGACGCGGATTCCGGCGTCGCTGCCGTGGTACTCCCACACCAGGTGCGGCTGACCGGTGAAGGCGCGTTTCCATGCCGGCCGGAGCAGGCCGACGAGTTGCCGCCACAGCACTACGGCCCCTTCGGGGTCGCTGCGGGGCGGGCTGGCGATCTCGATGAGCCGGGCCTCGGGCGCCATATCGATGTGGTGGAGCCAGCCCAGCACGTAGCGCGCGGCGGCGGCCATGGACCAAATGACGGCGAGGGCCGCAGCGAGACGGGGCCCGTAGGCGAGGGCAAGTTCAGGCAGGTGGGCGGGGAGTTCGGCCAGGAAGTCGAGCGTGGTCTGGACATCGCGGTCGTCGATCCCGCACAGCAGGCACGACCCGTCCAGGTGAGGCGACGGAGCGGTGATCACAGCGGGTCGCTCTCCTCGTCGTGGTCTTCGTCCGGGAAGCTGGAAGCGGTCTGGGCCGGTGAGTGACCGACACGGTCTGGAGGTGGGTCGTGTTGGTCGAGTTCGGCCAGGTGGGCGGGATCGGTAGTGATCAGCTGGACCTCACGGGCGGAGGCGATGACGTGGAAGGCGGCTCGGCTGGCGGGGCCGGCGACCAGGAGCGCCTCGCCGCGCTCGGCGGTGAGCAGGAACTGGCGTTCTCCGTCGGTCAGGTCGAAGGCGTCTCCGACCGTGCCGATGGCCTGCGGTGCCTGGCGCAGGAGGATCTGGTTGGCGGCGTTGGCCACGATCGCCTGCCCAAGCTCGGAGCCGAGCAGGTCGGCTGCATCTTGGGTGACGACGGCGAGCCCGGCCCAGTGCTTGCGCGCAGCCTTGGCCATTTGGAACAGGAACCGGGCCCCCTCGGGCTCCTTCATCAGCAGCCAGGCTTCGTCCACGACGACGAGGCGCTTCTTGCGGTTGCGCGGGTTGGCCACTCGCCGCCAGATGGCGTCCAGCGCCAGTAGCGTGCCGACCGCCTTCATCTCCTCAGGCAGGTCACGCAAGGAGAAGACGGTCAGGTGTCCGGCCGGCTGGGTGGTGGTCGGGCCGTCGAACAGTTCGCGGTAGGAGCCGGAGACATAGGGGGCGAGCTCCGCCGCCAGCTCCGTCTCCACGGAACCGGCTGCTTTGGTGTTTTTGGTAAGGGTTGTGGCCAGATCGGCGAGCAGCGGCGCAGGCCGAGTCCAAGTGGCGGGGTCGCGGGTGATCCCGGCCGCCTGGTAGGTCGCGATGATCGCCGAGTCGAGCACAGCCCGCATCTGCGCGGTGAGCTGCCCGCCGAGCATGGTGGCGATGAGAGTCTGCAGGAACATTGCTCGACGCGACAGCACGTTGTCACGAGGGCCCTGGCTGACGGGCAGGTCGAAGGGGTTCCATCGCACTCCGGCCGCGCCGAGGTGCAGGCAGGTGCCGCCGACCGCTCGTGCCAGGCGGGCGTATTCGTCTTCGGGGTCAACGACGGCGACCTCGACCCCTTGGTAGAGCAGGCGCAGGGTTTCGAGTTTGGTGAAGAAGCTCTTGCCCGCGCCGGAGCGGGCCAGGACGACGGAGTTATGGTTGTCCTGGGCGTAGCGGTCCCACAGGACGATGCCGGAGCTGGTGGCGCTCAGCCCATACAGGACCCCTGTCCCTCCGACTTCGGTCGTCAGGTCAGGGGAAGTGAAGGGGAAGGCAGCGGCCAGCGCGGTCGTGTCGAACGTCCGCGTCGCGTTGAGCGAGTCAACACCCAAGGGAAGGGTCGTGGTCCAGCCCTGCAGGGCGCGAAACGTCGCTGGTTGGGCATCGAGCAACAGCGAGGACGCGAGTGCCCGGACGCATTCGACCTCGGCGGCCAGTTCCGGTTCCGAGGGTGCGTGGATGGTGAGGTAGAGACCGACTTTGAACAGGCGGCCGTGGCCTCGGGCAAGGTTGTCGGCCAGGTCGGTGGCGTCGTCGGCGGCGGCCTCGGCCGCGAAGTCGGCAAGCCTGCCTTGTTGGGCGTCGGAGCGGCTGGCTGATTCCAGGCGGGCGAGCTGGCGGCGCAGCCGCATCGCGGCGACCTGCTGCGGGATGGGTTCCACGTGCAGGGACACGTCCAGGTGGCCCGGGTAGGTAAGCAGGGGTTCCAGCCAGCCCGCGCCGACCTCGCGCGGGTATCCGGCGACGGCGAATGACGCGCAGACGGCGTTGGGCAAGGCGACGGACCGTACACCGACCTGCACAGCAGTCGGGTGGAGCAGCGTCCCAGAGTCTTGACCGTGGAGATGACGGTGAAATCTCACGTGTTCCTCACGAGGTGGTGTGGGTCTGCGCCGTCGCGGAGATCGGCTCATCGAGGAGGGCCTGACCGAGCGGATGCCAGCTGCCGGGGTCGAGACACTCAGTGAGTGCTTGGGCGGCTTGTTCGGCGTCCAGGACGCGGGTGGCGATGCCGAGTGCGGCCAGGCTGCGTTCGGCTTCTGCGGCCCTGCGCAACACGACCGCGGCCGAGGCGTCGCGTCGTACCGGGCGCCGTCCCCGATTGGTGGCGGGATGGTCACGGAGCACGACGAGCACTTGCCGGGTCAGTAGCTCACGCGAGGTGTTCAGCTCGGCCAGGTAGCCGGCGTGCTCGCGGGCGGCCTGGGCCAGCGCCGGATGCGGCAGCTCGTCTGCCTGATGCTCGATGGTCTGGATCAGGTCGGACAGATCCGCAGGCCGGGCGCGGGCCAGAAGTTGCACGGGAGACTCAAGTGAGTTCAGCCATCGGCCGAACGCGCCTACCAGCGCGCCCTGCTCGCTGGTAGTGCGCAGGTGGAAGGACAGGGTGCTGGTCTCCACCAGCACGGCGACGCCTCCGTCTGCGAGTTCGAGTGCACCGTCGGTGCGGATCGCCCGTACCGGCAACCGCAGCGGTGCGGGCAGCTTGCCCCGCAGGCGGCACCACCGGGGCGGCCCGGTTGTCCCCTCAGGTGCGGCGACCAGTTCTTTCGGAGTCCGGGCGAATGACAGCGCGGTCCAGGCGAACCGGTCCAGGCTCAAGCCATCGCGTCGTCCGAGGGCGACGGTGATGCCGAGGGCGATGAGTGGGAGCAGGATGGCGGCCAGGATGACGACGGGCAGCAGCTGGTGGAACAGGTAGTAGATGCCGGCGGAGATGCCACCGGTGAGGGTGATGATGAGGATCTGGCGGAAGGTGAGCCCGTAGGCGATCTTGTCCGGCTGGTTAATGTCGGAGGGGATGCGGGCCAGGAGTGGCGGCGGTTCGGCCTCGTGCTTCATCAGCCCTCCCATCGTGGCTGACGACCAGCGCCCGGGATGCGGCGAGGTGGCGGATCGAGTCGCAGGCGGAGTTGGCCCGGGCGGGGGGCGCGGGTGGGCATGCCGGGAAGCCGGTCCTGAACCCAGGGCGAGCGGGGCCGTATCCAGGGCCGCGCGGTCGTCGCGGTGGCCGCGGAGGGTGGTGTGGGTGGGCGTGGTACGCGGGTGACAGGGAAGGGCAATGTGAGCTGTTTGCCCTGCCTGGTTCGCCTGCTGGGGGTAGATGCGGCTCCAGGTGTCGGCGTCGCTGCTGCATGGGGTGGCAGATTGAGCGGCAGTGCAAGCTGCTGCCAGGTGGGCGTGCTGCCGGGCATGGCGGCTCCCGATGATGAGCTGGGTGGAATGCGTGGGCCGGGGCGGCGGGGCCCGCGCGCTCGTGGATCTTGGGGGCCGCTGGGGCGGCCACGACCTGATGGCCTGCCGCGCCGGTGCGCGGCACGCGCAGCACCCTTGGAGGTGGCTGTGCGCCCGGCCTTGCCCAGGGCGCGGGCGGCGCCGAGCGTCTTGTAGACGATTACGGCCTTGAGTAGCCGCTTCAGCATGTTGGGTTGCCCCTGCTGCCAGATCGTCCTGGCCACCCAGCTAGGAATCTTGATCAGCACGAACAGGACGCCGATCACGATGAGCGCGTCCAGAGCCCGGTTTGCGGTGGGCTTCACCAGCGCCTCTACCGCATCGCCTGGGCCTGGGGCTGCGGGTCTGAGCGGGTAAGCGGCGGCGGAGTCGGTGAGGAACAACTTGAACGCCAGGATCAGGCCGAGGGCCTGCAGGATCTGGATGGCCAGCAGACCGGACAAGGACCGCCACCACAGCTTCGCGATTCCCTCGGTCTGCGGGAGCGCGTGACACAGCAGAGCGAGTGGTGCGGCGATGATCAGAAACAGCAGCAGCGTGACCCGGACGATGCCGATGAAGGCGAGCAGGAAACCCATCAATGCCGCCACGCCGACCAGCAGCACGAGAAAGAGCAGGGTGCCTCTGGGGTCTTTGATGAGGCCGTCGACCTTGGCGGCGATCAGGTTCCCGGCCCGCTGCCCGTCGACCCCGTCGCCGAGCAGCGCGGTGACCATGGCGTTGGCCAGTTCGATCGCGTACTGGCAGATGGTCAGTGAGGTGTTCAACGCGATTACCGCGACCACCAGGCGTGGGATGACCTCGCCGGGTGTGGTGGAGGTCTGGGCGCTGCCGTAAGCCATCACGATCACACCGCTTGCCAGCACCATAAGCACTAGGAGCGCGTTGGCGACCAGCCGTACGTGGCCGAACAGCTCCTGAACCCGTTCCAGCAGCATGGGCGGCGGGGCGGCGAGCAGGACGCTGCCTACCAGGACGAAGGCCGGGTTGATCGCGTCGGTCACCAGGCTGGTGAACCAGCCGTTCATCGCCTGATTGATCTTGCATCCGATGTCCATCCACCCGCACTCCTGCACGCCGGTGGGCGGCGAGGACGGCGGCGACTGCTGGGCTGGCGGGATCCAGGTCACCTGCGGCGAGAGGGCCGGGCTGGCGGAAGGCGACGGCGCTGGAGTTAGTGTGGGGGTCGGGGCTGCGTGTACTGGCGCGGTGGCGGCGAGCCCGGTCAGGAGAGTGACCAGAACCAGGGCCATGGCCGGCCAGGGCAGCCTCCGGAGCGGCCGGAGACGTGCGAGCTGCGGCATCGTCAGGCTCCGACGATGCCCTTGAGGATGGTCACCAGAAGGGGTGCCAGGACGGCGATGCCGTAGCCGAGGGCGGCGTAGCGCAGGGTCTTCTTGGCGGCCTCGACCTCGCCGGGGTCGCCGCCGGCCAGGATGTAGCGGACTCCGCCGACGGTGAGGAAGAGAGTGGCCAGAGCCACGAGCAGGCCGACGATGACGTTGCGCAGATTGTCGATCACCGCGTTCAGTGAGGACGGGGCGGCTGCCGTGCCGGCCAGAGTCACGCTGGTGGCGTTGGCGTAGGCGGCGGCATGGGCGATGGCGTATTCGAGCAGGGTGCCTACGACAAGGCCGCCCAGAACGACCAGGACGACGAGGAAGATCTTGAAGCTGTGGGTCTGGGATGAGGTGGTGCGGCGCGGGCGGATCATGTACTACCTCCCAGTGCGGTGGTGCGGTCGAGCTGCGGTTGCGGGTGGTTGTCCAGGGCGAGGGCAGTGCGGAGGTGCCGGTCGGCTGCGGGGCCGGATGGGCGTCCTCCTTCAAGAGCGGAAGCGTTGGGCTGGGCCGGGTGACAGGGACCGGTGACCAGGTGGCCCGCTGCCGAGGGCCGACGCCCTCCGCGCTGCCTTCTCAACTGGCTAAAGACCAGACCGAAGAGTTGAGTTAGGACATCGGAGCCAGCGGATTTTGCGCACGCTTTGCTGCTCGTCTCACGTCGACGCCGATGCCGTTGCTACCGGTTGTGCTTGAGAAGGGCTTGGTAGAGGGCGTTTTCGGCGCGCTGACGGCGCTTGAGCGCGGTGCAGTAGAGCAGGCCGCGGCGCCGGCAGTAGGAGCTGAGCGAGACGCCCTCCAGCCGCGTGAACCCGATGAGTTCCGCCTCCAGTTCAGTGATGACCCCGTCGGCGACCGCCTGAGCCAGGAGCAGATCGGGGTGACCCGCCGGATAGGCGAGCGGATGCTGCCGCTCGTCGGGGCGGTCGATGAGATCGGGATCGGCCAGCAGGCCGGGCCGCTTCGAAACGTAGGCGCGCAGGACTGTGGACTGGGCGAGCCGCGACAGCCGCAGTACCGGGTGCGACCAGGCCAGCTTCACCCGAGTCAGGGCCTCGATGTAGGCGGCCAGCACTTCGGCTTCCAGATCCTCCCGATCGGCGCGGGCAAGGCGGCCAGACTGCCCGGGGTGGATCTTGTTGGTGAGCGTGGTGGCGAGGCGGCGCAGCATTGGGATGGCGAGTGCGACGGCGGCGACCATCCATGCTCCTCGGTGGGTGCGGGCCTGGTCGATGAGGTGCCGCCAGACGTGGTCGCGGGTGGTACGCGAGCAGGACGGGTGCAGCAGGATCGCCCGCAGTTCGTTCATCGGGATCGGCCGGGCGGGGAGCCCTTGCCCGAGTGCGGCGCCGTCGACTGACAGTGGGTCCGGGCCGCGCATGAGCAGGTTGAAGGCGTGCTCGGCCACGTCCAGCGCCAGCGAACTGGCCAGGCCGGAGACGGGAAGGTCTGTGATGGACCGGCAGGAGGTGCCGGACAGGTCGCCGACATCGGAGGGTGACAGCTGGGGGGCATTGTTGTCGGCGGTCGAGCTGGCGATGTCCGAAGACAGGCGGATCGAAGAAGGCTGAGACATGGCGACGCTCCCGGAAGACGAGATCGGTTCGGACGTCGCCATCCCGCCAAAGGCCCTGGGCAAGAACCGGGCAGGAAATGATCAGACTTCGGGCACAGCAAAGATCAAGTCTGTTTTGGATCATGTCGCCGAACTAAGGATGACCTGCGAAGACGTAAGGAAGTGGCGCATACGCGCGCTGGCTGGCACGAGGTCGCACTCCGCGCCTCTTGCGTCCGAAAAGCTGCGTGACCTGCGATAACGGGATGGGGGCGAAACTCCTAGGTCAAGCTTGAGTCAAGCGGGCAGCCCCGAGCCTGGTCCCGTAGCTCGGCGGTAAGCGCCGTTGAGGACATGGCAGGCCATCGGCTGCTCAGAGATCCACGCCTGCGCTGTCTGGACGGTTGGGGAGAGCGATGGGCGCGCTGGTGCGGAGCATGCGAGCCTCGGCCATGGCGCTGGAGATGACGGCAGAGACGGCGTCAGCGGCGCGGCGTCCCGCCAGCTCCTGGATCTCCCGGGGAGGGTCACGGTCATCGATGATGAAGAGGGTTCCGTTGTGGGCGGCATGGGTGCGCACATGCCAACCGAGCTGACGTCCGGCCGCTCGCGCTGCTCGCCGAACGTCGGCAAGCTCTCCCAGTTCGGCGACCGCCTCTTGGTCGAGTATGAGCTGGCCGTAGAAGCCGCGGTACTCCGGCTTGAGACCGGCAGCCATCATCGCCTTGATCTGGTCGACGAGCTTCACGAAGCGGCGCTGGGCCAGTTCGTCCTTCCGGCTCGACACGCGAACCACCTCCCGCTGAAACGGCCTGGGCCGATGTGTTTCAGCGTAGGCCGACGCTGCCCAGCAACGATGGTCAACCCAGGTGGAAGCTGAGGACAGGCAGTGTCCGAGATATGTACAGGGCCTGGACGGAAACGCTGTGAACTGCGAAAACGTATCTGGGTAGGGGTGTGCTTGTCGGCCACGGCAGGACATAAAGATGCTGGCCCGGCAAGGAAGGGGGCCAGGCCGGCACACCCCCGAGCGGGCCAGAGCTACCTCAGTGTCCGACCCACATGCCGCGTCATTATCTGCATGATCGAATGAACGCAGAAGGTGAGCTGCCTCATTGGCGTGCGGCACATGCGCCTCCGGATCCGTGGCTGCCTCGATGGCTGGCAAGTGCCTCCGATGAGGAAACATCGCCCGCAAGCTGTGGACGGATCCGCAGGGGAGACCGAGCCGAGGAGGCCGCGAGTGCTGGACGGTAGCGGCCGACATTGCCGGACCTTTGCTTGACGGCCCGTCCTAACTCCGGCCATCAGTCCGGTATTTGGTTCAGTGACAGGGACCGCTGACCCGGTACTCGGGCCACACCCAGATGACTGAACCGGCCATCACCACCACCTCCACCACCGCCAACTCTTCGTCCACGTCCACAACGACCATCAATCCCTTCCGCGAACTCTGTATGAGCCGCGAGGCCCAGGCCCCTTCACGGGGACATCTGCCGCTGACCGTTTGGCTGGCGGCAGCCGCCACAGAATCCATCGCCGCCTGCGCGGCGGGCTGCTGCCATCCGGTCAGCGGCCCGCTGGCCCGTCACCTCATAGCCACCTGCGCTCGATTGGGCGAGACGGTGGTCCATCTCGGCGCTGGCGATCACCGGCTGGTCTCGGCCGCGTTGACGGCGGGCTGTCTGCCGGTGGCCGTCTTCACCGACGCGGCTCGTGCGGACGCGACCTGGACTCGTCTCGCGCGCACCCACACCGCCCACGACCTGGAGGTCACCGATCTACGCATCGCTGAACACAAGGACGACGAGGCGCCGCTGACCGATCTCATCAGGAGCGCAGGGCTGGTGGTGACGGAGCAGATCTGCGACCAGTCGGGCCGATGCCTGGGCCAGGCAAGCTCGCACGATGAGGCCAGGGCGCACGGCATCGCGGCGGCGGCGAGACTGGTGAAGCCGGACGGGCATCTGGCTGTGGTGACCGGCCTGCATCGCCAAGGCGATGTAGCCGACCCGATGCCGGAGATCATCACCCAGGCCCGGAGCGTGGGGCTGGTGTATCTGCAGCACATCGTCGCCCTGCGGCACTCTGCTCGCGGTGAGTGCCTCGAACCTGACCTCTTGGGCCGTGGCCTGGCCGCGTTGCAGGAGCTGCCGCAGTGCGCCGGATTGCCGGCCAGCGTCCGGGTGCACTCGGACGTGCTGCTGTTCACGCGGCCAAGGGAGCTTCGCGAGCCGCACGGACCGCAGGCGCCATCCGCGGGCAGCGCCGGCTCGCAGGCCGCCACCGGTTCCATCGCGCAGGCTGGGAGTGAGCGCTGATGGTCGAGGTGACAACGTCGGTGTGGGCCACTGGGCAGCAACCCTCGCGGGTGCAGCGGCGGGGCCGGTACGTGCCGGAGTCGATGCGGCATCCGGGCAAGATGCTGCCCTCCATCGCCGCCCGCGTGATCTCCACCTACACCCGGCCGGGTGAACTGGTCGTCGACCCGATGTGCGGGATCGGCACCACTTTGGTCGAAGCCGCCCATCTCGGCAGGCACGCCGCGGGCGTGGAGTACGAGGAACAATGGGCGCGCCTGGCCGTCGCGAACCTCGGCTTCGCCAAGAAGCACGGGGCGTCCGGCTTCGGGCGAGTGGTGGTCGGGGACTCTCGCAACATCGCCCGGCTGCTACCGGATCTGGCCGGGCGGGCGGCGCTGGTGCTGACCTCCCCGCCGTACGGAGCGGTGACGCACGGGCACATCCGCTCCACCCGCGACACTGGAGAGCCAGGCGTGCGCAAGTGGAACCACCACTACTCGACCGACCGCCGCAACCTCGCCCACCAGCAGCTCCCGGCATTGCTGGACGGGTTCGGCCACATCCTGGCCGGCTGCGTGGAACTACTGCGTCCGGGCGGAGTTGCGGCGATCACCGTGCGGCCATACCGGGTGCGCGGCGAGCTGATCGACCTGCCCGGTCACGTCCACCAGGTCGCCGAGGACGCGGGTCTGGTGTTCGCCGATCGGATCGTGTGCCTGCTGTGTGGCCTCGGCGATGGCCACCTTCTGAACCGGGTGTCGTTCTTCCAGCTATATGAAGCACGCAAGGCATGGGCGCGCGGCCTCCCCATCCACGCCGTCGCGCACGAGGACCTGCTGGTGTTCCGGAGAGTCGCGAAGCCCGTGAGTTCGCAGAAGCTGCAGAGTCTTCAGCAGGAATCGACTCCGGCATCAGCTCAGTCGGATTCCAGCCTTCGAGACGGCCGCGAGCTGAAGTAGCCCGGATCATCCCGCGTCCCGGTCCTGATCCTGGCCATGGGCGTAGACCTGCGGATATCGCTTGTGCGTGCCATGAAGGTAACCGTCGATAGCGCCACGATCAGCCCGTCCCGCGCCAGACCCACATGCCTAGGGCTGTAGCCGCCCGTCCATGAACGGCGGTCCCCAGCAGGGGCCGGTCGGGGCCGGGCCGGTGGCGTAGCGCTCACCGCAGCCCGCCACGGTCACAGCGGCTGCGCATCTCGCGTGGCCCACCACGGCTCCTGTTCATCAATGTCACGGAGGTCATGCATGACTAGCACGATCCCAGCCCAGCCCCAGGCGACCGAGGCCCTTGAACGGCCGGAGGTAGTCAGCCTGCTGACGGCCGGACGGCTACTCGGGATGGGCCGCACCAAGGCATATCGCCTGGCCAAAGCAGGCGAGTTCCCGTGCCGGGTGCTGCGCATCGGCGGCCGGTACGCGGTGCCGGTGCGCGGGCTGCGGGCGCTTCTTGAACCCACTACCCGAGGCGGCAACGACAGCCGCCCGGCAGGCTAGTACTACAGCCAGGCTTTGTGATCTGTAGTCTGTGGTCATGCCTGATGAGTTAACCGCTGATGATCTTCAATCATGGGTGTCAGGGCTGGAT
>NZ_JBSFGF010000038.1:0-59767 GCF_053596455.1 Nonomuraea sp. NPDC001699 | reverse complement strand
CCTCCTCGGTGACCGGCGTCAGCATCCAGAAGGCCGGCAAGATCTACATGGGCGCCCTCAACCGCAAGACGTCCTCCTGGCGTTACACCAACATCCGGGCGGCCTCGGTGGCCGCGGCCATCGAGCTGTACGGCGCCAACAGCGCCGAGTGCAACAGCACCAAGGCGGCCTGGAGCGCGGTGAGCGTCACGGCGGCCTCCGGCGAGCCGGCCTGCGGCACCGCCGGCCCCGACTTCTCGCTGTCGCTGAACCCGACCTCGGGCAGCGCCCTGCCGGGCGCCACGACGACGACCACGGTCGGCACCCAGACCACCTCGGGCAGCGCCCAGACGGTCACCCTGACCGCCTCCGGCCTGCCCAGCGGCACCACCGCCAGCTTCAACCCGTCGTCGGTGACCTCTGGCAACTCCTCGACGCTGACGCTGTCGGTCGGCGCCTCGACGGCGCAGGGCACCTACCCGATCACCGTCACGGGCACCGGCACCGGCTCGACCACGCACAACGTGACCTTCAACCTCACGGTCGGCACCGGCAACCCCGGCGGCCGGACGTTCACCAACGACACCGACTACCAGATCAGGGACTACTCCACGACCACGAGCTCGATCACGTCCAACGCGACGGGCACCGCGGCGTCCCCGGTTAAGCTGTCCATCACGATCAGCCACACCTGCGCCGAGGACCTGAACATCCGGCTCCGCGGCCCGAGCGGCACCTACTACCTGGTCGACGCCTACGGCGGCACCTCCTGCACGCAGTACGGCACCAGGACCTTCACGGTCCCGGTCAGCCAGCAGGCGGCCGGCACCTGGACGCTCGACATCCGGGACGTCTACTTCGGTGACACCGGTTTCCTGGACTCCTGGACCATCACGGTCTGACCGTCGGACTCAGGGGTAGCGGGCCCCGGCCGGTCATCCGGCCGGGGCCCCTTCACGTCGTCGTGCGACCACCGGTCCGCACGATGATCAGGTGGCCTTGCCGCGGACGAGGTAGAGGTTCATGCCGGTGAAGTCGAGGGTGACGTTGTAGGGCTTGAAGAAGCAGTGGGCGAAGTGGGCCAGCCCGTCGAAGCCCGTCCCGTAGGGCCAGGGCACGTTGACCGGCATGTTCGGGTCGGCCTCGCAGTAGACGTGCCGGGCGACGGCGTCACCGAGACGGATCTCCTTCGGGTAGCAGGGATAGGTGATGGTCGGGTGGCTGTGGGCGAACGTCTCGATCGGGCGGTCCTGGTCGGTGCGCACCCCCAGGCGCTTGGCCACGTCCCCGGGCATGCCCGCGGCGATCTCGCCGAACCCGCCCAGGTTCACCCCCACCACCCGCTGTCCGGAATCGGCGATGCTGCCCACGCTGTGCAGGTTGTGGTCGCGGGCCAGCCACAGCGGCAGAGGCGAGGTCCCCGCCCGTGCCGCGGCGGCGCGTGCCTTCCTGGCCGTCTCGGGGGTGCGGCGGCGCAGGATCAGCTGCCGGCCGGCGTAGTCGAACGTGGTCAGCAGGTGGTAGAAGACCCACGTGCCGATCATGCCGTCGCCGTCGGTGCCGACGTCGCCGCCCGACTCCGTCGACGACCAGCCCACGGGGACGTTGCGCAGTTCGAGGTCGCCCAGTTTGAAGGACTCCAGCACCCCGTAGTAGACCCAGATGGGGGTGCCCTCGAAGTCGGTCTTCTGGCTGACCACGGGGGTCAGCCCGGCCTCCTTGGCCACCGACGCGGTCAGGCTCAGATTCGGGGCGCCGGTGTAGAACGTGAACTTCTTCGCCGGTCCGCCGTTGACCGAGGCCTCCACCAGCGGCCTCGGGTCCATCTGCTGGAACCGGACCCGGCCGACGTCGCCCTTGATCTGGTACGGCTCACCGCTGACCGCCGCGAACCACTTGGCGTAGTCGTCCACACCGGCCGCCTTCCAGCAGGGGACGGAGAGGGCGAACTTGTCCTGCCGGATGTAGCAGTCGCCCAGCAGTTCGTTGGCCTCCTTGTCGCCGGGCGCCAGGCTGACCGCCATCTTGAGGTATTTCTCGGCTTCGGCGAACCGGTTCGACAACAGCCCGACATGGCCACGCCCGCGAGCCGCGCTCAGGTTCTGGGGGTCCCTCTTCAGGATCTCCTCGTACGCGCGGCCGGCCTGCTCGAACTTCCCGGCCTTGAACAGCGCGTCCGCGTCGCCGCCGCCGGTCGCCGCCATGGCCGCGCTCTCCAGCAGCGGCGCGGTCGCGGCGGCGCCGGCCAGCACGGCGGCGCCCCGGAACAGCGACCTCCGGTCCCAGATTCCGTCATCGGTCAAAGCCTTCTCCCCTTCGTGATCGTCTTCGCCGCGACTCGCCGTGCGGCGGACGGTCACCGCACACGCCGGCACCGACGTGCTGTGATCCGCGCCTTCAGTGAAGGCGGAAGCCTGTTGCCGTGGCGTATGCGTTTTTCGATACACCGGCGAGATGTCGCGCCGCCAGGACGATCTCTCGGTCGTTGCTCGTTCCCGCACCTCACCAAGGGTGTCGAGGAGCTGCCGCATCCCGTCGACCAGGCCGCTCCACTCGGCTCACCCCCGTGAGAAGATCTCGCAGAACGGGTGAAGCATGGACGGAAGGCAGCGATGTTCGCGATTTCCCTGGGTGACGACGGCGCCGAGCTGCGTCCGCTGGAGCCCTGGCGGGCCGAGGAGTTCCTGAGCCACGTGGACCGGGGACGCGAGTTCATCGGACGGTTCATCTCCCTGCCCGACCTCGTCACCGACCTGGAATCGGCCAGGGCGGTGCTCCAGGAGTACGCGGACAAGGCGGCGGCCGACATCGGGCGCATCTACGGCATCTGGGCCGACGGCGAACTGGCCGGCGGCGTGCTGTTCCGGACGATGGACGTCCGGCACGGCACCGCCGAGGCGGGCTGCTGGCTGGAACCGTCGGCGGCGGGCAAGGGCCTGGTGACCCGGGCCCTCCGCGTGATCATCGACTGGGCCGTCGAGGAACGCGGCATCCACCGCGTGGAGTGGCAGGCCGCGGCGGGGAACACGGCCAGCATCGCCGTGGCCCGGCGGCTCGGGATGACCAGGGACGGCGTACTGCGCGAAAGCCACCTGCACCGGGGCGAACGGCACGATGCCGAGCTCTGGTCGGTGCTCGCCCCGGAATGGCGGGCCAGCCGCCGACGGCCCTGAACCACCGGACGCCGGGCCCGCCGGTCAGGGGTGGATGCCGAAGGGGCCGAGCAGGCCGGTGTCGATCCGCATGGACTCCAGCAGGCCGTACGCGTTGTCCTCGGTGAACACGTCGGCGGCGGCCAGCCTGCCGAGGTAGCCGGCGACGACCGGGGCGGCGGCCTGCCGGGCGACCGCGTCCAGGTAGCCGGCGAAGATCGCCCACGCGTTGCCCGCCTGGCCGTACTTGTCGAAGAACGGCGCCGGGTCGAGCCTGGCGACCGTGTCCCGGACGCTGGTCCGCAGGTCGGCCAGGTACCGCTGTTGCAGGTGCCCGTCGGCGCGGGTGCCGAGACGGCCGAGATGGCCGCCGACGAGCGTGCGCCACGGATATCTCATGGCGATGTCGTGGGCCCGCAGCCAGCCTGGGACGTCCTGGGAGACGGCGAGGTTCTTGAACGGCACCCAGCCGGGATAGAGCACGTCGACCACCATCAGGGTCTCCTGCTCGGGGGCGTGGACGAAGATGTTGTCCGGTGAGTGGTTGGGGCCGTGGTGGGCCAGTTCGAGACGCTCGCCGCCGACCCGCAGCACGTGGTGGTCGTCGAAGGTGACCGTGGGCGCCGGCCGGTTCGGGTCCGCGTCCCGGCGCAGGAACCTCGCGGTCTCGGTGTGGGCGATGCGGACGACGTCCTTGCCGAAGATCGAGGCGGCTCCGATGTGGTCGGCGTGCGAGTGGGAGTAGACGAGGTGGGTCACCTGCCGGGGGCGGCCGTTGGCCCGGGTCACCTCCTCGACGGCGCGCAGCAGGTTGTGCCCGATGGTGGGCGGCGCGTCGACGAGGACGACGCCCTCCCGGGTGGTCAGGAACATGGCCTGGTAGGAGGAGTCGGTGACCCAGTACAGGTCGCCGTTGATCTGGCCGACGAAGTAGCCCTTGTCGTTGAGCGCCGGGCCCTTCGACGCCTCGGGGATGGGTGCGTAGTCGGGCAGGGTTCCGGAGGCCGCCGCTTCGCCGGTGCCGAGCAGGCCGGCGGCCAGGGACAGCGCCGACGCGGCGGTCGCCCGGCCGAGGAAGGTTCGCCTGCTGGAGCGGGCGGTGGTGTGGATCATGGGGATCGTCTCCGTTCGGAAGGTGTGCGCGGGACGGGCGTCCGGGCCGGGGCCGCGCCTGCCGCGGCTCCGGCCCGGTGGATCTCGCGCGGGATCAGCGGACGGTGCGGGCCGCCGCGGTGATGACGGCGGCGGTGGCGTCGGGGCGGGAGATCATGATCACGTGTGAGGCGTCCTTGACCTCGCTGGTGTGCGCGCCGGCGCGCTTGGCCATGAACCGCTGGGCCGCGGGCGGGATGGCCTGGTCGGCGCCGGCGACCAGGTACCAGGAGGGGATGGCCTGCCAGGCGGGCGGCCCGCTCGGGGAGCCGAGCGCGGCCAGGGAGGCCGGGCGCTGGGTGGCGGCCATCAGGGCGGTGTCGCGAGCGGGCAGGTCGGCGGCGAAGGCGGCGCGGAACGCCTCGCCGTCGATGTAGGCGTCGGTGCCGGTGCCGCCGCCGGGCAGCGGGTACTGGCGGGTGACCAGGCTGGTGGGCAACCGGCTGCCGGGGAACCGGCCGGTCAGGTCGAGCGCCGACTCGGCCTGCTCGGGGGCGAACGCGGCGACGAAGACCAGCGCCTTGACGTTGGGGTGGCCGGTGGCGGCGTTGGAGATGACCGCCCCGCCGTAGGAGTGGCCGACCAGGACGACCGGCCCGTCGACGGAGGAGACGACGCTCGACAGGTAGGCCGAGTCGCCCGCCAGGTCGCGCAGGGGATTGGCGGGGGCGATCACCGGGTAGCCGGCCCCCTGGAGCCGGGCCACCACCTTGTTCCAGCTCGACGCGTCCGCGAACGCGCCGTGGACCAGCACCACGGTGGGCTTGGCCGTACGCCGGGCCGCCGCGGTGGCCGGCGATGAGAAGGCCGTGACCAGGACGGCCAGGACGGCCAGCGCCAGCGGCAGCAGGATCCGGATTCCCGGCCGGGTGTGTGGGGACATTGCGGAGCTCCTTGGTAGCGGGGAAGTCGTCGGGTGGGGCGGGAACGTCGGGTGGGGCGGGAACGTCGGGTGGGGCGGGAACTAGGCCACCGGGGGAGGACCGGCCACGCGCAGCCGGTACGCCATGGCCGAGGCGACGACGGCGTCGAGGTCGAAGGCGGCCGGCACGTCGTTCATGCCGGAGCCGGGCGAGCCGTTGGCGGCGAACCAGTCCTCGATGCCGGCGGGGCCGAAGGCGACGACCATGCGGGCGTCCGGTGAGCGGACCAGGTAACTGTGCGGGACGCCGCGCGGGCCGTGCGCGACGGAACCGGCGTGCAGGTCGTGGCGGTCGTCCCCGACGAAGAAGGTGATCTCGCCGTCGAGCACGATCCAGATCTCGTCCTCCGCCTCGTGGACGTGCAGGGGTGGCGCGTGGCCCTCGGGGTCGGTGAACTCCATCACGCTGAGGGCGCCGCCGGTCGCCGCGCCCGGCACCAGGACGCGGGCCCGGCCGCCGAGGAACCAGAAGGGGTCGCGCGGGTCGCCGGTGCGGGACGGACGTGGTCTGTGCATGGGGGCTCCTGTTCCGGGCGCCGGGTCAGCTCTTGGCGAGGAAGCGCAGGAGGGTGCGGGTGAGCTGCCGGGGCTGTTCCTCGAAGATCCAGTGACCGGAGTTCTCGACGACGATCCCGGTCACGTCCTTGGCGTACCGGCGGACCTGGGCCGGGACGAAGTCGCCGAGGCTGCCGCGGGCGCCGATGGCGAGCACGGGCATGGTGAGCTTCTTCGCGCCGTACACGCGGTTGTCGGCGACGTCCTCGGGGAGGGCGCGGAACCAGTCGAAACTCGCCCGCAGGTGGGCGTCGTCGCGCAGGTAGCGGGCGTACTCGCGGACCTGTTCGTCGCCGACGCCGTTCTTCTTCACCTCGAGGGAGTCGGCGAAGCTCTCCACCCACTGCTCCTCCCTGCCCTTCACCATGCGCTCGGGCAGGCCGTTGGTGAGGCTGAAGTAGCCGAAGTTCCAGAAGCCCGGCCCCTTGGCGGTCAGGGACGGGAAGGTGAACAGGCTCTTGTCGGGGATGGGCGCCTCGCTGAGGACCAGCCTGGTGACGTCGCGGGGGTGGGCGGCGGCGTAGGCGTAGGCGACCATCGTGCCGATGTCGTGCCCGACGAGCCTGATCTTCCGGTTGAGGCCGAGCTCGGTCAGCAGCCCGTGCACGTCGGCGGCGAGGGTCTTCTTGTCATAGCCTCCGGCGGGTGCGTCGCTCCTGCCCGCGCCGCGCAGGTCCGGCGCGATGACCGTGTAGTGCTCGGCGAGTTCGGGCAGGACCTCGCGCCAGGTGTACCAGGTCTGCGGGTAGCCGTGCAGCAGCACCAGTGTCGGGCCGCGTCCGCCGCGCACGTAGTTGATCGCGACGTCGCCGACGCGGACCTTCTTCTCCTGGAAACCCGCGGGGAGGCGCGGCTCCCGGCCGGTCTCCGACGGCGTCCCGGAGACGACGGCCGTGACGGGCGCCCGCGCGGCCTGGGCGGAGGCGGCGGGTGCGAGGGAGGCGAGCAGGCCGATCACCGCGATCGGGACGACGACGCCGGGGCGTCGCAGGCGGTTCGCCGGGGGCTTGGGCAGTGCTGTGGTCATGGCCAAACCGTAGGAACCGGCCCGGCCGCCGGGCGAGCGTCACCTGACTGCGTCACCCAGCGCGACGTGGCCGCGGCACCGGGAGGCGGCCCGAGGTGGCCGCCGAGCTCGCCGTAAGCTTTGGGTGATCTCCACCGGACGCGGCGAAGGAGCACTCGATCACCACACCCGGCTTCGCGGAGGTGCTGCGCCGCCACCGGCACGCGGCACGTCTGACACTGGAGCAACTCGCCGCGGCCTCAGGGGTCAGCGACCGGACGCTGTCCGACATGGAACGCGGACGCAGCAAGGGCCCCCAGCACCGGACCGTCACCGCCCTGGCCGACGCCCTCGGCCTCGGCGACGCCGACCGCAGGCACCTGGTCGAGCTGGCGCGGGAGGGCCGCCTGCGCGATCACTGGGCCCGCCCGACCGGGCTGTGCGAGCTGCCGCGCTCCGTCGACGACTTCACCGGCCGCGTCGCGGGACTGGCCTGGACCAGCGAGCTCCTGCGCGCCGGGGACGCGCCGGGCGCCGCGGGCGTCGGGCTCATCACCGGCTCCGCCGGGCTGGGCAAGACCACCTTGACCATCCGCGCCGCCCACACCCTGCGGCCCGACTTCCCCGACGGGGTGTTCTTCCTCGACCTGTTCGGCATGTCCCCGCAGCCCCTGCCCGTCGAGGAGGCCCTGGGCCTGCTGCTTCGCGCCCTCGGCGTCGCCGACCAGCAGATCCCGGCCGACGTCACCGGGCGGGCGTCCATGTACCGGTCCCTGCTGCGCGACCGGCGCGTGCTGATCGTGCTCGACAACGCCGCCTCCGAGGAGCAGGTCCGGCCGCTGCTGCCGGGCGGCGGCGCGGGGAGGGCCCTGGTGACCAGCCGCCGCCTGCTGGCCGGTCTGGAAGGGGTGCGCAGGCTCGCCCTCGGGCCCCTGCCCCCGCAGGAGGCCACCGAGCTGCTGACCGGGATACTCAAGGACCGCGGCGCCGCCGACGACGGATCGGCCGTCGGGCGGCTCGCGCAGCTGTGCGGCGGTCTGCCCCTCGCGCTGCGGATCGCCGGAAATCGGCTGGTCAGCCGGCCCGGCTGGAACGCCGCCGACCTAGCCGCCCGGCTGACGAACGAGGAGCGCCGCCTGGACCAGCTCAGCGCCGGCGATCTCAAGATCGCCACCGCGTTCGGGCTGTCCTACGAGCAGCTGGCCAACGCGACGCGACGGCTCTTCCGCCGGCTCGCCCTGGTGCCGGGCCGCGACTTCGACGCCGCTCTGGCCGCCGTGGTGGGCGGCACGTCGATCGAGGAGGCATGGGACGCCCTCGACGAACTCGTCGACCTCGGTCTGCTGCAGGACAACGCGTCGGGACGCTACCGCTTCCACGACCTGGTCCGGCTGTTCGCCCGCGACCGGCTCCAGCAGGAGGAATCCACGGCCGAGCGCGACGCGTTCACCGCGGCGATGATGTCGTGGCTGCTGCGGACGGCCACGATCGCCGGGCGGTGGTTCGATCCCGGGTACGGCGATCCCGGCCGAGCCGACCCCGATGCCGCTGAGCTGTCCTCCTTGGAGGAGGCCGACCATTGGCTGCGCGTGAATGCGGACAACTGGCTGGGCGCGTTACGTCACGGGGCCGGCATCGGCCGGTTCGCCGCCGTCCTCGACTGCGCCGAGGCGATGGACTGGTTCTCCGACCGGTGGATGCACGCGCCGCACTGGCACGAGGTCTTCACCCTCGGCGCCGAGGCCGCCGCCGCCCTGGGCGATCAGGCCCGGCAGGCCACGCAGCTGAACATGCTGGCCTGGGTCCATCTGCTGCCGCGAGACGATCCGGAGACCACGCTGCGGTACACGGCCCAGGCGACGGACCTGGCCACCCGCAGTGGTGCCACGATCCAGGTCGCCCTGGCCCACCACCATGCGGGGGGCGCGCTCCGACGGCTCGGGCGGCTCGACGAGGCCATCGCGTCGGAAACCCGGGCGGCGGAGATCTACCAGGCCAACGGCGACATCGATCGGTACTGCCACTCTCTCGGCGGCCTCGGCACCTGCCTTCGCGATGCCGGACACTACGCCGAGGCACTGGAGCAGTACCTCGGCTTGCTGGACCTGCTGAACGACGACCGCTCGGGGACGACTCCGAGCGTCGCGGCGCTCCTCCGGCCGATCGTGCTGGCCCGTGTCGGCGAATGTCTGGCACTGCTCGGCCATCGGGCTGAGGCGATCAGCAAGCTCACCGAGGCGATCAGCCTCATGGAGCAGGGCCGGTTGGCCTTCCCGCAGGCCCGCACTCTGGAGACGCTGGCGGCCCTGCTGGCCGAGGAGGACCGGACCGGCGAGAGCCACCAGGCCTATGCGCGGGCGGCCGAGGTGTACCAGGCCATCGGCGATGCCGAGGCGAGCAGCCGCTGCCGTGATCTGGCGATCGCCGCATCCTGACCGTTCCGCGCTACTTCTGCGTCCTGTTCTGCGTGGCCGGACGACGAGCGCGCGACTTGGATGGAGGGCACCAGGACAGGCGCCGGGCCTGTCCGTCCGGCTCAGGAGCGACCATGACCGCCATCAGGAACGTCGTGCTCGTGCACGGCGGTTTCGTGGGCGGATCCGGCTGGCAGGGCGTCTATGACGAGCTGACCAGGGACGGCTTCCGTGTCCACGTCGTGCAGCATCCGGCGCTGTCGCCGGCGGACGACGCCGCGCTGACCCGCCGGGTCCTGGACTCCCTCGACGGCCCGGCCGTCCTGGCCGGCCACTCCTACGGCGGGGTCGTCATCGGCGAGGCCGGCGCCCACCCCAACGTCACGTCGCTGGTCTACGTCGCCGCGTTCGTCGCCGACGAGGGGGAATCGGTCGGCGCCCTCAGCGCCGCGTCGCCTCCGGGCGCTCCGGCGCCGCCCCTCCTCCCGCCGCGGGAGGGCCTGCTCTTCCTCGACCGTGACAGGTTCGCCGCCTCCTTCGCCGCCGACCTGCCCGGCCAGGTGGCCGCTTTCATGGCCGACTCCCAGGTCCCGTGGGGCGTGGACGCCCTGGACGGGCCGGTCGGCGAACCGGCCTGGCGGCACAGGCCCAGCTGGTACCTCGTCGCGACCGAGGACCGGATGATCCCGCCGCCGGCTCAGCGCTGGATGGCCGGGCGCGCCGGGGCGAAGGTCGTCGAGGTCATCGGCGGCCACGCCGTGCACGTCTCCCAGCCCGTCGTCGTCGCCGACCTCATCCGCGAGGCCACGGCCTGACGGCTTAGGAACTGAACCCATCAGTGAAAGGCCGGAACCCCTCATGACCCGCGTTCCCGAAGAAGGCGCGACCTCCGACCGCTGGGACGCCACCCCGGCGGACGCCGTCACCGTGATGGTGCGATCCGCCGGCCGCAGTGACGGCGGGTTCGATGGACGGGAGCCCTGGGGCAAGCGATCATGGCTGTATATGCCAGTAAATCAGCCAGTAAGGGCACTTTTCGGGCGAGAGTGCGAACAGCGGCGGCTCGGCGAGTTCGTGGACGGCGTCCGCCAGGGCGGCGGGGCGATGCTGGTGCGAGGCGAGGCGGGGATCGGGAAGTCCGCCCTGCTGCTGGACACCGCGAAGGTCGCCGCCGCGCGGGGCATGCGGATCCTGCGGACGGCGGGGGTGGAGTCGGAGACGCACATGCCCTTCGCCGGCCTCCACCAGGTGCTGCTTCCGCTGCGCACCGAGATCGGGCACCTGCCCGCCCCGCAGCGAGACGCGCTGGGAGCGGCGTTCGGGCTGACGGACGCCCGGGTGCCGGACCCGTTCCTCATCGCCCTGGCGGCGCTGAACCTCCTGGGCGAGGCCGCCGCGCGCTCGCCCGTCCTGCTCCTCGTCGAGGACGCCCACTGGCTGGACCGCGCCAGCGCGGACGTGCTCGCGTTCGTCGCGCGCCGGCTGGACTCCGAACCCATCGTGCTGCTGGCCGCGATCCGCGACGGCTTCCCGAGTTCCCTCGACGGGGCAGGGCTGCCGGAACTGCTCCTCGACCGGCTCGACGACACCGCCGCGACCGCCCTGCTGGACGTCCACAGCCCCGCCCTGACGCCGACCGTGCGCACCCGATTGCTGCGCGAGGCGGCGGGAAACCCGCTGGCCCTGGTCGAGCTGCCGATCGCCGCGGAGACGCAGGACGGGAAGGGCCCCCTGCCGCCGGGCTGGCTCCCGCTGACCACCCGGCTGGAACAGACCTTCACCGCCCGCATGTCGGGACTGCCGCCGGTCCTGCGGACCATGCTGCTGGTGGCCGCGCTCAACGACAGCCCCGCACTCCCGGAGATCCTCGACGCCACCGCGCTGATCACCGGCGCGCCGGTCACGGCCGACGACCTGAATCCCGCCGTGGCTGTACGGCTGGTGGACGTGCACGAGGCCGGACTGTCGTTCCGGCACCCGCTCATGCGCTCGGCGATCTACCAGGGCGCGAGCATCTCCCAGAGGCGCGCCGCGCACGCCGCCCTGGCCGAGGTCCTGCACGACCGGCCGGACCGTCGCCTCTGGCACCGGGCGGCCTCCACCCCCAGGCCGGACGAGAGCATCGCCGCCGAGCTGGAGACCGCGGCCGCGAGCGTGCGGCGCCGGGGCGACCTGCTGTCGGCCGTCGCGGCGCTGGAGCACGCGGTCAGGCTCAGCGAGGACCCCGCCCACCGGTGCGAACGCCTGGTGCGGGCCGCCGAGTACGCGGCCGAGATGGGACGCCGCGACGTCGTCACGCGCCTGCTCGGCGAAGGCGAGCTGCTGCGGCTGTCGGCCCGGCAGCGGGCCCGCATCACGTGGATCCGCGAGACCTTCGAGGACGGCATCCGTGACGACAGCGCGGCCGCCCATTCGCTGGCCGACCTCGCCGAGAGCATGGCGGCCCAGGGAGACGTCGATCTCGCGCTGAAACTCCTGTCCAGCGCGTCCTTGCGGTGCTTCTGGGCCCATGCCGACGAGCGGTCGCGGCAACGCGTCGTCACCGTGGCCGAGAGCATGCCCGTCGACGAACTGGACGGGCGGTTGCTGACGGTCCTGGCGTTCGCGGCCCCCGTCGAGCGCGGCGAGGTCGTCATCGAGCGGCTTCGCCACCTGGCCGCCCACCCGGCCGGCGGCCCGGCTGCTCGGCTGCTCGGCAGTTCGGCGTTGATGGTGGGGGCGTTCGACCTGTCGGAGGAGTTCTGCGCCGCGTCGCTGCCCGTCCTGCGCTCGCAGGGCCGGCTCAGCCTCCTGGCGCGGGACCTCGGGGCGCAGGCGTGGAGCGCGGCCCGGCTGGCCGACCTGAGCGTGGCCATCCCCGCCGCCGAGGAGGCGGCCCGCCTGGCGTACGAGACGTCCCAGCCGCTGATGCACGCCATCGCCCAGGCGTCGGGCGCGATGCTCGCCGCGCTGCGCGGCGAGCAGGATCGCGTGGAGAGCCTCGCGGTGGCGGCCGAGCAGGTGGCGCTGCCCGTCGGAGCCCGTCCGGTGCTGGCCACGGTGCAGCTCGCGCGCGGCCTGGCCGCGCTGGGCGAGGGACGGTACGGCGACGCCTTCGACCACCTGCGACGGATGCACGACCCCGCCGACCCGGCCTTCCACCTGGCGCTGCGCTGCTTCTCCCTGGCCGAGCTCGCGGACGCCGCGGTGCACAGCGGTCAAGGTCACGCGGTGGCGGGCATCGTCGAGGAACTGGAGGCGGTCGCGCTCACCACGCCGTCGTCGTCCTTGCACGCCGACCTGCGCTACGCCCGGGCCGTCCTGGCCGACGAGGCGGCGGCGGAACCCTACTTCGACGCCGCGCTCGCCGCCGACCTGCGACGATGGCCCTTCGTCCGGGCCCGGGTGCAGCTGGCGTACGGGGAGTGGCTGCGGCGCCAGCGGCGGACGGCCGAGTCGCGGGCGCCCCTGCGCATGGCCCGCGAGACGTTCGACGCCTTGGGGGTGATCCCCTGGAGCGAGCGGGCACGTCAGGAGCTGCGGGCCTCCGGCGAGAGCAGCCGCACCCGCACCAGTGAGCCGCGCGACGTCCTGACCGCGCAGGAGCTCCAGATCGCCCAGATGGCGGCCGACGGTCTGACGAACCGGGAGATCGGCGAGAAGCTGTATCTGTCCCGCCGGACCGTCAGCTCCCACCTCTACCGGATCTTCCCCAAACTGGGCGTCACCTCGCGGTCGGCGCTGAACTCGGCCCTGCGCGCGTCCCTCTGACCTCACCGCCGCGCTGCGGTTGACGCCGAGTGACGCTGGGTGGCGCTGGGTGACGCAGTCATGTGACGCTCGCCGGGCCCGCGGAGGGCTTCCTACGGTGAGGCCATGACCACAGGCACATCGTTCAAGAACGGCAGCACGCCGACCGTCGTCCTGGTCCACGGCGCCTTCACGGACGCGTCGAGCTGGGCGGGCGTGATCGCCGAGCTCCAGGAGTCCGGCATCCCCGTCACCGCGGTGGCCAACCCGCTGCGCGGAGCGGCCACCGACGCCGCCTACCTGGCCGGCGTCGTGGCCGCGATCGACGGTCCGGTCCTGCTGGTGGGGCACTCCTACGGCGGTGTGGTCATCACCGTGGCCGCGGCCGAGCTGGACAACGTCGTCGGGCTGGTCTACGTGGCCGCCTTCGCCCTGGAGGAGGGGGAGAGCGTGCTGGACGTCACGGGCCGTTTCCCCGACAGCCTGCTGGGCCCGGCGCTGCGGCCGGCCGTCCTCCGCACGCCCGACCGGGCGGAGGCCGTGGAGCTGTACCTCAGGGAGGACCGGTTCCCCGTCGTGTTCGCCGCCGACCTGCCCGAGCGCCTCACCTCGGTGGCGGCCGCCGCGCAACGCCCGATCGCGGCCGTGGCGTTCGAGGAGAGCTCTCCGGACGCGAGCTGGAAGACCCTGCCGTCCTGGTACGTCGTGGCCACCGCCGACCAGGCGATCCACCCCGACGCACAACGTTTCATGGCCCGGCGCGCCGGGGCCGACACCGTCGAGGTCGAGGCGTCGCACGCGATCGCGCTGTCACGACCGGCAGCCGTGGCCGGCCACATCCGCACCGCCGCGACCGCGCCCCACGCGGTCGGGCACACCCGTCCGGCACAGAGGAGCAACCGATGAGCGCATCGACCATCCCCGTCATCTTCATCCACGGCCTGTGGCTGCACGCCACCTCCTGGTCCTCCTGGATCGAGCTGTTCACGGCCGCCGGGTACGACGCCACGGCCCCCGGCTGGCCGGGCGACGGCGACAGCGTCGAACTGTCCAGGAAGGACCCCGACAGCATCGCCGACCACGGCATCGACGACGTCGTCGCCCACTACACGGAGATCATCAACGCCCTGGACGTCAAGCCGATCCTCATCGGCCACTCCTTCGGCGGCATGATTGCCGAGAAGCTGCTCGGGCAGGACCTGGCCAGGGCCGCGATCGCGATCGACGCCGCCCAGATCAAGGGCGTGCTGCCGCTGCCGCTGTCGGCGCTGCGCTCGACGCTGCCGGTGTTCCGGAACCCGGCCAACAAGCACCGGGCCGTCTCCCTCACCCTCGACCAGTTCACCTACGCGTTCGGCAACGCCGTCCCGCCGCAGGAGGCCGCCGAGCTGTACGAACGCTGGACCATCCCCGCGCCGGGCAAGCCGCTGTTCGAGGCCGCCGCCGCCAACTTCTCCCCCCACTCGCCCGCCAAGGTCGACACCGGCAACAACGTCCGGGGGCCGCTGCTTCTGATCGCCGGCGGCAGGGACCACACCGTCCCGGAGACCGTCACCAAGGCGACACTCAAGCAGTACCGGGACTCCACCGCGATCACCGACTTCCAGGAGTTCCCCGATCGCGGCCACTCGCTGACCATCGACCACGGCTGGCGCGAGGTCGCCGACGCCTGCCTGACCTGGCTCGTCAGAAACGGCCTGCGGACGAGCTGAGCACGCCCCGCGGCGTTGACCACCTTCCCCGGCCAACGCCGCGGTCGCGCGGCCGCTTGACCCTGACGCAGGGTCAATGTCCCAGCATGGCGGCATGACCACGACAACCCGTACGAACCGCACCCCGTCCGGCGACCTGACGGTCCACCACGACGGCGTCACGATCCCGCTGTCCCGCGGCGGACGGGGACGCCCGCTGGTGTTGTGCCCCGGACTGAACTCCACCCAGGACGGCCTGCGCGAGCTGATCGAGCTGCTGCGGCGCGACCACGAGGTGGTGACCTTCGACCTGCGGGGCCACGGCCTCACCTCGGCCGCCGACCGGTACTCCTTCGAGTCGTTCCTCGGTGACCTGGACGCCGTGATGGCGCGGGTGGGACGGCTCGGCCTCGACCAGGCCCCCGTGCTCGTGGGCTACTCGCTGGGGGCGGACCTGGCCGTGCACCACGCCGCCGCCCATCCCGGGAGCGTCGCCGGGCTCGTCCTGATCGACGGGGCGAACCCGGTGCCCGAGCCGTTCCTCACCGAGGACGCCCTGCCGGAGTTCCGCGCGATGTGGACGGAGCTGGCCGCCCGGCAGCGGGCCGAGCACGGCACCCCGCGCCAGGTGCTGCTCACCGCCGAGCAGATCCTCGACCTGAACGTCGAGATCGACGCGGTCCGCTCCGGCATCCTGTCCCGGTACGAGAGCATCGACCGGCCGATCACCATGATCATGTCGACCTCGATGGCGGGCGGCGGCGACGAGCGGGCGGCGCGGTTCGACCGGAACTGGCGGGCCGGGGTCGAACGGCTGGTCCGGCGGCGGCCGCACATCGCCACGTCCTGGGTCGACGCCGGGCACGGGCTGGTCTTCACGCACGCCGCGCAGGTCGCCCGGATCGTCGGCCGGGCGGCCTCCTGACCACTTCTGGGAGGCTGGTGCGGTGCTGACCATCGGGGAGCTGGCGTCGTACGCGGGGGTGACCGTGCGGGCGGTGCGGCACTACCACGCCAAGGGGCTGCTGCCCGAGCCGGAGCGGGACCGCTCCGGCTACCGCAGGTACGACGCCGCCGCCGTGGTCGAGCTGATCAGGATCCGCACCCTGGCCGAGGCCGGGGTGCCGCTCGCGCGGGTGCGGGAGCTGCTGGGGGCCGGGGAGGAGGAGTTCGCCGCCGCGCTCGCCGACATCGACCGGCGGCTGCTCGCCGAGATCCGGCAGCGGCGGCGTCACCGGGAGCGGATCGCCCGGCTGGCCGCCGGGGACAGCCTGGCGCTGCCGCCGGAGGTGGTCGGGTACCTCGACCGGCTGCGGGCCCTCGGCGTGGACGAACGGATCGTCCGGGCCGAACGCGACGGCTGGATCCTGCTGGCCGCGCACTCGCCCGGCCGCGTGCCGGAATGGATGGCCCGCAAGCGGGAGCAGCTCGCCGACCCGGACTTCACCGGCTTCTTCCGCATCCTGAGCCGGGCCCTCTCGCGCTCCGCCGACGACCCGCGGCTGGCCGGGATGGCCGACGAACTGGCCGCCTACCTCACCCGGCTGGCCGCGGAGCGGGGCGCGGGCTACGTGGACGACCTCGACGTCGAGCCGTCGTTCGTCCAGCTGATGGACGGCCTGGCGTTCGACGCCGTCCCACCCGCGCGCCGGCTGATCGAACTGCTGCGGCGGCGCGGCTGGACCGGCTGGACCAGGCTGGAACGCGTGGACCCGCCGCCCGGCTCGTGAGGCCCGGCGGCCGGCTCAGCCGTCGAGGAAGCGTTCCAGCTCCGCGGTGACGAAGCGGGGGTTCTCCTCGACCAGCCAGTGCCCGGCGCGCGGCACGTCCACCGCGCGGACGATCTTCGTCAGCCGCGCGGACACCGTGGCCCGGATCGCGTCGAGCTGCCCTTGGGCGGTCATGAGCAGGGCCGGGACGCCCACCGGCGCCGCCGCCTTCGTGTCGCGGACGTCCTGGTCGAGAGCGCGGTAGAGCTCGAAGCCGCCCGACAGGGCCGCCGGTCGGCTGTAGGTCCTGGCGTACTCGGTGATCTCGGCCTCGGTGAACGGCGACCTGTCGGAGGTGCCGCCGAACGCCGTCCCGCCGTAGGAGACCTGGGGGTAGAACAGCGCCAGGTACTCGCGGACGTCGTCGCCCACCACCGCCTCGGGCACCCGCCGCTGGGAGTGGAAGGCGATGTGCCAGCTCAGCGACCGGTACGTGGCCGCGTCGACGGCCGGGCCGGGCAGCGGCAGGTCCAGGTAGCCGAGGCGGGCGGTGTCGCCGGGGAACTGCGCGGCGTACTGGAACGCCACCGCGGCGCCGAAGTCGTGGCCGACGACGGCGGCGTCCCGGACGCCGAGCCGGTCGGCGATCAGTTTGTGCACGTACCGGGCCAGGGTGGCCTTGTCGTAGCCGGTCGGCGCGCCGGTGCTGTCGCCCAGCCCCGGCAGGTCCACGGCGTAGACGGTGTGGTGCCTGGCGAGCTCCGGCATGATCGGCCACCAGCCGTACCAGGTCTGGGGCCAGCCGTGCAGCAGCACCACCGGCGAGCCGCCGCCGCCCTTCACGTAGTGCATGCGCACGCCGTCGACGTCGGCGAACCCGTGCCGGAACGTGCTCCCGAACCGCGGATCGTCCTGGGTGGCGGCGGCGTACGAAGGCGCGCCGGCGGCGGTCGGCGTCGAGCAGGCGGCGGTGATCGAGAGCAGGAGGGCGAGCGCGACGGCCGCCACCCTGGAACGGGCCGGGCGGCCCGGCGCCCGCCGCAATACGGTGATCATGTGGTCCTGTCCTGAGAGTGGCGGCGTCAACGGCCGGTCGTGCCGTCGATCAGTTCGCGGAGGATGTCGGCGTGCCCCGCGTGGCGGCCGGTCTCCTCGATCATGTGGGCGAGCGCCCACCGCACGCTGGGCGCGGGACGGCCCGGCCGTGGGCGGGGGAGCGGCGCGCCGAGGTCGGCGCACGTGTCGAGCACGGCGTTCGCCTGTTCGACCGCCTCCCGGTAGCGGGCGACGACGTCGGCCGCACTGTCGTCCGGCGCGGCCCGGAACGTCGCGGGCCAGGAGGTGACCTCCGCGCCGAGGAAGATGGCGCGTTCGACGTGGGTCAGGTGGTGCAGCAGGCCGAGCAGGTTCGTGCCCGAGGGCACGGCGGCGGTCCTCGCCCGCGGTTCCGGGGCGCCCTCGACCTTCGCGGCGATCGAGGCGCGCAGGTAGTCGAGGAAGCCGCGCAGGGTCTCCGTCTCGCTGCTCCCGGTGCGGGGCGGCGGGGTGTCGCGACGGCGCACGGGTCTCTCCCTTCCTGGTTCTGTACGAGGGTCCTGGTTCTGTACGAGGGTCAGCCGGTCCGGCGGACGAGCAGGACGTGGTCGGTCACCTCGGCAGTGCGCCCGTCCGGTCCGGTGGCCAGGCGGCGGGGCGCGTCGGCCCGCTCGGTCGTCCAGGTCGCCGCGTCCAGGGCGAGGCCGGCGGCGACCTCCTGGGGGCTCGGGTGGCGTACGCCGGGGTCCTGGTTCCACGACCAGGGCGCGGTCGAGCCGTGGTCGACGACCAGCAGGCGCCCGCCGGGACGCAGGGCGCGCGCGGCCGAGCGCAGGACGGCGGTGCGGTCCAGGTCGTCCGGCGTGTGCAGGTAGTGGGCGCAGATCAGGTCGAACGCGCCGGAGGGGAAGGAAGTGCCCAGGTCATGACGTACGGGGGTGAGCCGGTCGTCCAGGCCGTGCCCGCGCGCCAGGGCGGCCAGCCGATCGACCGCCACGGCCGAGACGTCGGCGGCGGTGACCCGCCAGCCCCGGCCGGCCAGCCACAGGGCGTCGCCGCCCTCCCCGCATCCCAGGTCCAGCGCGTCGCCGGGCGGCAGGCCCGCGACCAGTTCGGTGAGGCGGGCGTTCGGCCGCGGATCGGTCGCGGCGGGACGTGCCGCGTACACGTCGTCCCAGAACTCGCTCATCGAGACTCCTTCCGTCGGTGTGTGCTCCATCCGACCAGGGGGCCGCCGATCTGGCACGAAAACTTGCGGTTATGGCAAGATGCCTGCATGCAGGACGACATGGACGAGGTGCTGGGCGCGGTCGGGCCGCGCCTTCGCGCGCTGCGCCGTCATCGGGGCATCACCCTCGCCGACCTGGCGACGACGACCGGGGTCTCGGAGAGCACGCTGTCCCGGCTGGAGAGCGGGCAGCGCCGGGCGACGCTGGAGCTGCTGCTCCCGCTGGCCCGCGTCTACGACGTCCCGCTGGACGACCTGGTCGGCGCCCCGCGCACCGGCGACCCCCGGATCCACCTCAAGCCGATCACCCGGTTCGGCATGACGTTCGTGCCCCTGTCCCGGCGGCCGGGCGGGATCCACGCGTTCAAGATGATCATTCCGCCGCGGGCCGAGCCGCTCGAACCGACCCCGCAGACCCACGACGGTTTCGAGTGGCTCTACGTCCTCACCGGCAGCCTGCGGCTCGTCCTCGGCGACCGCGACCTGACGCTGCCGGCCGGCGAGGCGGCCGAGTTCGACACGTCCATGCCCCACTGGCTGGGCAGCGCCGACGGCGGCCCGGTGGAGCTGCTCATCCTGTTCGACCCGCAGGGGATGCGCACGCACATCCACGCCGACCCGCACCGGCCCGCCCACTGACGCGTCCGGCGGCCCATCCACGGCCTGACCTTCACTTTGTTGCGGACAACAGGTGCCGAAGCCCGTTTTCGGGGGAGAAGGGAGTGGCTTCGAGTGCCTAGTGATGGGAGTGGTGACCGTGAAGGGGTCCGGGGGAGCGATTCGGGTCGGTGTGGAGGAGGAGTTCCACATCATCGACGCGAACACACGCCGGGTGACCGCGCGGGCGGGGGTGCTGCTGAGCGCGCTGCCAGAGGAGAGCTTCACGCACGAGCTGCAGCGGTCGATGGTCGAGGCCAACAGCGCGCCTTTCCTGGACCTGGACGACCTGGCCCGCGACCTGTGCCGGCTGCGGCGCAGGCTGATCGGCACCGCCGACGAGCTGGGGCTGGGGATCGCGGCGGTCGGCACGCCGCAGCTCGCCGACCCGGACGAGGTGAAGGTCTCCCCTGACCAGCGTTACGAGAAGATGCTCAGCGACTTCCAGGTGCTGACCCGTGAGCAGCTCATCTGCGGCACGCACGTGCACGCCGAGGTGCCCGACCCCGATCTGGCGGTCGTGGTGGCGCACCGGCTGACGCCCTGGCTGCCGCCGCTGCTCGCGCTCAGCGCCAGCTCGCCGTTCTGGGACGGGGCCGACACCGGCTACGCCAGCTATCGCACGCTGGTGTGGCAGCGGTGGCCGACGGCGGGGCCCATGGGCAGGTTCGACTCGGCGGCCGACTACCAGGAGATGGTGCGAGGACTGATCCGGTCAGGGGTGATCACCGATCCGGGGATGATCTACTTCGACGTCCGGCCCTCGCAGCACGTGCCGACCGTGGAGCTGCGGATCTGCGACGCGTGTCCCCGGGTGGAGGACGTCGTGCTGATCGCCGGGCTGTTCCGGGCGCTGGTGGCCAGGGAGCTGGCGGCCGCGCGCCGCGGTCACGGGCCGGAGGTGCAGCTGGAGGCGGCGCGCGCGGCGACCTGGCAGGCCGCCCGGTGGGGGCTGGAGGGTGAGCTGGTCGATCCGGTGCACGGGGTGCCGCGCCCGGCGGGGGAGGTGGTCGAGGGCCTGGTGGCGGGCCTGCGTCCGCAGCTGGAGGCGGCCGGGGACTGGGAGCTGGTGACGGGGCTGACCCGGCAGATCCTGGGGACGGGCACGTCCGCGGCCCGGCAGCGGTCGGCGTTCGCGAGGCGGGGCAGCCTGGTGGACGTGGTCGACCTGGTGCTCAGCGAGACCCGCGTGTGCGAGTGGGACCGGCCGACGGGGGACCACGACCTCCCTTCGTGCCGGCCGGCGGCTTGATGACGGACGTTCGGCGAGGCGGGGGGCTGAGGCATGTGCGGGTTGAGCGGCGAGTTCAGGTTCGACGGCGAGGAGGCCGACGTCGGCGCGGTGGGCCGGATGACCGACGCGATGCACGATCGCGGGCCGGACGGCTCCGGCCTGTGGGCGCAGGGGCCCGTCGCGATGGGCCACCGGCGGCTCAAGATCATCGACCTGTCGGAGAAGGCCGCCCAGCCGATGGTGGACGCCGGGCTCGGCCTGGCGGTGGTGTTCAACGGCTGCCTGTACAACTACCGTGAGCTGCGCGAGGAGCTGCGCGGCGCGGGCTACCGGTTCTACTCCACCTCCGACACCGAGGTGCTGCTGAAGGCGTACCACCGGTGGGGGGTCGCCTGCGTCGACCGGTTCAAGGGCATGTTCGCCTTCGCCGTCCACGAACGCGACAGCGGCCGGCTGGTCCTCGGCCGCGACCGGCTCGGGATCAAACCCATGTACGTGACCCGCGACGCCCGCCGCCTGCGCTTCGCCTCGACCCTGCCCGCGCTGGTCGCCGGCGGCGGCACGGACACCGGGATCGACCGGGTGGCGCTGCACCACTACATGACCTTCCACTCGCTCGTGCCCGGCGAGCGCACGATCCTCGCCGGGGTGCGCAGGCTGCCGGCGGCCACCGTCCGGGTCGTCGAGGCGGACGGCACGAGCGCCGATCACCGCTACTGGAACCCGTCCTACACCCGCTCGGCCCTGCCCGAGCAGGCCGGGCTGAGCGACGAGGAGTGGCGGCGGGCCACCCTGGAGGCCCTGCGCACGGCGGTGCGCCGGCGGATGGTCGCCGACGTGCCGGTGGGCGTGCTGCTCTCCGGTGGCCTGGACTCCAGCCTCATCGTGGCGCTGCTGGCCGAGGAGGGGCAGAGCGGCCTGACCACCTTCAGCATCGGCTTCGAGCCGGCCGGCGGCGAGCAGGGCGACGAGTTCGCCTACTCCGACCTGGTGGCCGACCGGTTCGGCACCGACCATCACCGCATCAGGATCCCCGACGCCCGCCTGCCGGCGGGGCTGGAACGGGCGGTGGGCGCCATGAGCGAGCCGATGGCCAGCCACGACTGCGTCGCCTTCTACCTGCTGTCGGAGGAGGTCGCCCGGCACGTGAAGGTCGTCCAGTCGGGCCAGGGCGCCGACGAGGTGTTCGCGGGCTACAGCTGGTTCCCGCCGCTGGCGGACGTGCCGCGCGAGCAGGCGGCCGACGTCTACCACCGGGAGTTCGCCGACCGTCCGCACCACGAGCTGTCCGGCGTCCTGACGCCCGGCTACCTGGTGGAGCAGGACGTCAGCGGCGACTTCATCAGGGACCACGTGGCGCGTCCGGGCGCCGACACCGCGCTCGACGCCGTCCTCCGCCTGGAGACCACGGCCATGCTCATCGACGATCCGGTCAAACGGGTCGACAACATGACCATGGCCCACGGACTGGAGGCCCGCACGCCGTTCCTCGACCACGAGCTGGTCGAGCTGGCCGCCGCCTGCCCCGACGGGCTCAAGCTGGCCCACGGCGGCAAGGGCGTGCTCAAGGACGCCGCCCGCCGGCTGCTGCCCGCGCAGATCATCGACCGGCCCAAGGGCTACTTCCCGGTGCCCGCCGTCCGGCACGTCGAAGGGGACCTCCTGGAGCTCGTCCGGGAGGCGCTCACCAGTCAGGCCGCCCGCTCGCGCGGCCTGTTCCGGCCGGAGTTCGTCCGGCGGCTGCTGGCCGACCCCGAGGCCGACAGGGCGACGACGGGCGTCAGCACGCTCTGGCAGCTCGGCCTGCTCGAACTGTGGCTCCAGGCCCACCACGTGTGATGCCGGACATCCTCGGCGGCCTGTCGCACCTGCCGTCACCCGCCGCACTGGACGCCTGGAGCTGCCGACGGCCGACCCTGGCGCCGGACAACAGCGCCGTGGCCTTCGTCAGCGACCGGGACGGCACACCCCGGCTGTGGGTCCAGCCGCTCGGCAAGGGGCTGGACGCCTGGGAGATCGACACCGGCCCCCAGCCGGTCGTGGACGTGAGCTGGGGGCCGACGGGCGAGCGGCTGGCCGTCCTGCTGGCCCCCGGCGGCGGCGAGCACACGCAGGTGTGGACCGTGCGGCCGCACGGCGGCGAGCTGCGGCCGCTCGCCCTCCCGCACGGGTCCGCCGCGCTCGTCCGATGGACCGGCCGGGGCGAGTCGGTCCTGCTGGCCGAGACGTCCGCCACCGGCCTGACCCGGGCCGAGCTGGCCGACGCCGCCACCGGCGCGCGCCAGGTCATCGCCGTGGGCGAGCTGCTGTGGCCGGCCGCCGTCAGCCGCGACCACGCGCGCATGCTGCTGCGGCGCGGGCCGCGCGGCCTGCGCCGGATGCACGCCGCCGACGCCCTGCCCGGCCATCCGCCGGGCGGCGAGCGCGACCTGCTGCCCGGCCTGCGCGGCTCGACCGACCAGGGGGCCCTGTCGCCCGACGGCGAGATCGCCTACCTGGTGTCGGACGCCGGCCGCGACCGGGCCGCGCTGCTGGCGGTGCGGCGCAACGCCTACCCCGTCGTGCTGGCCGAGCGGCCGGACGCCGAGCTGGACCAATTCGCGCTCAGCGCCGACGGCCGCCGCGCCGTCCTGGTGTGGAACGAGCACGGCCGCTCGGCGCTGGACGTCGTCGAGCTGCCCGCCGCGCACGTCCGGCCGCTCCCGCCGCCGCCCGCCGACGTGGTCACCTCGGTCCGCGTCGCCTGGGACGGCGGCACGGCGGTGCTCGCCGCCGAGAGCCCCGAGGAGCCCTCGCACGTGCTGCTGTGCGACCTGTCCGCCGGGACGTACCGGTACGCCGCCGGGGCCGGCCGGCTTCACGAGGCGACCGGCGCCGAGCTGCTGCGCTTCCCGGCCCGCGACGGGCTGGAGCTGGCCGCCTGGCTCTACCGTCCCGTGCACGCGCAGGGGCCCGCGCCGTTCGTCGTGTCGCTGCACGGAGGGCCGGAGGACCAGGAACGTCCCACCTTCAACCCGCTCTACCAGAACCTCCTGGCGGCCGGGATCGGCGTGCTGGCGCCCAACGTACGCGGTTCGGGCGGGTACGGGCGGGCCTTCCGCCAGGCCGACGACCTGGCGCTGCGCTTCCGCGCCGTCGAGGACGTCGCCGACTGCGCCGCGGCGCTGGTGCGGACGGGCGCGGCCGACCCGTCCAGGCTGGCCTGCATGGGCTGGTCGTACGGCGGCTACCTGACCCTGGCCGCCCTCGTCACCCATCCCCGGCTCTTCCGCGCGGGTGTGGACATGAGCGGCATCGCCGACTTCGAGACCTTCTACGCCCGTACGGAACCGTGGATCGCCGCCGCGGCGGTGTCGGAGTACGGGCACCCGGAGACCGACCGGGACCTGCTGCGCGCCCTGTCCCCGCTGCGCGCCTTCGACCGGCTGACCGCCCCCCTCCTGGTCGTGCACGGGGCGCAGGACACCAACGTGCCGGTCCACGAGGCCCGGCAGGCGTTCGAGGCGGCCCGCGCCCGCGGGGTGCCGAGCGACCTGCTGATCTTCGAGGACGAGGGCCACGACATCCGCAACCGGTCCAACCGGATCAGCCTCGTCTCCAAGGTCCTGGACTGGCTCGACCACTACCTGTGGGCCTCCCCGTCCGCGCCTCGACCTTGATCGGGCGTCCGGAGGCGGCCATCATGGTGGCGGTCCCGTCGTGGTGGAGGCACGGCGCGACTCCGCGGCCCCGTCCTCCGCCCACCGGCCCGGAAGGACCGCGCGTGACCGACCTCGACACCCGCCTGCGCGCCTGGCGGCACGACCTGCACCAGTGCCCCGAACCGGCCTTCGCGGAGCACGCGACGAGCGCCTACGTCGCCGGGACGCTGGAGGCGGCGGGCCTCGACGTCGTCCGGGGCGTCGGCGGCACCGGGGTCGTGGCCTCCCTGACCAGGGGTGGCGGCGACCGCGCCATCGGGCTGCGGGCCGACATGGACTGCCTGCCGCTCGACGAGCCGGGCACCCGCGCCCACGCCTCCCGCAACCCCGGTTTCATGCACGCCTGCGGCCACGACGGGCACATGGCGATGCTCCTCGGCGCCGCCGCCGTCCTCGCCGCCGAGGGCGGCTTCGACGGGACCGTACGGTTCGTCTTCCAGCCCGCGGAGGAGCCCGGCCGCGGCGCGCGGGCCATGCTCGACGACGACCTGCTCGTACGCTTCCCCGTCCAGGCCATGTACGGCCTGCACAACCTGCCCGGCGTCCCCGCGGGCCACCTCCTGACCCGCGCCGGGGCCATCATGGCCGGGGAGGACAACTTCGAGATCCGTATCCGGGGACGCGGCGGCCACGCCGCCCGTCCGCACATGGTCGTCGACCCCATCGTCGTGGGCGCCGAGATCGTCCTGGCCCTGCAGACCGTCGTCGCCCGCAACGTCGACCCCGCGCTGCCCGCCGTCGTCTCCTGCACCGACTTCAGCACGGACGGCGTGCGCAACGCCATCCCCGGCGAGGTCGTCATCACGGGCGACACGCGCAGCTTCGACCCCGCCGTCGGCGAGCTCATCGAGGACCGGATCCGCCGGCTCTGCGAAGGCATCGGCGCGGCCCACGGCGCGACGTGCGCCGTCACCTACACCCGCGAGTTCGCCACCACCGTCAACGATCCCGCCTGCGTCGCCGAGGCGGTCGGGGCGGCCGTCGCGGTCGCCGGCGAGGAACGCGTAGACCCGGACTGCGCGCCCGTCATGCCCAGCGAGGACTTCGGCGTCTTCGCCGAGGCCGTGCCGGCCTGCTTCGCCTTCCTCGGCAACGGCACCGAACCCGGCCGGGGCGGCGACCCGCTGCACAGCAGGCAGTACGACTTCAACGACGCCGTCCTGCGGACCGGGACGGACTTCTACGTGACGCTGGCCCGCCGCGTCCTGAGGGGCGACGCCGCCCCGATGACCCCGGGCTGACCGCCCGGTTCCTCCGGCGTCCGCAGGTCGACGGGGCCGACGGGGCCGACGGGGTCGATGGGGCCGGTCGTCAGCCGGCGTCCCGGCGCGGGCCGGTCCACGTCTGCGTGACCGGGCCGTCCGGGAGCGTGACGTCCAGCTCGCGGCACCACGGTCCCGGCGGCGTCCAGCCCTCGGCCGGCCTGAAGGTCACGCGCAGCCGGCGGGCCGAGGGCGGGACCACCCCGCCCAGGTGGCGGCTTCCGTGCGCGGCCCGCCCGCCCCTCGAGTCGTAGGCGCCGTTGTTGTCGCCGCTGTAGTCGGTGCCGAGGTCGTCCTCGGTGGACAACATCCAGTACCAGAAGAACGGCCCCTTGCTGTCCGTCTCGTCCTCCCGCACCCCTGGGACGAACTCGTAGTGCAGCAGCCCGCCGCCGTCCGACAGCTCCAGCCCGCGGGCGACCACGTGGTGGCCTTCCAGCAGCTCCCCGAGGTCGAGGTCGAAGGCGAGGTCGAGACGCCTCGACCCGTCCCACCTGGCGAAGTAGGCGTCGGTGGCCGTACGCGGCGGAATGCTGATCATGACCCCCATCTTGGGACATGAGGGAGAACCCGGCCAACCGGTATTCCGCGGCGCGCGCTCACCCGGCCGTGTGCGCGAGGACGGCGGCGGCCAGCTCCTCGTGCACCTCCGGCGGCAGCGTGTGCCCCATGCCCGCCACGATCATCAACCGCGCCCCCGGCACCTGCTCGGCGATCAGCGCGCCATGGCCCGGCTTGGCCGGCTCGTGGCTGCCCTCGATCACCAGCGTCGGCGCCTTGACCTGGCCCAGCACGCCCACCGGCTCGAAATCGGGCTTGGCGCCCGCCGCCAGCCGATGGTTGACCGTCGCCGACAGGTCCCGGGCCCGGTCGTAGATCCGCTCCTGCGCCCGGCGCGCCGCGTCCTCGTCGAACGGCAGCCCGGTGCCGTGCAGCAGCCGCTGCTCGGCGATCATGCCGTCGATCGCCGCCCGCCGGTCCGCCGGCGGCGGGGACGCGATCAGCGCCTGGTAGAAGGCCACGAACTCCGGCGCCGGCTCCGGCAGGCTCCCCTCCGGCTGCGGCTGCCCGAGCAGCGCCCGCATGATCACCTGGCCCTCGCCGCCGCCCAGCGGCGAGGACCCGATCACCGTCAGCGAACGCACCCGCTCCGGCCGCTCCACCGCCACGAACTGCGCCAGCAGCCCACCGGCCGAATGACCGACCAGGTGCGCGCTGTCCAGGCCGTGCGCGTCCATCACCCGGTAGACGTCGTCCTTGATGGCCTCCCACGTGTACGGATCGGCCTCGAAGTCGACGGTGTCCGACATGCCGGTGTCGCGGTGGTCGTACCGGATGACCCGGCGGCCGCCGGCGGTCAGGCGGCCGACGAACTCGTCCGGCCACAGGACGCCCTGCGACATCGAACCCATGATCAGCAGAATCGGCTCGTCGTTCTCGGCGCCGAACTCTTCGCTCCAGATGTTCACGTTTTGCATGACTCAGATCCTGCCGTCGCCGGTTACCGGCGCCTTCTGTAGAACTACCAGTCGCGCCAGATCAGTACGGGAGCCGATGCCCAGCTTCGGATAGATCTTGTACAGGTGGTACTCGACCGTACGCGGGCTCAGGAAGAGCTGGGCGGCGATCTGCTTGCTGGACAACCCGTCGGCGACCAGGCCCGCGATGCGCAACTCCTGCGGGGTCAGCGCGTCGAGCACGGCCACCGGCGGCGCCTGCCCGCTCTCGCCCGCCGCCCGCAGCTCCTCCTGCGCGCGCCGCGCCCACGGCCGCGCGCCCGCCCGCTCGAACGTCTCCCACGCCATCCGCAGATGCGCCCGCGCCTCGCCGGGACGCTGCCCCCGGCGCAGCCGCTCACCCAGCAGCAGAGCCGTCCTGGCCGCCTCGAAGGGGTTGGTGTGCAGGCGCAGCGCCTCCTCGAAGGCGTCCTCGCGGCCGTCGGCCAGACCCCGGCAGCGCGCCAGCAAGGCCCGCGACTCCGGCGTCGCCGCGTGCCGCGACCACCGCTCGTACGCCTCCAGCGCCGCCCGCGCGGCCGCCTCGTCACCCGCCCCGACGGCGGCCTCGACCCGGTCGGGGGTCGTCCGCCAGACCACGGCCGGATGCCCGGCGCCCGGTCCGGCCGCGGCGATGGCCGCGAACCGGTCGCGCGCCGCCGCGTGCCGGCCCAGGCACAGGTCGAGCAGCGCCGGCGCGTACGCCGCCACCCCCACCCGCAGCCCCACCCGATGCGGGACGGCGATGGCCAGCGCCTCGCGGGCCTGCCGCTCGCAGGCCTCCTCCTCGCCGCGCAGCGCCGCCACCACCGCCAGGTTGGCCAGGTGCGCGGCCACCGTGTTCTCGTAGCCGGCCTCGCGGGCCAGCTCCAGCCCCTCCTCCGAGAGAGCCTGGCTGCGCGCCAGCCGTCCGGCCAGGCGTTCGGCGGTCGCCACGAACTCCAGCACGACCGGCAACTGCCCCGCCATGCCCGACACCCTGGCCACCTGCCCGGCCCGGCCGGTCAGCTCGGCGGCCAGGTCCGTCTCGCCGAGCTGGCTGGCCGCGGCCGCCGCCCACAGGTGCGCGGCCGCGTCCTCCAGCTCGCCGGCCCGCGCCAGCGCCCGCCGCAGCAGGCCGGGGCCGGTGGCGTCGCCGTCGAGGGTGAGGCCGATCCCGGCCACCGCGTCCCGCAGGAAACCCTCGGGGTGCGCCGCCGCCCGCCGGCCGAGCTCGACGATCATCGGGGTGTCGCCGACGTACGCGGCCGCCTCGGAGGCGTCGGCCAGCATGTCCAGGCTCTCGCCCGCCGCCAGGATGCGTACGGCCTCGGCGGCGTTGCCCGAGTTCAGCTCGAACCGGCCGCGGAGCTGGGCGATCTCCATGGTGACGGCGGCGTTCCCGGCGGCCCGTTCGCGCGCCTCGGCCAGCAGCGACTGCGCCTGGCCAGGACGGCCGCCGAGCCAGGCCGCGACCGCGGCGTCCTTCAGGCGGACGGCACGGGTGTCCGACTCCGGGGTCAGCTCGGCGGCTCTGGCCAGGGCGGTGGCGGCGGCGCCGTACCCGCCGCGGTCGCGCGCCCGCCCGGCGGCGGCCACCAGCGCGGCCGCGACCTCCTCGTCCTGGCCCAGGGCGGCCCCGGCCAGGTGCCAGGCGCGGCGGTCGTCGGCGGTCAGCTCCGCCAGGACGGCGTGCACCCGGCGCACCTCGGCCGGGGCGGCCGCCTCGTGCACCGCGGACCGGATCAGCGGATGGCAGAAGCGCACACTCGTGCCCGACACCTCCGCCAGCTCCCCCTCCTCCAACTCGGCCAACGCCGCCCGCCCGGCCCCGGCCTTCCCGGGAACCGGCGCCGCCCGCTCGGCGAGCAGCCGGTCGGCGGCGCGCAGGACCACGTCGAGGTCGCCCTCGACGGCGGCGACCAGGGCGGTCAGCCGGGCGGGGGCCGACAACGCGGCCACCCGGTCGCCGAACAGCCGGGCGCCGCCGGGCAGCGGGTCGGGCAGCGGTTCGCGTCCGGCGAGCTGCGCGGGCGTCAGGCGGGCGGCGATCTCGCCCAGGGCCAGCGGGTTGGCGCCGGTCAGCGTGACTAGCTCGCGCCGCACCTGGACGGGCAGCACGCCATGGCGGGACTCCAGCAGCTCGTCCGCGGCGGCCTCGGCCAGCCCGCGCACCTCCACCGTCAGCGGCACGCCCTTGACCGGCGCGTCCCCGCGCACGGCGAGCAGCAGCGCGATGCGTTCGGTGGCCAGCCGCCTGGCGGCGAACAGCAGCGCGTCGGCCGAGGCCCGGTCGACCCACTGGAAGTCGTCCACCACGCAGACCAGCCCGTCCGGCGCGGCCGCCTCGACCAGCAGCGAGAGCACGCCGGCCGCCAGCAGGAACCGGTCACCGTCCCCTCCGGCGGCCAGCCCCAGGGCCGCGCGGACGGCCACCCGCTGCGGCTCGGGCAACGCGTCGAGCGAGCCGGTCACCGGCCACAGAAGCTGGTGCAGCGAGGCGAACGCCAGGTCGGACTCGGACTCCACACCGGTGATCCGCAACACCCGCATCGCGCCGCCGCGCGCGGCCGCCGCGTCGAGCAGGGCCGTCTTGCCCGCCCCCGCCTCCCCGCGCAACACCACCGCGCCGCCGGAGCCCTCGCCGGCCCGCGCGATCACCTCGTCAAGGGCGCTGATTTCCGCAGATCTGCCGTAAAGCACAACCCCTTACTGTAAACGCGCCGCTCAGGCCGCCGAGACAGGGCGAGGCACGCGGCCCGGAACCCCGTCCGCCACACTGGACCCATGCGATACGTCGGACGGGCGCCCGCGCCGCCGCTCGACCGGTTCATCGACGACATCTACTGCCTGACCGGAGTGCCGCGGCACCGCCGGATGAGCGTCCCGCCGATGCCGTCGGGACACCTGTTCATCAACCTGGGCGGCCCCACGCGCCTGTGGGACTCCGACCCTTCCGTGCCGCCGGCGGTGCTCGCCGACGGATGGTTCATGGGGATGTGGACCAGGCGGTTCCAATACGAGTACCCCGCGCGGGTGCGGCTCGTCGGGGTGCACTTCAAGCCCTGGGGGCTGTCGCCGTTCGTCGGGGTGCCGGCGTCCGAGCTACGCGACCGGTGGGTGCCGGTGGACGCCGTCTGGCAGCGGTTCGTGGACCGGATCCGCGAGCGGGCGGGCGACGTCGTCCCGGCGGCCGAGATCCTGCGGGTGGTGGAGGAGGAGCTGCGGTCGCGGTTCGCCGGGGCGGGGTCGCGCAACCTCGACCTCGTCCGGCACGCGGGCGACCGGCTGGAGACCTCGCACGGCGTCGTCCCGGTCGGCGCGCTGGCCGACGCCGCCGGGGTGAGCGGCAACCACCTGGCCGCGCAGTTCAGGTCCCATGTCGGCGTCACCCCGAAGCGGGTGGCGCGGATCTACCGATTCGCCCGGCTGATCCTGTCCGTGGACGCGCCGCGTCCGGTGGACTGGCCGGGGCTCGCCCACGCGGCGGGCTACTTCGACCAGGCCCACTTCGGCAGGGAGTTCAAGGACTTCACCGGACACACCCCGACGGAGTACCTGGCGCTGCGCCGCCGGTTCCCCGCCGAGCCGGGGTTCCCGCCGGACAACGGCCCGATGCCCGCCGATTGATTTTCTACAAGCCCGGCCGCCCCCGGGGGCGACAGGATCGGAGGCGAACGCGCGACGAGCACCGAGGAGACCCCGTGGGCACAGTGATCATGCACAACGTGATGTCGGTGGACGGCTTCATCGCCGACGACCACGACGCCGTCGGGCCCCTCCACGACTGGTACTGGAACGGCGACACCCCGATCACCCCGGACGACGACCAGGACTACGACCACTCCGGCACCGGCGGCCGCTTCCGGATGTCCAAGGCGTCGGCGGAGTACGTCGGGCCGATCTGGGCCTCGATCGGCGTGATCGTCATGGGCCGCACCCTGTTCGACCTGGTGAACGGCTGGGAAGGGCGGCCGCCCGCGGGTGACCACGTGGTCGTGGTGTCCCACCGGCCCAAGCCCGAGGGCTGGCACCCCGAGGCGTCGTACCACTTCGCCGGCGACGTGACGGCCGCGGTCGCCAAGGCCCAGGAGCTCGCCGGCGACCGGGTCGTCAGCGTGAACGCCGGCGACGTCGGCGGCCAGATCCTCGCGGCCGGCCTGGTGGACGAGGTGGCGATGGACGTGGTGCCGGTGGTGTTCGGGTCGGGCAAGCGCTACTTCGGCCGCCTCGACGGGCGGCACCTGCTGGCCGGCCCGCACGTCGTCGTCCAGGGCGAGGGCGTGCTGCACCTGCGGTACAAGGTGCGCCGCTGACCCTGGTCGATGATCCGCGCCAGGTCCCTGCGGAACGCCGACCCGTCCAGCGAGGGGGGCTAATCCTCCTGCCGGCCAGGATCTGCCCGATGTGGTCGAAGCGGAGGGGGCGCTGTCGATCCGCGGAAGCTAGCCTGACGCCGTGACCTCCGTTCTGCTGTGGTGCGTGCTCCTCGGCGTCGCCCTTCTGTACGGCGCCGCCGTCCGGAGCACGGCCGGGATCACGGTCGCGGTCGCGGCGGGCCTGGTGGCGGCGGCGACGGTCGTCGCGGCGGTCCGCGGATGGCCGCCGGAGGCGTCGGCGGGCGTGGCGTTGTCGGCGGGCGGGGTGGGCGCGGTCGTCTGGGCGCTCGGGCGGGCGCACCGGCGGCGCCGGACCCGGCGGGAGGCGCTGGCCGCGCACCGGGCGGCGCGGGCGCGGGCCGGCGAGGCGGTGGCGGACGCCGTACGCCTCAGGATGGCCGCCGAGCTGCACGACACCGCCGCGCACCGGCTCACCGGCATCGCGGTGGCGGCGGCGTCCGCGCTGCACGTGGCCGATCCGGCGCTGCGGGAGTCCGCCCTGCGCCACGCCGGGGAGGCCGCCGGCCTGGCCCGCGCGGAACTGGCCGGTTCGCGGGCCGCCGCCCCCGGCCTGGCGGCGATCGACACCCTGGTCGAGGACTGGGCCGTGCCCGGCGGAGTGCGCTACCGCAGGACGGCCGCCGCCGCGTCCCCCGAGATCGCGGCGGCCGCCTACCGGGTGGTGCGCGAGGCGCTCACCAACGCCGCCCGGTACGCGACCGGCGCCCGGCTGGAGATCGCCGTCCTGGCCGGACCCGGCCGCCTGACCGTCGAGGTGAGCGACACCGGAGGCGAGGGGAAGCACGGCGACCTCGGCACCGGCCACGGCCTGTCAGGGCTGGCCACCACCGTGGCGGCCTGCGGCGGCACGCTCACCGCCGGCCCGGACACCGGCGGCTGGACGGTCCGAGCGGCCTTCCCGGCCCCCACCGGACCGGCCCCCACCGGACCGGCCCCGCTCCGCGGGGCGTGGTGGCGCGGGCGGCGGGCGTGGGACGCGGCGCTGGCCGGGCTGGCCGTCGCGTTGACGATGGGGGCGAGCCTGCTGCCGGGAGGCACTCCGGCGCCGCGGGACTTCCTCGTGCTCGGCCCGCTCTTCGTCCTGCACGCCCTGCCCCTGTGGTGGCGGGTGCGGCGGCCCGGGTGGAGCCTGGCCGCGATGTTGTCGATCTATCCGGTGGCGATGGCGGGCTGGACCCCGACCCCCGCGGGCGACCTGTTCCTCTGGGCGTGGTGGGTGGAACTGGCCCAGCTCTACGCCTTCGGCGCCCACCACCCCAGGCGCAAGGGCGTGCTCGCGATCGTCGCCGTCGGTCTGGTGGGCGGCCTCGCGCTGGCGCTGGGCCCGGGCATCTCCGGGAACCGGACGGCCGTGTGGGCGGTGCTCGCGGCGGCCGTGGCGCTGCTGTCGGCCCCGGCGTGGGCGGCCGGCGTCCTGGTCGGCGGGGCGAGGGCGCGGCGGCGGGCGGCGGAGACGGCCGAGCGCGACCTGCTCCGAGGCCGGCTGGCGGACGTGGCCCGCGGCGAACGCGAGCGGATCGCCGAGGGCCTGCGCGGCACGGCGGTCCGGCACGCGGACGCCGTCGTCGCGGCGGCCGGGAAGGGCGACCTCCAGGCGGTCCTCGACGCCGCCCGCGCCGGGATCGACACCCTCCGGCGGCTGCTGGACGAGCTGCGCCGCCCCGCCGGGGCCGACGGCCCGCCGCCGACGCTCGCCGGGCTGGAGGTGCTGGCCGCGCGGCGGCAGGCGGGCGTGCGCCACGTCGGCGACTTCGGCGGGCTGGCCCCCGAGCTGGAGGTTGGCGTCTTCAGGGCCGTCGAGGAACTGGCCGGGGAGCGGATCACCGTGTCCTACCTCCCCGAGGGCGTCCTGGTCGAGGGGACGGCGGCCCGCCGCGCCCGGCGGCGGCTGCACGCCCTGGCCGACGGGTACGGCGGCGCGCTGGCCACCGGCGGCCGCGACGACGTGCGGGTATGGTTGCCCAGATGATCAGGGTGATCGTCGTGGACGACCAGGCGGTGGTCCGGGCCGGGATCGCCGCCGTGCTGGCCGCCGAACCCGACCTCGACGTGGTCGGGCAGGCCGCCGACGGGGAGTCCGCCGTGGCGCTCGCCGCCGAGCTGCGGCCGGACGTGGTGCTCATGGACGTCCGGATGCCCGGCCTCGACGGGCTCGCCGCCACCGCCCGCATCACCGCCGGCACCCCCGGCGCCAGGATCGTCGTGCTGACGACGTTCGGGCTGGAGGAGTACGTGTTCGGGGCGCTGCGCGCGGGCGCGTCCGGGTTCCTGCTCAAGGACGCCGAGCCCGCCCGGGTCGTCGACGCGGTGCGGGTGATCGCGCGCGGCGACGCGCTGCTCGACCCGGTGATCACCCGGCGGCTGCTCGAACGTTTCGCCGCGGCGGCCGACCCCGGCCCGCCCGCGCGGGCCGACGGGCTCACCTCCCGCGAGCGCGAGGTGCTGGGGCACGTCGCGCGCGGGCTGTCCAACGCCGAGATCGCCGCCGTCCTGGCGCTCAGCCCGGCCACGGTCAAGGATCACGTGGCGGCGATCCTGGCCAAGCTCGGGGTGCGCGACCGGCTGCACGCGACCATCCACGCCTACGAGTCGGGCCTGATCCGTCCCGGGGCCGGCTGACCCCCGCCGCCGGGCGGGGGTCAGGTTCGATCGCGGGCAGGAGGAGAGGCGGCGCCCGCCTTCCTAACGTTGTGCCGTATGAAACGTGTGTCAGGCGCGATCCTGCTGGTGGGCGCCGAGATCGCCGCGGTCGCCGCCGGGGCTCTGGCCTTCCTGCTCGTGGCGGCCGTGACGGCCGCCGTGCCGCTGTTCGCGGGGGCGGGGGTGCTCGCCGTCGCCGCCGTCAGCGGGCTGCTCGGACGTCCCGCGCTGCGGATGCTCGGGCTGCCCCGGCTGGTCCTTCCCTACGTGGTGGTCAACACCGTGGCCCTCGCCGCCCTCGCCGGGCTGGCGGCCTTCCGTCCCTTTCCCGTCCCGCCGCCCGCCGCGACGCCTCCCGGGGTCGCGTTCTGGCAGCTCCCGACGGGCTCCCGCCTCGCCTACGTCAAGCTCGCCGGGTCCGGTACGGCGGGCCGCCCACCCGTGATCTTCCTGCACGGCGGGCCGGGAACGCCCGGCGAGGGGCTGCCGGAGGGCAGCGAGGACCTGGCCGCCGCCGGGTTCGACGTCTACGCCTACGACCAGCTCGGCGCGGGCCGCTCGACCCGGCTGGCCGACCCGGCCGGTTACACGGTCGCCCGGCACGTCGCCGACCTGGAGGCCGTCCGCCAGGCGCTCGGCGTCCCGAAACTCATCCTGGTCGGCAGGTCGTGGGGCGGTACCCTGTCGGCCGCCTACCTCGCCGCCCACCCCGACCGGGTCGCCAAGGCCGTGCTCACCTCGCCGGGCGCCATCTGGGAGCCCGCCTTCCCCGGCGGCGTCGGCAGCCCGTGGGACGGCCTGCCCGCCCCCCTCCAGGCCAGGGCCGACGCGCTGACGAGCTCCCCGCGGATGCTGGTCCAGTCGCTGCTCCTGGGGGTGAACCCGGCCGCGGCGCGGGCGCTGGTCCCCGACGCCGAGGCCGACGCCCGGATGCGCGCGCTGCTGCTCGTGGCCAAGGACGCCACCGGCTGCGCGGGCGCCGAACCCGCCCCCGTGCACGGGAACCCGCCCGGCTTCTACAGCAACCAGGTCACCGCCGAGGACGCCGCCGCCCTCCCCGACCCGCGGCCCCGGTTGCGCCGGGTACGGGTGCCGGTGCTCATCATGCGCGGGCAGTGCGACTACCTGAAGTGGGAGGTCACCTACGACTACCGGCGCACCCTGCCGGACTCGACCCTGGTGTACGTCCCCGGCGCCGGCCACTCGATCGCCAACGGCCGTCCCGACCTCTACGGCGGCCTGATCGGCGCCTTCCTCCTCGACCGCCCGCTGCCCGTCCCGGCCTACACCGGCACCACCGACCCCGCGGGGTCCTAGATCTGTCCTGGATCCGCCGCCGCGCACGCGCTCGCGGAGACGGCGGCGATCTTAGGATGCGGGTGACCCACGGCCCGGTCCGGCCGGGCGGGGCGGGAGGAGAGATCGCGTGCAGCAGGACGAACGGCTACGTCACAGCTCGTCATTCGGAGCCGCGGCGGCCGCGTACGCCGAGCACCGCCCCGACTACGCGCACGCCGCGGCGGCCTGGGCGCTGGAGGGCGCGCCGGGGCGGCGGGTGCTCGACCTCGGCGCCGGCACCGGCAAGCTGACGGCGACACTGACCGGGATGCTGACCGGGCCCCTGACCGGGCCCCTGACCGGGACACCGGCCGGGACGGGCGTCGAGGTCGTCGCGGTCGAGCCCGACCCGGAGATGCTGGCCGAGCTGCGCCGCGCGCTGCCGGACGTCCGCGCCCTGCCGGGCAGCGCCGAGGCGATACCGCTGCCGGACGCCTCCGTCGACGTGGTGCTGGCCGGCAACGCGATGCACTGGTTCGACATGGCCGTCGCGGGCCCCGAGATCGCCCGGGTCCTCGCGCCGGGCGGCGTCCTGGCCGGCCTGTGGAACGTCCTCGACGACGGGATCGACTGGGTCGCCGGGCTCGCCCGGGTCAGCGGGGACGAGGCCGTCGGCCCGCGGGACACGCCCGCCCGCTGGCGCGCCGAGACGGCCGGGATGCATTTGCCCAGGACGGGGGCGCCCGCCCGGTTCGGGTCGCCGGAGCAGGCGGAGTTCCCGCACGGGCAGCGCCGCACCGCCGACTCCCTCGTCGAGACGCTCGCCACCAGGGCGGGGATGCTGGTCATGCCCGAACAGGAACGAACGGCGCGCCTCGCTCGCATCCGCGCCTACCTCGCGAGCCGTCCCGAGACCGCCGAGGGCGAGTTCACCCTTCCCATGCTGACCGCCGTGCTGCGCGTCCGGCGGTTGTGACCGTCACGGCCACGAAGGGGCCTTCACACGCCGCTCGATCCGGGCAACAGTGATCACAAGGCCGGGGACGACGGCCAGAAGGGAAGTGCCGATGTCCGGCGCGCCGCTGTACGACACCATCGGAACCGCCTACACCGCGACGCGGCGCACCGATCCGCGCATCGCCGAACGGATCTGGGCCGCGCTCGGCGACGCCCGGACCGTGCTGAACGTCGGCGCGGGCACCGGCTCCTACGAGCCGCCCGGCCGGTACGTCCTCGCGGTGGAGCCGTCGGCGCTCATGCGTTCGCAGCGCCCTCCCGGGGCGGCGCCGTGCCTGGCGGGGGCCGCCGAGCGCCTGCCGTTCGACGACCTGGCCTTCGACGCGGCGATGGCCGTCTCGTCCGTCCACCACTGGCCGGACGTGATCGCGGGGCTGCGCGAGATGCGGCGGGTCGCCCGCCGCGTGGTGGTGTTCACGCACGACACCAGTGCCGCCGGCTGGCGCGACCGGTTCTGGCTCTCGCGCGACTACCTGCCCGAGGTCATGGACCTCGTGGCCGGCCGGCCGCTGGTGACCGAGCTGGCCGACGCCGTCGGAGCCCGCCTGGAACCGGTGCCCATACCGTGGGACTGCGCCGACGGCTTCTTCGAGGCCTTCTGGCGGCGGCCGGAGGCGTACCTGGAGGAGAACGTCCGGCGCGGGATGTCGGTCTGGTCCAGGCTCGGCGCGGACACCGAGCGGCGCGTGGTGCGCGACCTGGGTGACGACCTCGCCTCCGGCCGGTGGGCCGAACGCAACCGGGACCTGGCCGGCCTCGACGAGGCCGAGCTCGGCCTGCGCCTGCTGATCGCCTAGGTGAAACCGACCTGCCCGGCCCCGGCCCCGGCCCCCGCCGGGGCCGGGCCGTCTCAGCGGTTGCGCAGGATGACCTTCCCGACGGTACGGCGGGCCGCGAGGTCCGCCAGGGCCTGGCCGGCCTGCGCGAGGTCGTACTCGCCGCCGGTCATGGGACGCAGGCGTCCGGCGGCGGTGAGCTCGATCAGGTCGGTCAAGGGCGCGGCGGCGGTGCTGCCGGGCAGGCGCAGGTGCGCGCCCAGCCAGTAGCCGCCCACCGCGATGTTGCGCTCGCCGAGCAGCCCCGGGTCGATCGGCCGGGGATCGAGGCCGCCCGAGGCCCCGTACGTGATCAGGCGTCCGAAGGGGGCCAGGGCGTGCAGCGCCGCCTCCAGCAGCGGCTCGCCCACCGCGTCGAGCACCACGTCCACCGGGGCGCCGCGGTTGGCCTCGACCAGGCGGCCGGTGTAGCCGTCCGGGGCGCTGTCGACGACGGCGTCCGCGCCGAGGCTCAGCACCAGCTCCCGCTTGTCCGCCGTGGACGCCGCGCCGATCACCCGCCCGGCCCCGGCCTCCTTCGCCAGCTGCACCGCCAGGTGACCCACCCCGCCCGCGGCGGCGTTGACCACCACGCTCTCCCCGGGCGCGACCCGCGCCGCCGTACGGACGAGATGCCACGCGGTCAGGCCCTGCACCAGCAGCGCCAGCGCGGCGCCGGCGGGCAGCTCCTCGGGGATCTCCACCGCCTCCGTCACCAGCGCCTTCGTGGCGTAGGCCCGCTCGGCGAAGGCGAGCACCCGGCGGCCCTCCGCCGTCCGGCCCACCACCTCGCCGCCCGGCACGAACGGCAGCTCCGGCGGCAGGTACGACCCGCGCAGCCGCTCGATGTCGGCGAAGTTGAGCCCGGCGGCCTCGACCTCCACCAGGGTCTGGCCGGGGCCCGGCACCGGATCGGGCACCTCGGCCAGGGTCAGCACGTCGGGTCCGCCAAGTCGTTCCGCACGCATCACTCTCATGCCCCAGACGCTAGGGGGATCGCGAAAGCCCAGCCAGGAGGTGCCGTTTCTGGTTGACGCGGAATGCATGAAGACCCTTCATACGTTGCCGTGCCGTGGACGATCTCACCGCGGCGGAGCTCCGCGTCCTGGTCGCCGTCGACGGCGAAGGCAGTGTGTCGGCGGCCGGCGTACGGCTGGGGCTGACCCAGTCGGCGGTCTCGCACGCCCTGCGCGCCGCCGAACGGAAGATGGGAGCCGTCCTGTTCCAGCGGGGACGGGCCGGCGCCCGGGCCACCGCGGCGGGGGAGGCCGCGGTCGGGCACGCGCGGCACATCCTGCGGCTCATGGAGGTCATGCGGGCCGACACGCGCACCGCCGGCCTCGGCGAGGCCACCGGGACGATCCGGCTGGCCGCCTTCCGCAGCGCCGCCTTCCACCTGCTGCCGCGCGTGCTGGTCCGCTTCGGGCAACGGCACCCCAAGGTCACCGTCGACGTGCGCATCGTGCCGGACCTGGGCCGGGGCATCGCGGGCGAGGTTGCCGACGGCCGGGCCGACGTGGGCGTCGTCTCCCTGCCGGTGTACGTGGACGGCCTGGTCTGCGAGGAGCTGTACGAGGAGCCGTACGTGCTGGCCCACCCGCTGGGGCATCCGGACCCGCGGTCGCTTCCCATGATCGACTGGCACGAGAACTGCTCCGGCGAGACCCGGCGCTGGCTGGCCGCGCAGGAGTGGATCCCGCCCGGCGACATCACGGTCGAGGACGACGGGGTCGTCATGTCGATGGTCGGCCACGGGCTCGGCGCCGCGATCGTGCCCCGGCTGTCCACGGTGGACGCCCCGGCCAGGGTCGCCATGGCCGAACTCGGCGAGGGCGCCCCGAGCCGCCGGGTGGGCTACGTGACCACCCGCGAGCTGACCGGCTCCGCGCTCATCCGCGACCTTCTCAGCGAACTGGGCGCCCTCCGGCCGCCCGCGGCCGTGCGAGCGGCCACCCATCCATGAGCCGCCGCTGACGACCGTTTGGCCGTGCGCTGGCTCGCCATGGGTACGGTCCCTGTCATGGAAGAGGTGCCGCCGGCGACGAATGACATCGTGGACCGGCTGCTCGGCGCCGCCAACGTCCACGACGTCGAGGCGGTGCTGCGGTGTTACGCGCCGGACGCGGTCGTGGTGAGCCCCGAGATGGAGGCGGGCAATCCCGAGGAGATCGCCTCCTACTTCACCCAGATCTGGGACGGCTTCCCCGACCTGCGCTTCACCCTGTGGGACACCGTCGCCATGGGGGACACGATCGCCACCGAGCTGACGGCCACCGGGACGCACACCGGCCCGTACCTGACGGTCGGGGGAGAGGTGCTCGCCGCCACCGGCCGCCAGATCACCGTACGGGCCTGCTGGTTCTGGGACCTGCGCGACGGGCTCGTCTCCAGCCAGCGCCTCTACTACGACCAGCTGGAGATCTACGCACAGGTCGGCCTGCGCCTGCCGCTGCCCTTCGAGGGCCCCGGGAACGGCAGTCCTGAATCGTCCTGAAGTGCGGTTATTCGCGTGATACGTCCGAGCATGGGTAGGGAGGCGCCACACCAGGTCAATTTGTCGTGGCCCTTTCTAAGGAATCAAGCATGAACGACTCGCACCCTTTCAGGTCCGCCGTGGACAAGGTCGTCGACGCCGTCACCGACCGTGACGTCCCGAAGCCGGCCGAGATCCCGGGGGTGCCCGGCAGCGTGCCGCCCACGCTTGAGGAGCCGACCGAACCACGTGGCCCGCTGCCGCCCAAGCCCGACCAGCGCGGGCCCGACACCGTCTCGCCCACCGGGCAGCCCACCGGCGCGTCGCCGGACCAGGTGGCGCAGGGCGGCGAGTACCTGACCACCGCCCAGGGGGTGCGGCTGCGCGACACCGACCACTCGCTGAAGGCGGGGCCGCGCGGCCCGGTGCTGCTGCAGGACCACCACCTGCGCGAGAAGGTCATGCACTTCGACCACGAGCGCATCCCCGAGCGGGTGGTGCACGCCCGCGGCGCCGCCGCCCACGGTGTCTTCCAGGCGTACGGCACCGCCTCGAACATCACCAAGGCGGCCTTCCTCGCCGAGGACGCCAGGACCGACGTCTTCGTACGCTTCTCCACCGTGCTCGGCTCGCGCGGCTCGGCCGACACCGTACGCGACACCCGCGGCTTCGCCACCAAGTTCTACACCGCCGAGGGCGTGTTCGACCTGGTCGGCAACAACATCCCGGTCTTCTTCATCCAGGACGGCATCAAGTTCCCCGACGTCATCCACGCCGGCAAGCCGCACCCGGACCGGGAGATCCCGCAGGCGCAGAGCGCGCACGACACGTTCTGGGACTTCGTCTCCCTGCACACCGAGGCCACCTTCCACACGATGTGGAACATGTCCGACCGGGGCATCCCGCGCTCGTTCCGGATGATGGAAGGCTTCGGCGTGCACACCTTCCGCCTGGTCAACGCGGCGGGGGAGACGACGCTGGCCAAGTTCCACTGGAAGCCCAAGCTCGGCGTGCACTCCCTGACCTGGGAGGAGGCCCAGATCGCGGGCGGCGTCGATCCCGACTTCCACCGGCGCGACCTCGCCGACGCGATCGAGGCCGGCGCGCACCCGCAGTGGGAGCTGGGCATCCAGGTCTTCCCGGACACGCCGGAGCAGATGTTCGAGGGCATCGACCTGCTGGACCCGACCAAGATCGTGCCCGAGGAGCTGGCCCCCGTCCACCCGGTCGGCCTGATGACGCTCAACGCCAACCCGTCGAACTTCTTCGCCGAGACCGAGCAGGTCGCCTTCCACGTCGGGCACCTCGTGCCGGGCGTCGACATCACCGACGACCCGCTGCTGGCGGCGCGGCTGTTCTCCTACCTCGACACGCAGATCACCCGGCTGGGCGGGCCCAACTTCGCGCAGATCCCCATCAACCGGCCGCACGCGCCGGTCAACGACATGCTGCGCGACGGGTTCCACCAGACGGCGGTCCACCGGGGGGTGGCGCCGTACCGGCCCAACTCCCTGGACGGCGGCTGCCCGTTCCAGGCCGGGGCCGGGCAGGGCGCCTTCGTCGAGGTGCCGCTGGAGGTGGCCGGACGCAAGGTGCGCGAGGCGCCCGCGACGTTCTCCGACCACTACAGCCAGCCGCGGCTGTTCTGGCTGAGCCTGTCGCCGATCGAGCGCGAGCACCTCATCAGCGCCTACACCTTCGAGCTGGGCAAGTGTTACGAGCAGGCGGTCAAGGAGCGCCAGCTGCGGGTGCTGGCCAACATCGACCCGGTCCTGTGCCGGCAGGTCGCCGACGGCCTCGGACTGCCCGCGCCCGAGCCCACCGTGGCGCTCGCCGACCCGCCGCCGAGCCCGGCGCTGTCGCAGGTCGGCCGCCAGTGGCCGCTGGACGGCCGGGTCATCGGCATCGTGGCGGACGAGACCAGCGACCTGGGCGTGGTGGACGCCGTCCGCCAGGCCGTGCTCGACGGCGGCATGACCCCGCTCGTCATCGCGCCCAAGGGCGGCATGCTGGGCGGCACGCTGGCCGTCCAGCGCACCTTCGCCACGGCCCGTTCCGTCGAGTTCGACGCGGTGCTGCTGGCCGGGGCGCCGGCGCCGGGCGACGACGCGTACGGAGCCCGCGACGCCAAGGCCGGCGACGGCGGGACCCCGGTGGACCCGCGCGTGCTGCTCCTGGTCGGCGAGGCGTACCGGCACGCCAAGGCGCTGGGCGGCTGGGGCACGGCCGAGCAGGCGCTGCAGGCGGCGGGCGTCCACGCGCAGGCGCCGGGCGTCGTCACCGGGCAGGACGGCGAGGGGGTGCTGCGCGACGTGCTGGCCCTGCTCGCCCTGCACCGGGTCTGGGACCGCTTCCGCATCCACCCCGACGTCGCCTGACGCGTCACCGCCGCTCGCGCCCCGCCGCCCGGGCGGCGGAAATTCGGATGCGGCGGACCGGCGGGGTGGTGTGTGATCGGGGGATGACGATCGAGATGGGCCGGCCCGGGATCGACGGCCTCGGTGACGTGGCGCGGACGCTGGGGGAGTGGCAGCACGACGCGGAGCCCATGCAGCTGCATCCGGGCGACCTGGGGTGGTTCTGGCGGTTCGGCGCGGACCGGACGGCGGCGGCCACCCGCACCTGGAGCCGCGCAGGGAAGGTCGTGGCGGTCGGGCTGCTGGACGGCGCGGACCTGCTGCGGCTGGCGTTCGCCCCGCACGCGTCACGGGACGAGGAGCTGGCCCGGCGGATGGCCGGGGACGTGTCGGCGCCCGATCGCGGCGTGCTGCCCGAGGGCCGGGTGTACATCGAGGCCCCGGAGGGCGCGCTGGTCCAGGACCTGTTGCTCAAGGACGGCTGGGCGATCGGCGAGCCGTGGACGCTGCTCCGGCGCGACCTCGGCGCCCCCGTGCCGGATCCGGGCGTCCATGTCGAGGCGGCCGGGCCGGAGCAGGCGCACGAGTGGGCCGAGGTGCTGCGGGCGTCGTTCGACGGCTCGACCTTCACCGAGGAGCGCTGGCACGCGATGGCGGCGGGTGCGCCGTACGCGGGCGCGCGATGCCTGCTCGTCCGCGACGAGCGGGGCACGGCGGTGGCGGCCGTGGCGGTGTGGCAGGCGGGCGAGGGCAGGCCGGGGCTGATCGAGCCGATGGGCGTGCACCGGGCGCACCGCGGGCACGGATACGGCCGGGCCGTCACGGTCGCCGCGGCCCGCGCGCTCCAGGAGTCGGGGGCCTCCAGCGTGATCGTGGGCTGCCCGAGCTCCAACACCGGCGGCGTCGCCACCTACCGGTCGGCCGGTTTCGAGCGGCTGTCGGAGAGACGGGACGTGTTCCGCGACGCCTCCTGAGCTCTCGGGCGAACGCCGGACCCGCGGATTCAGCCGGTGTGCAGGGTACGGAAGCGGCCGGGGTCGGCCGGGTCCCGGTCGGCGACCTGGATCGGCGGCCAGGCCCACTGCCGGACGCCGATGCCCGGCACACGGGAGAACCGGATCGGCCCCCGCGTGCCCTCGACGGCGACGTCCGGCCACGCCCCGGCGACGCGCGCCCGCTCCACGCCGTGGGACCGCAGCACCTCGGCCAGGACGGCGACCGTGTCGTAGCCCTCGAAGGCCACGAAGGACGGCTCCCCGGCCAGCCGCTCGCGAAGCGCCGTCCCGACCCGCACGCCGAGGGGGCCCAGACGCTCGGGCAGGTAGCGCAGGAACGGGATCCCGGCGCCGTCGCCGCCCAGCGAGCCGGCCCACCCGGCGAACTCCGGTTGCCCGGCCGGCGCGCCGATCAGCATCCCGGCCAGCCGCCGGTCGCGGCGGACGGCCCTGACGATCGGCACCGCCGGCTCGGGCTGTCCGACCAGGAGAAGCAGGGCCGTCGCGCCGCTGCCGGCGAGTTCGTCGCAGAGGGCCGCGGGGGTGAGCGCGGTCATGTCGAGCTCGACGACCGTGCCGCCGCGGGCGGCGAGGCGGTCGCGCAGGATGCCGGTCCCCGACGCCCAGTAGACGCTCGGCTGGGTCGCCACCGCGACGCGGCCGTGGCCCGCGCCGAGGAGGAAGTCCGCGTAGATCCGCCAGCCGCGCGACTGCGCGGGGGCCAGGCGCGCGACCCACTCCGTCGGCTGGTCGGTGAGCGCGTCGAGAACCGCCGACGAGCAGAGGAACGGCAGGCCGAGCGCGTCGGCCCGGGTGGCGGCGGCGCGGGCGACCACGCTGTGGTACTCGCCGGCCAGCGCGGCCACGCCCAGGCCGGCCAGTTCCTCCACGGCCGCCGCGGCCCTGTGCGGGTCGGCCGCGGTGTCCCGGACCACCAGCTCCAGCGGCCGTCCGCCGATCCCGCCGGCCTCGTTGACCTCGTGGACGGCCAGCTCCAGCCCGGCGAGCAGGTGACGGCCCGCCTCGACCCAGCCGGGCGGGGTGAGCGGGACGAGCGCGCCGATCCGGACGGGTGATCCGTCGGCCCGCCCGGCCCCCGGCTGCGATGGTGGCGTGTCCATGTGCGTGACGTCTCCCGTCTGATGATCCGGTGGCCAGTATGCCGGGGGCGCGGCGTCGCGAGGGCCCCGGGGGGCAGTACGACGATCTTGCACGGGCCGCCAGCGCGTGGCGTCCACCTCTTGTCGTGACTCTCCGTTATTTTTCGAGGTGGATGAGGGGGATCCGTAGTGACTGATTCACGTGGGACCGTGTCCCGCAGGCTGTTCGTCAGCGGCATGTTCGCCGCCCTGGGCACCGTTCCGGCGGCCGCCGCCGCGGCTTCGGAAGGGACCGCCGCCGTGGCGCCCGCCAGGAGGGTGCTGCGGGCCGCGCCCGCCACCGTGTCGCTGGGCGGACAGGAGGTGTCCACCTGGGCTTACGACGGCGTGCTGCCCGGCCCGACCATCCGGGCCACGGCCGGCGGCACCGTACGGGCCAGGCTGGTCAACGACCTGCCCGCGCCGACCACCGTGCACTGGCACGGCATCCGGATCGTCCCGGAGATGGACGGCGCCCCCGGCTTCTCGCAGCGGCCGACCAAGCCCGGCGGGACGTTCGACTACGTGTTCACCGTCCCCGACCCCGGCACGTACTTCTACCACTCCCACGTGGGCATGCAGAGCGACCGCGGCCTGTACGGCCCGCTCATCGTGGAGGACCCGCACGAGCCGCTGAGGTACGACCAGGAGTTCACGGTCCTCCTCGACGACTGGCAGGACGGCGTCAAGGGCACTCCCGACGACACGCTGAGCGCCTTGAGCACCACCCCGCACGACGACACCCTGAGCAGCCACGTCCTCGGCGGCACGTCCGGCCATGTGCGCTACCCGTACTACCTGGTCAACGGCCGCACCGCGGACGAGCCGACCGTCTTCCTGAGCCGTCCCCGCGTCCGCGCCAGGTTCCGGGTGATCAACGCGGCCGCCGACACGGCCTTCCGGGTCGCGCTCGGCGGCCACCGCCTGACCATCACCCACACCGACGGTTTCCCGTGCAAACCGGTCACCGTGGACACGGTCGTGGTCGGCATGGGGGAGCGCTACGACTTCGTCGTGACGCTCGACGCGGGGGCGTTCCCGCTGATCGCGATGGCCGAGGGCAAGAGCGGGCGGGCGTTCGCGGTGGTGCGGACCACGCCCGTCGCGCGGACGCCGTCGCCGGACGGCGAGGTGCCGGAGCTCCAGCGGAAGCAGCTCAGCTACGACGACCTCCAGGCGCGCCGCTCCCACCAGCTGCGCCCGCCGTCCAGGACCGTCACCGTCACGCTCGGCTGGCGCCAGCGCGCCGACGGCGGCAGCGAGTGGCCGCTCAACGGCCGCCTCGCCGACGACCCGCTGCGCCTGCGGGTCGAGCGGGGCGAGACGATCAGGATCGTCCTGCACAACGACACGCACATGTGGCATCCGATGCACCTGCACGGCCACACCTTCCAGGTCCGGGCGACCGAGCGCGGCGGGCCGCGGAAGGACACCGTGAACGTGATGCCGTACAAGCGGATCAGCATCGACGTGCACGCCGACAACCCCGGCGAGTGGATGTTCCACTGCCACAACCTCTACCACCAGGAGCAGGGCATGATGGGCGTGCTCGGCTACGGCAAGCCCCCGCGCCGCAAGCACGTCATGACCCACTGAGCGGCGCCCGCGCGGTCGTGTGGAGGTAACCGGCGGCGGCGGCGAGCAGAGACGTCCCCCAGAGCAGGAAGACCGGGTACGTCCCGGCGAACCCCCAGCTCCCGTCGAGGACCTCCGCGCCGCCGCCGGGCGCGCACGCGCGGGTGACGCCGAACGTCAGGCAGCTCGTCATCATCGCGCCGTACTGGCCGACCAGCAGGCCGACGGCCGCCGCCGGGACCACCGCGAGCCCGCGCGGCACCCGCCGCCCACCCGCGACGGGCACCCACCGCGGGAAGATCTGCCCCCATCGGGCGATCAGCCCCAACGTGAGCAGGCCCCCGGCCACCGGCCCGGCGACGAGCAGCGCCCAGAACACCGCCGAGCCGCCCAGCTCCGCCAGCCCCGCGCGGGAGCCCTCCGCCACGCCGAGCGGCAGGCCCAGCCCCCACAGCAGGTGCGGGACCGAGAAGCCCAGCACCGGCAGGCCGGCCGCCGTCCAGGTCGCCGCCCTGGCCCAGAGCGCGGGACGGACCGTCCCGTCGGCCCGGCGTTCGTGCGGTCGCGCGGCGGTACGCGTGCCGAACCGGACGGTCGCCAGCGCCACCAGCACCCCCAGCGCGGCGAACAGCGCCTGCCGGACGAGCAAGGGGTCGTCGAGCTTGCCGAACGCCAGCCGCATGACCAGGTTCCCGGGCGCGACCAGCGCGAGCGCGGCCGCGGCGGCCCAGCCCGCGGCCAGCAGCGCCGGCCGAGTGGTTGATCTCATGGCCGTCCACGGTAGGCCGGGCGGCCCGCCCGCGGTCTCCCTCCCGAGGGGGAACCGGCTCCCCCGCCAGGGGCAGGGCCAGGCGAGGTCGAGCGGCCGGCCGGACGATCCGCGACTCCTGCGGCGACCACGCCGTCAGCCGCCCGGTGGCCTCAGCCGGGGACCGGGCCGCCGGCCCGCCGTACGGCTTCGGTGAAGGCGTCGTACGGCAGGCCGCCCGCGCCGCTCCACATCTTCTGGGCCAGGACGGCGAAGGTCGGCTCGATCAGGTCGCGCACGTCGTCCTCGGTGTAGGGCGCCGCGGTGATGTCGTTCCACACCGCCGACATGGCGCCGAGCAGCCGCGGATCGCCGGGGGCGACGCTCTGGCCGTCGGGGAAGACGTGCGGCGCCCAGTGCTCGTACAGGTGCTCGCCGTCCAGGCCGTCGGGGTGGTAGTAGGTGGCGGCCGGGACGACGTACAGCAGGGAGTCGCTGGTGTTGATGAAGGAGTGGCCGTCCCGCCCGGCCTCGTGCGGCCCGTACCAGACGGTGGCCCAGCAGTTGACCACCACGTCCCGGTCGTAGCCGTCGGGGACGCCGCCCGCCATCCTCGTCAGGCTGCCCCAGGCGCGCGGGCGTTTGCCCAGCGCCCGCAGATGGGCCGCCATCGCGTTGAAGAACTCCTTGTAGCGCGGCTCGTCGGCCAGGTACTCGTCGGCGCCGAAATGCGCGTGGGGGCCGCGGAACCAGGGGGCGAACTCGGTGAACAGGTCCTTGACGAGCTGCGTGGCCGCCGGCTTCGACAGGTCCAGGTGGTCGTCGCCCAGCCCGAGCGAGGGACGGAACCGGACGAGCGCCAGCGCGTGGGCGGGCGCGTCGATCTCGGGGACGACGGTGACGCCGTTGGCCGCCGCCGTGTCCTCGAAGGAGTCCCAGTCCGCCCGGTCGTAGGCGCCGTCGGCCGAGGCGAGCCCGGCCAGCGCGGGGTCGCCGGGCACCAGGCGAAAGCCCGCCTGTACGTCGTCCCAGGTGCCGCCGGGGTCCAGGAAACCGTTGTCGTTGAGGTGCAGCTGCAGCTCGTTGAGCTTGAACCAGCCCATGACGGCCAGCCGCTCGCGGATGAAGCCGGGGGTGAAGAATCGGCGGCCCACGTCCAGCACGAAACCGCGCACCGGGTAGTCGGGCCAGTCGGCGGCGCCGCCCACCGGCAGCTCGGCGGTGGTGCGCAGGATCTGCAGCAGGCTGCGCGTGCCGTAGAACAGGCCGGTGGGCGTGGGCGCCGAGATCCGGACCTGCTCGCCGGTGACGTCGAGCAGGTAGCCCTCCTCGGCGAAGCGGTCGCCGCCCGCCTCGCACGACAGCGCGGGGTCGAGGGTCAGGACGACGTCCCCGGCGCGCGCCGGGCCCCCGGCCGCGGCGAGGGTCAGGCCGGTGACGTGCCCGATCTCCCGGACGAGCCGCTCGCGCAGGGCGGGCTCGTCGCCCACGACCCTGGCCAGCCGGCCGTGCGGGAGGGAACCGGTGCCGCCGTCCCAGTGCTGGAGGCGGGGGACGACGACCGGACGCGGGTTACCCAAGGTCGGCCTCCTCCCGGATCTCCACGACCGGCTCCTGGCAGCCGTCCAGCTCCAGGACGACGATCTCGTTGGCGCCCTCGCGCAGCAGCGGCCAGGGCAGGTAGAGGGTGCGCTGGGGTCCCCGGTCCCAGTAGCGGCCCAGGCAGAACCCGTTGATCCAGACGTAGCCCTTGGTCCAGCCGGGCAGGGCGAGGTAGGCGTCGCGCGGCTCGGCCACGGTGAGCGTGCCGCGGTGGAAGACCGGCCCGGTCGTCGCGCCCGTACGGCCCCACGGCAGCCCCGACACGTCGTCCAGCGGGATCGGCACCGCCTCCCAGTCGTGGACGTACTGGCGTTCGTGCCGCACGCCGCCGACGATGCCCTTGCGGTCGCCCAGCCGCGGCCCGTAGTTGACCCGGCCCATCGACTCGACCAGCAGCTCGACGACCGCCGACGGTCCGGGCACCGCGACGGGCACACCGGTCAGCCGGTCCCGTTCGAGCACCGCCACCGGCTCGCCGTCCACGAACAGGTGCGCCCGGTCGGCCAGGCCGTCCACGTGCAGCTCGTACGGCCGCCGCGGCCCGTGGACGGTGGCCCGGTAGAGCACCAGCCCGTGGGCCAGCCCGAGCTCCTCGAACGTCGGCGGCCGCGCCGAGCGGACCACGTCCTGGGGGAGCGCGTCGAACAGCCGCAGCGACTGCGTCAGCTCGACGGCGCCGGGCGGGAGGGTCGGCGGCAGCGGCTCCGGCTCGGGCACCGGGCCCCGGGAGTGGGCGGCCAGCACCTTCCTGAAGGCCCAGAACTTCTCGGTCGGCGCGCCGCGCTCGTCGATCGGCGCGTCGTAGTCGTAGGAGGTGACGGTCGGCTGGTACTCCCGGTCCTGGAGGTCGCCTCCCAGGTTGGCGCCGGCCCAGGTGCCGAAGTTGCTGCCGCCGTGCGCCATGTAGAGGTTGACCGACGCGCCCGCGGCGAGCATGCGTTCCAGGATGCCGGCCACCTCGGCGGCGTCCCTGGAGGTGTGGGTGTCGCCCCAGTGGTCGAACCAGCCGTTCCAGAACTCCATGCACGCCGGCGGGTCGTCGGGCCGGAAGCGGGCCAGCTCGGCGAAGGAGCCCTCGGGGTCGGAGCCGAAGTTCACCGTCGCCCGCACGCCCGGCAGGGTGCCGCCGGTCAGCATGTGGTCGATCGCGCCGTCGGAGGTGAACAGGGGCACGTCCAGGCCCCGCTCCCGCAGCCCGTCGGCCAGCCAGGCCAGGTAGCGGCGGTCGGAGCCGTAGGAGCCGTACTCGTTCTCGACCTGGATCATGGACACGTTGCCGCCGCGGGTGACCTGCCGGGCGGCGACGATCGGGATCACCTCGTCGAAGAAGCGCCCGACGTGGCCGAGGAAGGTCTCGTCGTGGCAGCGCAGCCGCGCGTCCCGGTCGGCGAGCAGCCACCAGGGCAGGCCGCCGTTGTCCCATTCGGCGCAGATGTAGGGCCCCGGCCGCACGATCGCCCGCAGCCCCTGCTCGGCCGCCAGGTCCAGGAAGCGGCCCAGGTCGGCCCGGCCGGTGGAGTCGAAGTGGCCGGGCCGGGGTTCGTGCAGGTTCCAGGCGACGTACGTCTCGACGGTGTCCAGGCCCATGGCCCGCAGCATGGCCAGGCGCTGCCGCCACTGCTCCGGAAGGACCCGGAAGTAATGCATCGCTCCCGACAGCACCTGAGTCATGCCTTCTTCTCTCTTCTGGTCCGGTCAGCGGGTGACGATCTCGTAGAGGGCGAGGTTGCCCCATTCGAGATTCGCCTTGTGGACGATCAGCCGGATCTTCTGGGTGGTCACCGGCGCGGGCAGCCGCATCGTGCTGGTCTCGACGGTGGCGCTGCTGGACGGCCAGTCGATCAGGTGGTGGTCGACCTGGGTGACCCAGGAGCCGCCGTCCCAGGTCTGCAGCGACACGTCGGTGATGCCCTGCCCCTTGGCCCAGGCGGTGTGCAGGGTGACCTCGGAGACGGCGCGCGGCGCGCGGTAGTCCACGGTGATGTCGCCGGGCAACGTCACCCCGGTCGAGGCCGAGGCCCACGGCGTGCCGGGGTCGCCGTCGATCAGGTTCTCCAGCGCGGACGCCGACGGGAACGACGAGGTCGCCACCGGGACGCCGCCGGGCGGCAGGTACGGCTCGGTGGCGGCGGGCACGCTCAGCCGCACCTCGCCGATCCGGAAGCGCCCCTCGCCCGTGACGACCAGCCGAACCCGGCGGGTGGTCACCTCGGCGGGGAGCGTGACGGCCTGCTTCGCGCCGGTCGCCCTGGTCTGCCAGGTACGGCCGTCCTCGGAGGTCTGGACGTCGAACGCGAGGTCCGGCGCGCCGGTCACCTCGACCCGGCTGAAGGTTCGGGGCAGGGCGTAGGTCAGGTCGACGTTGCCGGGGAAGGCCGGCTTGGGCCCGCTCTGCCAGAACGTGGCCGGGTCGCGGTCGGCCAGCCGCTCCAGGTGGCCCTTGGGCGTGAACGTGCTGCTCACCCGGGGGAGCGGGACGGCCCGCTGGTAGGCGCCGAGATCGGGGGCCGCGTCGGGGACCGGCGTGCCGGCCAGGTCGGCGACGGCGGGCAGGCTCACGCCCGCGTCGGACACCGGCGAGCCGTCCAGCGGCCGGTAGCCGGCCAGGCCGCCGGAGCCGGGCGAGGCCAGCTTCGGGTCGGCCACGATCGCCCGGTGGTCGGGCCCCGTCGGCGGTTGCGGCGTGCCCCAGTAGAGGTTGTGGTCGTAGACCGCGCCGTTCTTGCCGTCGAACCCGGCGCCGGCCGCGTTGAGGAAGACGTTGTCGCGTACCTTGACGCCCGCGGCGTCGTTGTAGATCCGCACGACCTTGCCCAGCGGATATTTGCCGGCCCCGGCCAGCGGCGGCTTGACCTCGACCACCCGGCCGTCGGCGTAGACGGTGTTGTTGTGCAGGTCGGTGCCCTGGGTGGCGGTCGACAGCCCGAACACCTCGTAGCCGTCGCTCTCGCTGACGTTGTAGCGGACCACGGTGTCGCGGGTGGGCGCGCCGGCGAAGGAGACGGCGATGAAGAACCCGCCGTCGTTGTGGTGGCTGTAGTTGTACTGCACGAGGCTGCGGTTGTTGTCGGCGTCGGCGTCGAAGCCGTGCCCGTCGGAGCCCGGCCCGTTGAACCCGGTGCCGCTGACCTCGTTGCGCTGGACGACGAGATCGTCGTTGCCCTGCCACCAGATGCCGACGTTGCCACCGGTCGGCTTGGTCCGGCCGGTCACCGCCCGCTCGACCTTGTTGCCCTCGACGAGCGCGCCCTTGGTGTGCATCGGGGTGATGCCGCCGCCGGTCACGTCATGGACGCGGTTGCCGCGGACGACGACGCCCGTGCTCGGCGTCCAGGTGTTCACCTCGCTGTCGGGGATGCCGGTCTCGGCCGGGTAGAGGCTGGTCATGCCGTTGCGGCGGGACCAGGTGGACCACATGATGAACCCGTAGGAGCCGATCTTCGAGATCTCGTTGTCCTCGATGACCAGCCGGTCGAAGAAGGTCGGGACGCTGTTGCCCCTGATCGAGACCAGCAGTCCGGCGGTGGCGACGCTGTGGCCGCCGGCGCCGTCCACGTCGTGGATGTCGAGGTTGCGCAGGGTGACGTCGGCCAGCCTGCCGGCGTCCCTGGCGTACAGGTTGACGCCGGTGCGGTAGACGGGCCGGCCGTCGCTGTTGGTCACCTGGAGGCCGTCCACGACGAAGTCGTGCACGTCGCTGATGGTGACCGCGGCGCCGTCCAGCCCGCCGCCCTCGATCAGCGGCTTGGCGCCCTGGCCGTAGGAGCCGACGGTCGCCGGGCGGCCGGGCGCGCCGGCGCCCCTGATCGTGAGCCGGCCGGTCCAGCGCTGCCCGGCCCTGAACAGCAGCCGGTCGCCGGGGCCGAGCGTCAGTTCGCTCGCCTTGTCCAGGCTCCGCCAGGCGGTGGCCGGGCTCGATCCGTCGGCCGAGTCGTTCCCGGCCGAGGCGTCGACGTAGTAGGTGGTGCCGTTCGCGGCCTGGGCCGGGGTGGCGGCCAGGAGTCCGGCGAACAGGGTCAGCGCGGTGACGATGACGCGCAAGAGGGGGCGTCCTTTCCAGGTCATTTGCCGATCCCGGCGGTCATGCCTTCGACGACGCGCCGGCCGAGCCAGATGTAGAGGATGACCATCGGATAGATGAGGATCACGATCCCGGCGAACAGGCCGCCCCAGTCGGAGCTGTACTGCATGGTCGAGTACAGGTTGAGCAGGGCCGCCGGCAGCGTGCGTTCCTCGGGCAGCGGGGTGATGATCAGGACCAGCAGGGTGGAGTTCCACAGGCCGATCACGTTGAGCACGAGCACGGTCGTCAGCCCGGGCCGGGCCAGCGGCGCGATGACCCGCACGAACGAGGTCAGCGGCCCGGCGCCGTCCAGTTCGGCGGCCTCCTCGACCTCCTTGGGCAGCGACCGGAAGTACCCGGTCAGGACGAACACCGCGAACGGCAGCGACAGGACGACCTCGAACACCAGCAGCGTGATGCGGTTGTCCCACCAGCCGGTGACCCAGTCCTCCATGAACGTGTAGACCGACAGCTTGGCCACCACGATCGGGATCGCCATGGTCTGCAGCGGGATGCTCAGCCCCATGGCGAAGAACCCGGTGATCGGGCCGGCGATCCGCCGCGACGAACGTGACAGCGCGTAGGCGGCGGGCGCCGCGATCGCGACGATGAGGAACGAGCCGAGCGCGGTCAGGACGACGCTGTTGAGCGCCGCGGCCGAGAACTGGCCGGCCTGCCAGGCCGAGTCGTAGTTCTCCCAGGCGGGGGAGGCCGGCAGCGCGAACGGGTGCAGCCACACCTCGCCCGAGGACTTCAGCGACTGCAGGCCGACCCAGGCGACCAGGGCCAGGTTGAAGGCCACCCACGCCCACAGGGCGACGGCCGTCAGGCGGGGCAGCAGGAGGTCGCCCACCAGCCGGGCCAGGGGACGCCTCACCGGGGGGACGGTCGTCATGACAGCTCCACGCTCTCTCGGCGGGTGATGCGGCGGACCAGGACGATGAGCACGATGGTGATCAGGGTCACCACCACGCCCATCGCGGCGCCGGACCCCAGCTCGGGCACGCCGCCCCCGGTGATCACCGTGTACTGCTGCACGGCCACGGTCCTGGCCTGCAGCGGCGGGGCGCCGGGCGTGCCGCCGGTGGTGAAGGCGATCACGATCTCGAACACCTTGAGGCTGTTGACCACCCACAACACGGCGGCGACGGCGAACACGTCCCAGGTGAGCGGCAGGGTGATGTGGCGGAACTGCTCCCACTTGGTCGCGCCGCCGAGCACCGCGTCCTCGTACAGGTGGGGCGGGATGCCGTCCACGGCCGACATCATCAGCGCGATGTAGAAGCCGGTGGAGGACCACACCAGGCCGCCGATGACGCACCTGAACACCAGGTCGGGGCCGAGCCAGGGCAGCCCGTCGATGCCCGCCCAGCCCAGGACCTGGTTGACCACGCCGCCGGGGTTGAGCAGGAACCCGACCGCGGCGCCGACCGCGATCGCCGAGATGATCATCGGCAGGAAGACGACGGACCGGATGAAGGCCCGTCCCTTCAGGTGGCGCAGCGCCATCATCGACAGGAACGTGATCCCGAAGACCAGGGCGCCGCCCGCGACCGCCAGCAGGAAGGTGTTGGCGAACGACTGCAGGAACGCGTCGCTGCGCAGCAGCGCCTGGTAGTTGCGCAGGCCGCGCCACTCCATCTCGGCGCCGGGCCCGGCCCACCGGTAGAGGCTGACCCACACCCCGTAGAAGGAGGGCAGCACGAACAGCAGCGTGTAGAGCGCGAGCGCGGGCAGCAGGAAGGGCCAGAAGGCCCGTTCCCGCGCCGGCCGCAGGACCTTGCCGCGGTACGGATCCCGCGACGGGAGCGCCGTCTCCGCAACGAGGGAGCCGTATGCCATGTCAGCCCTTGTTCGCGAGGTAGTCGGCGGTCTTCTTCTTGCCCTGCGCGACGAACTCGGCGGCGTCGATCTTGCCCGCCATGAGCTGGTCGTCCAGGGGCAGCAGCAGGTCGACCCAGTAGGACTTGTCGGCGGCCAGGGTGTCGTAGGTCTTGTGCACCGCGGGCGCCTCGGAGATCGCCTTCTGGACGTCGGCCAGGAAGTCGGGGGCCGGGATGTCGGGACGCGAGGGGATGTTGAGCGCCTCGGTGGAGATGCGGCCCAGGTACTTGCTCTGCAGCGCGAAGGCCAGGAACTCCTTGGCCGTCTCGACGTTCTTGCCCTTGACGTTGACACCCCAGCCGAGCGCGCCGACCTCGACGGAGTTCTTGCCGCCCGCCGGGAGCTGGAAGGAGCGGATCTTGGCGCCGGCCGGGGTCTTCGTCTTGACCTCGCTGGCCAGCCAGGTGCCGTTGATGTTCAGGCTGGAGTTGCCCTGCGCCCAGTCGTCCTGCGCGGCCGGGTACTTGGTGGCCATGTGGTCCTTCTGGAAGTAGCCGCCCTTGGTGAGCTGCTCGACCTGCTTGGCGGCGGCGAGCACCTCGGGCTTGTCCCAGGCCGCGGCGTCCTTGGACAGGGCCAGCAGGCTGCCGGCGCCGTTGGCGCGGACCAGGGCCGAGTAGAACCAGTAGACGTTGTAGAACGGGATGGTGCCGTCCTGGCCGATGCCGGTCCTGCCGTCGGCCTTCTCCTTGTCGAGGAAGGCGATCAGGTCCTCCCAGCTGCGCGGCGGGGTGGCGGCCAGGTCGGGGTGCTTGGCGGCGTCGTACCAGACGGCGGTGGAGATCACCGTGTGCGGGAGGAAGCCCATCCCCTTGTCGTCGGAGGCGGCCTGCCGGACCGAGTCGGGCAGCACGTCGCCGACGGTCTTGCCCTCGCCGGGCACCTGCTTGGTGAGCAGGTCGTCCAGCGGGGCGTTCAGGTTCTGGGCCCGCCAGCCGGGCAGGTTGTCGGTCGCGACGTCGAACAGGTCGGGGCCCTGGCCGGCGGCCATCTCGGTGGGCAGGTTCTCGGTGCCCTTGCGGCCGACGAACTTCGCGTCCACCTTGACGTTGTTCTGCTTGGCGAAGTCGTCCAGAATCGCCTTGAAGATCTTGGCCTGCGGCTCCTGCTCACCCCAGGAGGAGCGGTAGACGAGGGACTTCTGCTCGGTCTGCCCGGCAGCCGGGGCGCCGCTGTTCTTGTTGCCGCACGCGGCCACGCCGAACGCCAGCGCGCCGACCGCCACCAGCGCGGCCGTCCGGGAGAGGACGTTGGTCATGGTTGTCACCTTTCAAGGGGGGAGGGCTCGGCGAGAGTGATCACCGTGCCGGACAGGCGGGCGCGTTCGGCCGCCCACACCACGCGGTGCGTGGCCAAACTCTCGTGACCGCTGGAACGGATCATCGCCGGGTCGCCGGCGGCCACGGCGTCGAGGAAGGCGTCCATCAGGCCGTCGTCGCCGCCTCCGTGGCCGCCGGCCATCGAGGCCCCGTCGCCGCTCTGCGTGTCGATCACCGTGATCTCGTCGGTGAGGAAGTCGTGCAGGCGCAGGCGCACGCCGTCGCCCTCGATGGAGCCGTGCGTGCCGAAGATCCGGGTCTTGCGGTGCTCCAGGGCGGCGAAGGCGGTGACCGTGAGCGAGGCGGTGGTGCCGTCGGCGAACTGCAGGTTCACCACCTGGCTGTCGACCACGTCGTTGTCGCAGGCGAACACGCACCGGCCGTAGGGGCCCTCGCGCAGCGCGGTCAGCACGCCCTGCTCGGTGTGGTCGGCGGTGACCGCCGACAGCGGCCACCACTCCTTGTCCGGATCGCCCAGGCAGCCCAGGTACAGCCGCTTGGCCGAGTACGGGCAGGTGGCCTCCACCGGGCAGTCGAGGCAGTTGGCCGTGGCGCCGGCCGGGGCCTGCTCCTCGCGGAAATAGACGAGATCGCCGAAGGAGGACACCCGTTGCGGCAGACTGCCCTTGATGTAGGCCATCCAGTCGAGGTCGTGGCAGGCCTTGGCCAGCAGCAGCGGAGCAGACTCGGCCTCGTTGCGCCAGTTCCCGCGGACGAAGGAGTGCGCCTGGTGCCACCAGCCGACCTGCTCCAGGTGCTGGATGTTCATGATCTGGCCGACGGCGCCCTCGTCGACGAGCGACTTGAGCGCGCGGGTGTAGTGCGTGTACCGCATGACGTGGCAGACCGCCAGGATGACCCCTTTGCGCTCGGCGGCCTCGGTGATGCGCCCGGCCTCCTCCTCGGTGGGGGCCATCGGCTTCTCCAGCAGGATGTGGTAGCCGAGGTCGGCCGCGGCGACCGCGGGCTCGACGTGCATGCGGTCCTGGGTGCCGATGATCATGGCGTCGGCCAGCCTGCCCGCAGCCAGGAGGTCGGTCCAGTCGGCGAAGACGTTGCCGGGCGCGATGCCGTGCTCGGCGGCGAAGGCGGCGCGGCGGCGCGGATCAGGTTCGGCGACGGCCACGACCCTCGCGCGGCCGGTCGCCAGGGCCCGGCGGGCGTACAGGGTGCTCCGCAGCCCAGCGCCCGCGACGGCGAGCGTGACGTCGGGTTCCGACATCGATGTCCTTCCGGTTTGCCACATAGTAATTAAAGCTGTTTTTATTAGTCCCTGTTTGTATTGGTCGCCAGGCAGCACTGTCAAGGGGGGTCCATGCGGAAGGTCGCGCTCCAGGGAAGCGACGCACATCGCTTGCGGCGGATCAACATGATCGCGACGCTGCGGGCGATCCGCGCGGCGGGCGTCGTCCCGCTCACCGACCTGGCCCGTCGTGCCGGGCTGTCCAGACCGACCGTGGAGGGCCTGGTCGAGGAGCTGCACACGCACGGCTGGCTGGAGGAGGTCGCGCCCGAGGCCGGCCAGATGGGCAGGCCGGCCCGCCTCTACCGGTTCCGGGCCGCGACCGGCTACGTCGTCGGCGTCGACATCGGCTCCTCCAGCGTCCGCGCGCAGGTGACCGACCTGGAGGGCCACGCCGTCGGCCTCGGCTTCACCCGCGTCCAGGCCGATTACGGCAGGGCCGAGCGGCTGGCGGCCGTACGCGCGACGATGGCGGCCGCGCTGCGGGAGGCCGGCGTCACCGCGGACCAGGTGCTGTCGGTGGCGGTGGGCACCACCGGCGTGGTGAGCCCGTCCGGGACGGTCCGCCTGTGCGTGGGGCTGCCCGAGTGGACGGGCCTGGACCTGGCGGCGGAGGTGGGCCGCGACTACCCCTGCCGGATCCTGGTGGAGAACGACTGCAACCTCGCGGCCCTGGCCGAACGGTGGGCCGGGGTGGCCCGCGAGGTGGACGACGTGGTGTTCGTGCTGTCCGGCGTGCGCACCGGCGCGGGCATGCTGGTGCGCGGCGAGCTGCACCGCGGCGGGCGCGGCATGGCAGGGGAGATCGGCGCGCTGCACCTGGTCGGCTGGCACCGCGCCCCCGACCACCTGGCGCGCTTCGCCCCCGAGGCCGCGCCGGAGGAGGTGGCCGGGCTGGTCTTCGCCGCGGCCAGGGAGGGCGACCCCGCCGCCCGGTGGGCCGTCGAGCAGTACGCGCACGACCTGGCCGAGGGCATCGCCGCCATCGTCCTGACCGTGGACCCCGACCTCGTGGTGGTGGGCGGCGGCGTCTCGCGCTCCGGCGACGTGCTCATGGAGCCGCTGCGGCGGCACCTGGACCCGCTCTGCCTCGAACCGCCCGCCCTGGCCATCTCCACGCTCGCCGACCAGGCCGTCGTGCTCGGCGCCGTCCGGCACGCGCTCAACCACGTGGACGAGCTTCTCTACGACGTGGATCTCCCTCTTGACCTGACCCTCTTCAGGCAAGATATTAAAGCTTGATTAATTAGTAACTCGGGCGCCCGACCGTCATCTCCCAAGGAGTTGCCGTGTTCCGAGTTCTCTTACCGTGCGCCGCACTGGTCCTGACCTTCGTGGCCGCGCCCACCCCCGCCTATGCCGCCACCTCCTACTACGTCGACCCCGTCGGCGACGACTCCGCCGACGGGCGCTCCCCGTCCACCGCCTGGCGCACCCTGGACAAGGTCAACGCCCAGACGTTCCAGCCCGGCGACACCGTCCGCTTCAAGGCCGGCGGCCAGTGGACCGGCCGTCTCGCGCCGCGCGGCTCGGGCACGGCCGGCAGCCCGGTCACCTTCACCTCCTACGGCGCCGGATCCCGGCCGTCCATCGCGGGCGGCGGCGCCGTGGACGCGGCCGTCAAGCTCGCCGACCTGCACGACGTCGTCCTCGACGGGTTCGAGGTGACCAACACCGGATCGGGGAGCACGCCGCGCATCGGCATCGCGGTCACCGCGACCGACCTCGGCGCCGTCCCCCGGATCACCGTGCGAGGCAACTACGTGCACGCGATCCAGGGCGCCGCCTCCGGCTCGCAGTCCTCCAACCCGTCCGCGGGCGGCATCATCGTCAGCGCCCTGGGCAAGAACACCGCCACCTACTACCAGGACCTGCTCATCGAGGGCAACGAGGTCGCCGACTCCCGCTCGTACGGGATCGTCACCTGGTCGCAGTGGATGCAGCGCGAAGGCTGGACGTCCCTGTGGAGCGACCTCATGGGCATCCCCGCCGCCGACTACCGGCCCTGGACGCCCAGCACGGGCGTGGTCGTCCGCGGCAACGACGTGCACGACATCTCGGCGGGCGGCATCACCGTCATGCAGGTCCAGGGCGCACTCATCGAGCGCAACCGGGTCGCCAGGACCGCGCAGAACCACGGAAACGTCGGCATCTGGTGGGCCGGGGCCGACGACACCGTGGTCCAGTTCAACGAGGTGTCCGGGACGAAGTACTGGGGCCTGTCCAGCGACGGCAACGCCTTCGACGCCGACGCCTCCGTCCACCGCAGCCTGGTCCAGTACAACTTCAGCCACGACAACGAGGGCGGCTTCTTCATCGCCGTCTCGACCGGCACCGGACCGGCCGAGGCGACCATCCGCTACAACGTCAGCCAGAACGACGCCAACCAGGTCTTCGCCTTCTCCACCAACACCAGGAACATCGACGCCTACAACAACACCATCTGGGTGCCGCTGACGCCGTTCATCCAGAACCACCCGGACCGGGCGTCGTTCAGCCTGGTCAAGGTGTGGAGCAGCTCGGTGAGCAACATCCGGCTGCGCAACAACGTCATCCACAACGGCGCCAACCTCCCCTACAACGACAGCGGCGTCGTGCAGTACGACCGCAACCTCTACCACTCCGGCCCGGTCCCCGGCGGCGATAAGGCCGCCCTGTCCGGCAACCCGCAGCTGACCGCCCCCGGCACCGCCGGCTCACTGTCCGACCTGTCCGGATACCTCCCGTCCGCGTCGTCCCCGGTCCTGCGGCAGGGCCTGGAGATCGCCTCCGACGGCGGCCGTGACGTCTCCGGCACGGCCCTGCCCTCGGGCATGCCCGACCTCGGCGCCGTCCAGCGGACGGCGGGCGCGGGCCTGTCGGAGCCGGCCGCCACCGCGACCACTTCCTTCGGCAACGGCCAGAGCACCACGCCCGCCGCCCTCACCGACGGCTGGGACTACACGACCTGGGCCAGCCCGTCCTCCGGCGTCACCTATCCGGGCACCATCACCCTCACCTTCCCCAACCCCAGAACGGTCGGCGAGGTCGTGCTGGCCACCCACTTCGGCCAGGGCCAGGGCATCACCTCCCTCGACGTCCAGACCTGGAACGGCTCGGCCTGGGTCACCCAGGCGGCCGGCGCGGCGATCACCTGGGCGAGCAACACCGCCACGGTCGAACGCCGCCCGGTGCCGCTGCCCGCCCCGGTCACGACCACCCAGGTGCGCCTGGTCGTCAAGGCCGCCAACCACACCTGGGGCAACCTGTCCGTCAGCGAGATCACGACCCGCTGAGCCCGCCGCTCACGAAGGTCGCGCCGGGAGCGGGCTCCCGGCG
>NZ_JBSFGF010000037.1:0-64240 GCF_053596455.1 Nonomuraea sp. NPDC001699 | reverse complement strand
GGTCCCAACGCCGGCGCCACCACCAGACCCGCGCCCGAGCCAGCCACCATTGGAGACGCTGGCTCATGCATCACGAAATCAGGCTGTAGTACTAGGGCGGATGACAAGTCGCCAAGGGCACCGCATTTAAGGGTCCCACGACTGGCCGGCCTTCGCCTTCCCCCTGCTCTGCAACGGAAGGAGGCCCTATTAGAAGGGGATGATGCGCCTGGCAGGTGTAACCCATAGCAGGTGCTTTCTGGGAGACCCTGGGTCCGGCAGCAGCACACGCTGGGAAGGGAGCGCGCTGCTGCCGGACGTCTACGGAGATGGGCGGCCCCTCAGTCGCAGGGCCCTTGCCTCTGCGACGCCATTTCCTTGCGAGGGGCCGCCCGGCGACGATCAGGCGGACGGGGGCACCGCCGTGATCGTCACAGGGGCGGCTGACCGGGCTCCGCTTATCGGCCAGCCGTCCGGGCGTGACCGCGTCCATGCCTCCACTCGAGGCGCTCGCGGTCATCGCCCTCTCAGAAGCGCTTCGTGTCGAGCTGCACACGACTCCCGCGCTCCCGAGAGGCAGGGGATTTGCTCTCATCCCGCGCTCTCGGATGTGGCCAGATGAGGGCGCTGCATCCAGACAAGTCCGTCTTCTGGGCGGTCGCGGGTTAGCAGGGGGTTGCGCACCGGCGTGGCCGGTGTCGTTCGATGGGTGCGGATCGTGGCCCTTCCTGCCGCGTCATGGGGCGGCCGGACGCTGTCAGGTTGGTTCGTGTTGTGGTCCGAGGCAGGTGTCTTGGTTCGCGACGGGGGTTAGCACGTAGCGGATGCGCTCGGCGGCGGTGGCGATCTCACTGACCGGGGTGATCGGTTCGGCCCATGACCACCACAAGCTCCACTCGTTTCCCAGAGGCGCCGCCGAGATGACCTCGCTGAGCGAGGGGGCGTCGGGGTTGATGACCCGTAGACGCGGCAGTCGCTCGTCGTGGGTGAGCAGGCGCGCGTGCAGGCCCTGGTCCTGCAGCAATTTCTGCAGGTCGCTGAGGTAGGTGATGGCTTGGTCGGCTACGCCGGGCGGGACGGGGTCGGGCATGACGGTCTCCGAGGCTGATCGACGGCAAGGGGTTCTAGCGAAGATTGCTTGTGACATGCGGCTGGATGCGCCCGGGTTAGATCGGGGCGCGGAACAGCTCTTCGACTTGCGCTGGGGTCGGGTTGAGGTCGAGATGGCACCACACCAGGCGCAGTCCGGTCAGGGGCATCAGGTAGCTGCCCCACCGGTTGCGGGATAGGGCTTCCACGATTGCCAGCCCCCGCCCACGCTCGGCGTCCAGGCTCGGTGTCTGCAGCGGAATCCTCGCCGGCTCTGAGCAGGACGATCCGGGATCGGTCACCGTCAGCCGCAGGTAGTCCCGCCCCTGACACAGCCTGAGCGCGATTGCGTCCTGACGGCCTGCGGCATCACCGCGGCAGTCACGACCGTCATCGCCGCTGCCGCTGGAGGCGTCGGCGTACTTCACCGCATTGGTGACCAGCTCCGAGGCCGCCAGAACCGTGATCTCCTGCGCTGGATGCTCGGGCGCCAGCCAGACGCTGACAGCTTTCCGGGCCAGATGAGGGGCCCGATCGCTGTGCGCCAGATGGGCTGTGCCGATTACCTGGAGCTGGGGGAGTGAAATGTAGTAGATCAACGAATCCGCCTCGCTAATCCTCGATCAACAGCCATGCCGCTTATGTGAATAATGGGATCGGCCAAGTGCACGCACGATCAGCTTCCGTGTGTGGCTGGCTGTGATACGCCGAGCTGGCCTGAAGAGACCTTCCCAGAAATCCCCAGCCTGAGGGGTGGATTGCAAAGCACTTTCCAGGCACGAACCAGGTGTGCTACTACACATTCGGCGTGCGTTTCTCGTGTGCCGCGAGGAAGGGAGCATCCTGCATTGCGAGAAATCGATCCGGAACCCGCGTTGAAAGCCCCAAGAGCGGAATTCGGTGTTCATCTTCGTGAATACCGCATAGTGGCTGGGAGGCGGCAAAAGGAACTTGCCGCAATGCTCGGCTGGTCTGTCTCGAAGATCAGCATGGTCGAGCGCGGGGAACGTCCGGCCGACGAGGTATTCGCCCGCGCCGCCGACACTGCACTGGGAGCCGACGGCGGACTGCTGGCCCGCTGGCGGGAGACCGTCGAGCATGCCGGCCGGTGGCCGATCTGGCTGGCACAACTCGTCGAGATCGAACAGCGGGCGGACATGCTTCGCGCCTGGGAGCCGCTGATCATCCCTGGCATACTTCAGACCGAGCAGTACGCCCGAGCCATTTTCCGAGGCAGGCCGAGAACCACTCCCGACCTCGTCGAGCAAAGCGTCGCCGCACGGATGGATCGCCAGCGCATCCTGGAGCGGGAAAACGGGCCTACGCTATGGGCGGTGCTGGACGAGGGGGTCCTCATCCGGCCCATCGGTAGTGAGGCGGTCATGAACGAGCAACTCACACACTTGGCCGCGATGGATGATCATCCGCGCGTTCACATTCATGTCCTTCCCCACAATGCGTGGCTGACGACCGGCCTGCAAGGTGCCTTCATGCTCGCCAGCGGACCAGAGATGCCCGATACGGCCTATATTGAGTCAATCACCCTGAGCCAGATCACCGCCGACTCCGATCGTGTTCTGGACGTCAAGTCGAGGTATGAGATGTTGCATGGTGATGCCCTTCCCCGCAGGGCGTCACTCCGATTGATCGAGGAGAAAGCCAAGCGATGGAAGTGACCAACGAGGATCTGGGCCGCGCTGCTTGGCGCAAGGCCGCACACTCTGGCGACAACGGCAATTGCCTGGAGGTTGCACCGCTACCCGGAGGCCGGGTCGGCATCCGCGACACTGAAGCCCCCGACCAGGCTCCCTACGTCGTCTCAGCATCGGTTTGGGCTGCGTTCATCGATGGCGCCAAGAAGGGCGAATTCGACTTCTGACGATTACCGACGTTGGAATCGACTGGGGCTCGCTGGCGGCGAGCTCCTGTCCCTGTTGCCGGGTAGGGCGATCGACCCCTTCCACCAAGATCAATAGGTTGGCGCCTACCGCTTGACGCCGAAGGCGCTCGCGAGGTCGGCGACGAACTGGAAGCGCTCCCCAGTTGAATTGCCGATCCATGTCACGTGTACGGCGACCAGCTGACCTTCCGCAAGCCGCCGAGAACTGCTCCTGTTCGCCCATCCGCTCGGAGGTTGGGTCCATGCTGAGCTGCCGCGATACGTGAGTACGCCATCCCGCTGGACTTGACAGCGCGGCTAGAGGTGAGCGTCTATAGCCCGTGCCTCAGCCGGTCCGGGGATCATCGCCATGCGGGTGATCGCGGGACCGTACGTCCACCAGGACACCTGACGGGCCGAGGTCAGATCAGATCGCTGGAGGAAAGATGTACGTATTGGGCAAGCTCGCCCATTCCCGCACCACCCCTGGGCCGATCGACTGGCTGAACGCCCGGCCTGACAACCGCGGGGCCAGTCGGATCTGTAGAGCCGGCGAGCTCCGTCGACGCGTACTCCCACATGGCAGTGTGAATCGCCCAATCGGCACTCCATGTGGGCTCCTCCACCACGCCAACACCATGCATGAGCTGGACAGTGTCCGCCGGGTAGACCTCAAGGTCCGGTGTACCGTACGCCATTCGGTCCCCGCAGGCAGCAGTCGCCCAAGCACCTGCGTTCCGAACCGGGGTATTGGCCGATGACCAGGCATGATGAGCTGCTGACCGTTCCTCAGGTCCTCAAAGAGCTGGGCGGCGTGTCCCGCCGCACCTTCTACCGCTGGCGTCAGATTGGCCGCGCACCAGTCTGCGTCCAACTGCCCAACCTCGAACTCCGCATCTGGCGGAGCGACCTCATGGCCTGGCTCGACTCACGACGGGAATCGAGGTGAACACCACTTACGACGTGAAGCTAGGCCAGATCCAGCGGCGCTTCAACAACGGTACGCCCGCCTACATCGCTCGCTGGCGAGTAGCCGGCAAGGAAAGGTCGAAGAGCTTCCGGACCAAGGGGCTGGCCTACGCCTTCATGGCCGACCTACGGCAGGCGACCAAGGTAGGGGAGGAGTTCGACCTCGACACCGGCCTGCCTGCGTCGAAGTGCGCGCGGCGATCCTCCGGGCCATCGTTCCTCCAGTTCGCTCAGGCGTATGTCCTGCGACGCTGGAACTCGACGGCACCTCGAACCCGAGAGACAGACGCGTACGCACTGCTCTCTCTCATCCCCGTGCTGGTCACCGACGCGCCGCACCGTCCTGCCGATGGGGAACTCAGAGAGGTTCTACGGATCCACGCGCTGCTCCCGGAGAAGCGGCGGGCCGACCTGACGACGGCACAGGCCGTGGCTTTGAGTTGGTTGGAGAGGGCCTCATTGCCGCTGACGGCCTTCGAAGAAGCGCAGGTTCTACACAAGGCCCTCGAAGCCGTATCCATCACCTTCTCCGGCGCACCGGCGGCGGCGAACACGGTACGCCGTAAGCGCGCCATCCTGCATCACCTGCTGGAGCATGCAGTCGAGGAGCAACTGTTCACCAGAAACCCGCTGGACAAGATCAAGAGGAGGGCACCCAAGTCCGTAACGCTCGTTGACCCCCGCACGGTGGTCAACCCAACCCAAGCACGGCAACTCCTCGACGCAGTGCCGAAAGTAGGCCGCAGGCGCGGTCCTCGGCTCAAGGCCCTTTTCGCATGCGTCTACTACGCCGCGCTCCGGCCGGAGGAAGCAGCGGACCTGCGGCTGACCAACTGCACGTTGCCGGACGCGGGCTGGGGCCTGATCGTCCTGGAAAAGGCACGGCCCCAAGGAACGAAGCGCTGGACCAACTCCGGCGAGACCCACGAGTCGCGCAACCTGAAGCACCGCGCGGACAAGGAAACACGAGAGATCCCCATCCCGCCCATCCTGGTTGCCATGCTTCGCGAGCACGTCGCCGAGTACGCCACCGCCGAGGACGGCAGAGTCTTCCACACGGGTACCGGTGGCACCTACTCCAGTTCGGCGTACTCCTACGTCTGGCAGGAAGCTCGCAAACTCGCACTCACCCCGGCACAGTTCGCCTCATCTTTGGCTGCTCGACCGTACGACCTGCGGCACGCGGCAGTCTCGCTGTGGTTGAACGCGGGCGTCCCGGCCGTCGAAGTCGCCAAGCGCGCCGGCCATGGCGTGGATGTCCTGCTGCGGGTTTACGCGAAATGCGTGGATGGCCAGCAAGAGCACTTCAACGGCAAGATCAACGATGCCCTGACCGAATAGCCTGCATGAATCTGCTTCCGGCCCCGGACCTGCCGGGGCCGTTCCCTCCCTGCCTCGCGTCTTATCGTGGCGTTCCACCACGGGACGCCACGCTCGGGTCTACCTGAGTGGCTGGTCTGTCGGCTCCTTCGGTCACGGCAAGACTGATAAGAATTCGATGCCGGCGCTTGGTGGGCCGGTCCATGTACTTGGGTGCCATGAGGCGCAGGCGGATATCGCCGGCGGAAGTGGCCGAACTGGTTGTCGCCGCGCTGGTCGGGCAGTCGGCGGCCTCGGTCTTGGATCGACTACCTACGTGTGAGTGATCACTTGGGCGGGTCGGGCTCCAGTGTCGACGCTCAGTCCTTGTCGAGAACGATAGGCCTGAGTTGACGAATGAACTCGGCGGCGTCCTTTTGAGGGTCCCTGTTCGATGGGGTCTCGGCGAGTGTCACGGTGAGCATGCTGCTGCCATCCCGCGCCCATGCCCAGCCGGCGGTCTCGTATTTTACCCCGGACTCCACGAGGGTGAAGGTGTATCCGGGCCCGGAGCCGGAGGGCAGGTCGACTCCGTCGCTGGATGCTTTGATTCGCTCAATATCTTTCAGCGGGAGCGGTGATGTGTTGTCGATCTCGAATCTGAGGCGATAGCCGCTACCGCTTCGGGGTTTGGTGTAGATGTAACAGGAATCGAGGTGCTTGCCATCGTCGGACATGTACTTCTGGACGGTGAAGTCGCTGAGGCCGGTGGCGCGTTCAATGGACTGCTTCGAGACCAGGCCGCATATCTTGGGCGCGGCGGTGATATCGCCGAGAGGCCGCGTGTCCGGTGCGGGAGACGGCGGCGATGTCGGAGGGGCCGAGCAGGCAGTCAGCAGGCCCGCCGCAAGAAGTAATGCCGTGGGCGATAACAGGCTTCTCGTGCTGAAGGAGGTTTGACTCATGGGGGCCTCTGCTGTGGATCAAGAGTCTCGGACTATGGCTGCATCTGCGCCATAGAAGACGCGCTTCGTCTCATCAGTCAGATAGAGCCATTCACGGTAAGCTCTTCTTTGTTCTGCGTTCATCTGATCCTTTGGTATGACCTTCCCGTCTACCAGGAAGTCGCCAGTAGAGCCTTTCGGGTATTGCTTGGAAGCGTATGGATGAGTTGGTGCCGGTACCGATCCGTCGCCGAAAAGTCCGTGACGCATCATGGCCGCCGCAGTGGCATCTCGGAACATGATTCCGGCGTCTTCGATCGCGTTCCCGGCCGCCTCTTTTGCCTTTTCTTCTGATGTGGGCTTGAATTGTCCGTAGATGTGCTCCTTTGCTTGGTCCACCAGCAGGCCGACGAACTTGCCAGGCGGTCCGGGTACCAGGTCGATGATCTTCGTGATCATGTTCTTGTACATCGCGTACTTCTCGTCGTTCTTTTTGGCTTCTTCGATTTTGGCGATGTTCCCGGCATCGGTGATCGCGTACGTCGTCTTGCTGAGGTTGTCCACTATGCCTTGGAACTGAGAAGATCCGCCGCTGCCGCTCATCGTCTTCTCAAGGATGTCCTGCCGCTTGTCGTCGATCTGCTTCTTGGTCGCTCCGGGATGCGACTTGTGCCATGCCGCGAACTCGGCCTTGACCTCCGCAGCCAGTTCGGATGCTGTCTCGTCCAGGACCTTCACCGAGTACTGCGCGTGGGCCGCCATCACGGTCTTGAACGCGTCGTTGTCGTTGAACGCCCACGCCATGGCCTTCTTGAGCTCGCCCTTGTTGAGGACCGCGCCATAGGGCTCTATGCCGGACAGGGACTTGTCCGGATCGTAGGCGGCGTCCACGCCGTATTCCGTGGTCGCCGGAGCCCGGAAGGCCCGGTGAACGTCGCTGACGTAGTTCGCCTGGATGGAGGCGGCCCAGGTCCGGGTGCCCGGCAGGTTCTCCTGAACCTTCTCCTCAGCCCAGTAATGGCTGGCCCATGAGGCGATGAGCGCGGACTTGTATCCGCTCGACTGCTCCCGGGGCATGCCATGGTCCCGGGACTTCGTCGCCGCCTCGAAAAGGGCCTCGCCGAGCAGTTTGTCGCTCCCCGGTGCCCACCGCCGATCACGCATCAGATAGGCCAGCGGCCTGCGCTTGGGGTCGATGAAGAAGTCCTGGGCGACCTTCGGATGATGGATCAGAGCGTTCAGCATCGCGGTCATGGGGCTCTCGTCAGGGCCGGGCCGCATCTTGTTCGTGCCGGAAAGCGGCAACTCCATCTCGATGGTCCGTGCCTCGGGGTGAGCAACGTCGTAGTCGTAGACCCGCTTCACCACGTTGAGCAGGAACGCGTGGTCGAACGTCCCCTTGCCGAGAAGCTTGCCGAGAGCGAAGGGGCTCTGCGGGGCGTCCAGATCCTTGAGCAGCTCGTCGGCGTATTTGTCGGGCAGCTTCCGGGCCCGGGAGGCGGTACCCAGGATGACGCTGATCAGGTCGGCGATCTTCTTCTCGGTGCCCAGGTCCTTGTCATCCGGGCGGCCGGTGGAAGGGAGATCCGTTCTGAACATGCGGGTGATCAGTCGCTTGAGCTCAGCCGGCGGGAGTTCCTTGGCGAAGGCGGTCGCGAAAAGCGGATCGTTCCTGTGTTTGTCGAGTTGGGCGATCGTCTGGGCGTCGAGTTTCCCGGCTTTGACCTGTGCCCGGATTTTGGCCGCCACCGCCTGGGCGGCGGCGGCGCCTTCCGTGGTGCTGGACTGCCAGTCCGCGCCGTCCGCCCACATCATGCCGTCGCGGTCGAGCCCCACGTCGGGGGTGGCGAGGATCAGGTCCAGGCGGCCTTGCAGGTCCGGCGGCTTCGCGCTCATTTCGTCGGCGATCCTGCGCAGCGCGGGCGAGGCCCACAGCTCGACACCGGCACGGCCGAGCGCGCTCTCGACCTGGCGGCTGGATTCCCGGAACTCGGGGCCGGTGCGCTTGAGCATGGCGATGACCCTGGTCATGAGTTCGGGGTTGATGCCTACCTGAGGACTCATGGAGCCACCTCCGACGTGGCGAGTTGATGGAGGGTGTCCAGGGCCGCACGGAAGTAGTTCTTGGTGTCGCGCTCCCACTGGCGCATGTCGGCGGAGAGTTTGTCGCCCTCCGGCCCTTTCAGCGCGCCACCCTCGGCGAGTCGGATGAGCTCGCGTAAATCCGCCTCGCATTGATCGGAAAGACGCTCGATCTGCCGGCGAGCGGTCTCCACCTCATCTTTCGTCGGCATGGCGGCCTGACCCAGGAGAGACGACTGGACGCTTGAATCGTAACCAGGGGTGGCGCATCCGGGACGAGTCCGACCAAGTGGATATCGCGTCGAACCTGGAGACTCCGGCCGTACGTACAACGTGGGAAGTGGCTAGGGCATGGGCAGGCCACAGATGGCGCACACCGAAACCCTGTGCGTGCAATTCAGCGGCATGCGAGCATTCGAGGGATTTTGTTAGCCGCTCTCGTAGGTGTGGCGGTCAAGCTGGCGATTTATGCCGGATCGGTGACGGGATCCAGGGCGGCGTGTCGGGGAGTCGCCCGTGACAGGGACTTCCCGGTGGTCGTGTGCAGTTGGCCAGGGTATGGTGCTGACCTCGTCCCTGGTCCGTCCCCTGAGCCGCTGTCTCGAACCTCGCCATGCGGATTTCACCCCATCGGGCTCTCCGCATGTCTTTGCCGGTGAACCGCTAGCTGGCGGTTTGGCGGTCAACGAAGTAAGGATGGTCGCTCCATGGTAACGGCAGCGACATCGCGACGCTGGATGCGCTGCGGAAGGCCACCGGTCGCGGTGGATCTTCCATCCCGACCGCAGACCCTCCACAGGCAGCTGCAGGGGATCCGGTGCTTGCAATGGAACCATTGGGACCGCCCGCTACGTTGATCGGTGGACAGTCCCCGACTGCGTGAATGCGTGCGGTCGGCGGATGTGGGGCGGCGTCGGGCAACGGAGGAGTCACGTGACGGCGTGGTTGATGTATCTGGCCGCTAAGGCCAAGCGCGTAGGTGAGGGGTATGACGACAATCCCTCCACCCACTACAGCTGGGACAGCAGGGTGAACAACGCCTCCCAGGTGATGGTGGGGGACACGATCGTGTTGTGGGACGGGAAGACCTTGTTGGGTTTGTCCGTGATCGAGGACATCGCGATTGGCAGCGGCACCAAAGACCTTAGCTGGTGCCCGAAGTGCAAGAAGGCGGACATCAGCCCGCGCGTGAACAAGACGCCGAAGTACCGGTGCTGGAACAAAGAGTGCAAGGCGGAGTTCGACGTCCCGGACGGTAAGACGGTCGCGGTGACCACCTACCGCGCCCGGTATGAGGCTGGCTGGATTGACCTGCGGGGTCACGTCACCGACAAGGAACTGCGGGCTCTGTGTGAGAAGCCCAAGTCGCAGAACGCTCTGCGACGACTGCGTTGGGACGACTTCCGCGCCCGGGTGGAGACGGGAAAGAACGCCACCCCGCTGAACATCGCGGACAACACGCGCAAGGTCATCGCTGGCGGGCATAAGACCAGAACGGTCCGGGTCCGCAACGGTCAGGCCAGCTTCCGCGCCGACTTGTTGGATCAGTTCGGAGAGGTATGCGCCTTCCTTGGCCCCATGCCTGCGGCGGCCCTGGAAGCAGCACACCTGTACAGCTACGCCTCAAGCGGCAAACACCATACCCATGGCGGGCTGCTGTTACGCCGCGACGTTCATCGCCTCTTCGACCTCGGACAGATCGCCATCGATCCAAGCAAGCTGACTTTGGACATCGCGCCTGGCACCCGCGCTTACCCGGACTACGACAAGCTGCACGGCCAGCCGTTGGCCGTTGCTCTCAACCAGGCTCACCAGAGGTGGATCACCCAGCACTGGGCAATGCACCGTGGCGTTACAAGCGCCCTCTCGGGCACGTAGCCAGCGCCAGGGAAGCGCGCGTGCTCCTGGTAGATCCGATAGCCGGTGTTGGCTGTGGCTGTCATGCTGACGGACGCCTTCCTCTTGATGGTTGGAAGGTGGTGGGCGTGGCCTCGGCGAGTGCGCTTGGCGGCTCGTCGCCGTGGCCATGCCATATTGAGTTCATCCGAGGCACCCGTTTCTGCACAGTTACACAAGCGACTGGGCTGGGTGCTTCACCTTTAGAATTGATCGCCTGTAGGGCTTTCGGGAACAATATCGAGCACGAGAGGCTCCCGTGCAGACCCAGCTGGCATGACAGTAGGCCAATCAGATCCACCGAAGTTGGGACGCATCAGAACTCACTTCAACCTTGGCAGCGTTATCCATCTGTCACGTGTGCGACGGTTAGGCCGAGACGCTGCGCTATCCGCTCGTGAGTCGCCTTCTGGTTGGGTGTAACCCGACGTACGAAGGAGTCAACCGCGCAGATCACCCACGGCAGAGGGTCGCCGTCCGCTTGGGCGGTAATTGCCGCCCAAGCAAGGTGCTTGAAATCTCTCACGGGCCCCCATGTGAAGCGTTGCTCAATCTCCTCATCGTCTCTGCGTCGGATGACAACCTTGAGCGGCTTGATATCGAGTGACTCCAAGTCGACCAACCATCCTGCTCCGATGGCCTTCTCGACAAGCACTTCCACGCTGGTGGTGGGTTTGGCAACCAACGGCGCGTACTTACCCACGCCGTACGTTGCACGGGTGTACTCCTTCATCGGCCCATCCTTGATCCACGGGCGGACGTTCTCGGGAGTGCCGACAAAGGGCAGTAGACGGCCGCCGATCCGCGGGTCGGCCGTCCACTGTTGGTACAACCTCGTGCGTTCAGCGTCGGGGAGAAATGTCCAATTCACGTCGGCCGCCTCTCCATAGAGAAGGCGGACGATGTCTTCTTCGAGATCTGTAGGTAGAGAGTAGGCGGTCATTGGATTCCTGTCGTGAGGGGGAACTGAAGACGAACCTCGTCCGCTGCGGTCTCCAGATCGGCGGCGTCCTGGATCCAGTGATCCATAAGACTACCAACAGTCTCGTCGTTGAACTCAATCCGGCTGGCATGGGGCATCCGTACCTTAAGATGCTCGGTCTCCTCAGCCTCGAGCGAGCGACGCAAATCCAAGGTGGCAGCAACACGCCTGATATCTGTGACAAAATCGAGGACGCGAAGAGCTTCTTTGCCGGGGCTCAGACGCAAGCCTCGGCCGAGCTGCTGCACGAAGATACGCCGACTATGAGTGACTCGAAGAAACGCGATCAGGTTGACGTCCGGAACGTCAACACCTTCGTTGAAGACATCGACGCATGTGATCAGTGGAACCCGTCCGAGCCGGAACTCATTGAGCAAGATCTGGCGCCGCTGGCGCGGTAGCCCGCTATGTAGAAACGAGGCGCGAGCCCATGCGGAGTCCGCGCTGGCGAACAACCTGGCCATGTGCTCAGCGTGTTCAATCGTCTGGCAGAAGATGATGGCGCGTGGGTCAGGCGTTGTCCGCCAGGCCTCGCGAAAGTGCTCCACGACCTCTTCATCGCGTTGGGGCAAGAAGAGAGATCGGTTGAGGTCCTTAATCGAATACCCATGGACACTGGCCTTCCTTACGACATCCCAGTCGATGTTGTCCACGTAGAGCCGATAGTCCACGGCGGACAAGTAGCCGGCGGCCATGCCCTCGGCGATGCCCATCTTGAAACTTGGTTCGCCGAAGCGTGACGTGATGTCGAACCTGTCACCGCGCCAGGGTGTCGCGGTCACGCCCAATTGTACGGCGGTCCCGCACAGATCCAGCAGTTCCGCGAACCTACCGGTCTCCGCTACGTGATGAGTCTCGTCAATCATGATGAGGTCGGGGCGATAGCCCAAGCGTGCGGCCCCAAGAACGGACTCGACGGTGCCGACCAGAACGCCATCGAGGTCCTGAGGCCTGTTGTCTCCGGTGAGCAGGCGAGTTGGGATGTGCTTTGGGAGATGCCGCCACATCGCCCTTTCCAACTGTTCGACCAGATCCTTCATGTGGGCGACGACAAGAATCTTAGACTTGGGATCGACAGCGATATGCCGACTGATCACCTCCCCGCCGACAACCGTTTTTCCGAGCCCGGTGGCCAGAACGAGCAGGGCGGTTCCGTTGGCGAGAAGATCACGGGTGAGAGCATCCGCTGCGGCTGATTGGTAGGGACGCAATGCGTACTGGCCAGGCACGGTTTGAGGCATACGGTCACCTATCTCAACCAGTGTGGCCCCGTGCCAAACACTGATCGGGATGCCCACGCTCTTCAGAGCTCGGCGTCGTTCCTCAGCGGCTTGATTGATGTCGGTGTTGGTCACCAGTACGGACCTATCCGCGCGATACCAGGTGCGGGCGCGCTCGAGGTCGTCGATCCCGGTACGGTCAACCTTGCCGTTCGCCTTCCACTTGCATTGAAAGACCCATTGCTCACGGTCACGTACCGCCAGGAGATCTGCGCCGTTGTCGCCAGTGCCGTCGATGACGCGGACGTCGTTGAATCCGAGATGCCACAGCGCTCGTTCAACAGCGTATGGAAGTCTAGTCGGACCTCCTCGCAGGAGTTCGTCCCTCGTCAGGAAGACTGCGCTCAACGTTCCTCCGCAAGTTCATCGGACAGCAGACGGATACTCAACCTCGTGCGCAGCAGCTGGTTTGGAAGACTGGCGGCGGTATAGCTGGCTTGAGTGGCCACGTCAGAGAGGTAGCCGACGGTTCGCGCGAGGCTGAGCCGTTGGGCTCCTCGAGAGGAAACTCCCTGGTACAGCCCCTGAAACACGTTGCCATCCATAAACGGTTCCGGCCAGGACTCCAGCAGGTGCACCAAGAACAGTGGGGGAACGTGCAGCAAGAACTCGCCACTCGTGCCCAAGTCGGTAGTCCTCGTGATCTGCCCGTTCGCGATCATGGCGGTCTCGGTGGCCGTGAGCTCGTCTGGGGACAGATATTGGAATGCACGCTCGGGCTCGCCGGTGCGATCGAGTTCCACCGCCATGCGCTGACGGATCTCGGCTAGCAGTTCCTGTGCTTCGGCACTGATCAGTTGGGCGTCAAGCGCGGTGGCCGGCAGGGACGTGGCACGGATGGCGGAGATGAGCTGGGAATGGCTCCAGTTACTGTCAGCCTGGACTTTGAGCCAGACAGCGGCTTCCGCGATCAGCAAGTCAGCGGGATCCACGCCGAACTTCTCAAAGATCTCGTGTCCGAGGTAGAGGAAGGCGACGAAGGACATACCTCTACGCTGATCGAGCAAAACTGGGGTTGGGTTGAGGTTGTCGTCGAGGAGCGGGCCATGAGCAAGCTGCCGAGCTTCGATGTCGATGTACCCGATACGTGGATGACCGAAGGGACGGCTCAGCGCCGGGTACAAGGCGGAGTTCTCTGTATAGCGGTCGATGCGTTCTTGCCGGGTTTCCTTTTTCGGCTTTTCCTGCGCCGCAGGAGTGATGGGTGCGCCCACTGCTGTCGGTGAAGTCTGCGCTGGCGGTTGGACAGGCGGCTCGGTCGGCTCATTGATCAGCATGTCTTCCGCCTCGTCCAGACCGAGCGCTTCAAGCACTGCGGTTTCATCTGGCCTGTCCGGCGTGCTGATGGCGACCTTCTCCTGCTTGCCGTTGCGTTTAGCTGCCTCATGGTCCAGCACTGCCTGCCACCAGCGCTCGTCGGTCTGATAGGCCGTGATCCCCTTATGGAACTCCTGACCCCATCGGCGGGTATCATCGTGTATCGGCTTCCGGCCATCCCCCGGTATGAGGTAACGCTCGCCGGCGTCATTCCGACGGTATCCCTTCACCAATCGGGCTAGTGGGCTGGTGTTTTCCGGGTACTGCAGGGCTGCTGCCCTCTGAGGGAGCAGCGGGCCGACACCACGTAGAATCTCCACAGCCGAACGCCAGCTGCGATCACCGTACTCGAAGGCGTTCTTTTGGTAGCCGACCGGAACATGGTCAAGGTGAATCTCGCCAATAATGCGGCCCCCTTGATGGGCAAGCTCCACGGGGTACTCGGGCTCTTCGTTGCCGACACCACCGTCGGGATTGCTCCAGGTGAAGAGCCGCTTGTCCCACCGCAGAATTTTGCGGCCGTTGCGGAGGAAATCGATCCCATACTCCTGCTTGTGCAGGTAGCGCTGGATCCCAAGCCATCCGTGTACTCGACGCTCACGGATGCTAAGCCGGTCGCTGCCGCAGTCCTCGCACACTTCTCTACCGGGCAGCTGCCACTGTCCGCAATCGGAGCAGGCTAGGCCGTCTTCAAGCTTCTCATTGATCTCGATATAGGCAGGGATCCGCTCCTTGCTGTTGTAGAGCACAGAGCGATCGTCTCCCCAACGGCAGTGTCTCACCGGCTTGACCTGAACACCCCCGACCCACAGCTCGAACGGGCGGTTCTCGAACAGCCAGGAGTACACCCCGCCGAGGATGTTGCGCAGCGCTGTGCCATTCTTGCGGAGCCACTGGGCACGACCAGCGTTGAGCCTACTGATGATGATGCGGGTGCCGTGCTCGTTCGGGTCGACCTTAGGCTCCACGATGTCCTCGGCTTCGAAGTCATCTCGGATGCGGTCGAGGTCGATCTCTACGCCGATCCACTCAGGATCTCCTTGACGCGTCGTCAGTACGCGGGTGCGTCGGCCCAGCCGGGCCGTAGACACGTTGAAACCCATACCGAAAAGCCCGAGCTTGTCGTGCATGTCGTTGCCCGACCATCCGGCGCGCACTGCACGCTCAAGACGCTCATAAGTCATGCCGCGTCCGGTGTCCTCGATCACCAGCTCACCACTGGCCGAATCAGGGAGCCGTACGCTCACCCGGAAGCCTCCGGCCCAGGGGATGCCTGCTCGATGGATCTCGGTAAAGTCGTCGAAAGCGTTGTCAACGAGCTCCGCGATGCACTGCCATTCGTCGAACTCGATCTCGCCCAGCATGCGGAGTACACGCGCGGAAGGAGTGATCTTCATGGTGCTGGTAGCCTCCTGCCCTCAGCCGACGCGCGAGCACGCTAGAGGCCCTTCGCAGGCACCTCTCAACGTTCCGACTCTTGATAGTCAGCGCGCGTAGAAGAAAGCCTAGAGGCAAGCACCAACATCTACGCTCGGCTTCATGTCACAGTGTTGGATGCCGCAGGTCGTAGGTGCTGAGATGCCTCTTGCCGGCAGACGCCGGGTTTGCGTCTGAGGGGACAGCTGCGCCCTCTACATTATTGAGCTGCCGCGTAGCCGCTCGGACTCAAGCTTTCACGAGCCTTGGTAGGGCCTGCTGGAGAGCGTCGCCTCAGCGGGCAGACGCTGGGACAGTTGCAGCAACACCTGACCGTAGTTGCTCGATCACGTGACCGACCATATCCGCTGCTGCAGCAGGGTCTTCATGCTCCCAGATCCGGATGACTGTCCAGCCAGCTGCCGCTAGCCGTTCGGTGGTCTCGGTGTCACGAGCCTTATTGCCTTGGATCTTTTCACGCCAGAAGTCCGCATTCCTCGTTGCCGGACGGTAATGTTCCGGACATCCATGCCAGAAGCAGCCGTCCACAAAGACCGCGACTCGGTCGGCAGGGAAGACTACGTCCGCCTTGCGTCGAATCTCGGAGAGTGGCTGGGCATTGACTCGGTAACGCAGGCCACTCTGATAAAGCTTCTTGCGAAGGGCCAGTTCAGGCTCCGTGTCCTTGCCGCGGTTGCCCCGCATTGAGGCACGGACCTCTGGCGAAGAAGCTGTCGACTCAGGTGGTAGGCGCTCTTCGGTCAAGAACCCCTGCGCCCAAGCCTGGTGCCACGCCTCGACGAGGTTCTTGCGACGGGAAGCATGCTCGACTTCGCAGACGTATCTCTCCTCGGTCTTGCCGTCCTGAGACCAACGCAAGTACGCGCGGATGCGCCGAGTGCGTCCGTACAACCGAAGCGTGATTGAGGCCCGCGCGAACCGGCCATCACCAAGAGCGATGCTGCGGCGGTTGCGGCCGCCGGCGGCACGATCCTGTTCCACTGATGGCGCGACGGCACCAGCGCGACGTTTGTACGCTCGCTCCGCAGGGATCCCTCTCTTCCAGAGTCCCTCGCCTTGGCGCGCCATGGTGTCAGTGTCCTGCGGCTGCGAGCGCGTCAGCGACGGCGTTTGCGAAGAACTCACCCAGGACGACCGGGACCGCGTTGCCCAATTGTCGCATCTGCTCACCCCGTGGACCGGCGCCGAGCCACTCGTCGGGGAAGGTCATCACACGCGCAGTCTCACGAACTGTCATGTAGCGGTGCCGGTAGGTCCATCCGTTAGGAGCTTGGGGATCGCGGTACCTATCGTCCAACAACATCACCGACTCGCCGCCTGGCACACCGTGTACGCCAGCCTTAACTGTTTTGGCCGGTCGGTCAAGCTCGTTCGGAGTGTGCCCCTTGTAGATCCGGGCGCCGGGCCAGCCAATGTGGTCTGTTACGTTGATGTCCTTGCCGAAGTCGAACTTCTCGTCAAGTCGATCCAGATCCACTGTCGGCAGCGCTGGCAGCTTCACATCTGTGCCATACCCCTGGACCGCGTCACGCAACGTCCGCCATGGCTGACAATCGTCTTCCTTAATCACCTTGGGAAGGCGGGCTCGGACCCGCTCGCGCACATAATCCGGCACCTGGTGGCGTTGCCAGTAGGGACCGTCTTCGTCACGCATGGAGCGGAACAGAGCGTTTTCGGAAAACTTCGGTGTCCTGACGTACTTCTCGAACGTCTCTACGTCAACGCCGAGGTCAGCCCTGAAGGCGACTATAACAACGCGGTTGCGCACCTGTGGAACGCCATAGTCGGCCGCGTTGACCGGCACCATCACGACCTTGTAGTGGTCGGGATCAGTGTCATCATCAGAGAGCTTCTCGAGGATGCTCGTCAGATGATCGTTGTGTTCCTGCCACCTCACCTTGTCGTTCCGCTTCTGGAACGGGAGCCGTAGTTCATTCTGGATGTACTTGAAGTACTCCGCGAAGGATGGCCGCAACAAGCCCCGCACGTTCTCACAGATCACGGCCTTCGGTCGAATCTCGCGAACGGCCTTGAACATGGCGGGGAACATGTTGCGCTTGTCCTCGTCGCCTTTGGCGACGCCGCCCGCACTGAACGGCTGGCAGGGCGGTCCTCCTGCCAGAACATCAACCTTGCCCTCAAGGGCGCTCATGTTGAGATGGCGTACATCACCCGCGTATAGAGGAGCGGGCATGCCCGGCTTGGGCGGCTCAGGTCGCGTCTCCTGAGTTCGCGCCAAGCCGTCGACCCCGAGAGTCTTCTGGGCGCTGGCCACAAGCGTCTCGCAGGCGCGGTTGTCGAGCTCGTTGAACAGAAGCGGGCGGAAGCCCGCTTGGTGAACCGCCATGGCAAGGCCGCCACCACCCGCAAACAGCTCAACACTGGTGCGAGGTTCTTGTGTCGCTTGCGGCTGGTCAACCATGCGAGAACCATACCGCGGAGCTGTCGATCTTGGGCACCTCTCGCCAAGATTTCGATTACAAGTCGCATAGAGTGGCGGTGCTTCCAGTGCGGACCCTGCCAGGATGAGGCTGCAGTGGATCACGGCGCTGGCCTCAATGGCAACCTCCAGTGTGCCGCACCGGCTCTCACGCGGCGAGATCGCGGTACGGTCACCACAGCAAGTCCGACCTGAGCGTGACACATGGAACGGAAGCGCGCATGTCTGCTTTATTCCCCTCTGGTTCGCTGGAAGGCGACAGGGAGCGGGCGCCGAGGGCGCCCAGGGTTCCTCGTAAGAATCGATCGTGGTCTGCCGTCGCTCGACGATTCGAGGCGTACAACCCTCTGGATCTAGACAACCTAGGTCGCAGTGTCGAGGTAGAACTTCTCTCCCGAGACCCGGAGCCGCTCGGAGACGTCGCCCCCATGTTCGGAAGCGGCATCTATGCGATCTACTACAATGGTTCACACGAGCTGTACGCTCCAATCAGTTCGCCAGACTGCAAGGTGCCCATCTATGTCGGTCAGGCTCGGCCAAAGGGGACCCGGAAGGGAGTGGCCGACGAGACTGTTGACTCCACCACCCTTTGGGACCGCATCAAAGATCATAGATTGTCTATCGAGCAGGTCCTCGACCTAGAGGTCGAGGACTTCCTGGTCCGGCATCTTGTCGCTATTGAGGCGTTCGTTACCCTGGCCGAGCGGGTCATGATCAGACATCACCGTCCTGTCTGGAACAGTCTCGTGGACGGTTTCGGAAATCATGATCCAGGCGCGGACCGGCGACGAACTGGTAAGCGTCCCCCGTGGGATGAACTGCACCCTGGCCGCTGGTGGTCTCATCGATTGAACATGCCCACGCCAAGTCTTATCTCCGCCGATCTTTCTCGGCAGCGGATCAGAGACTTCTTCGCGGGTCAACTCTCGGAAGAGGAAATCGAATCCATCGAGGCCGAAGAGACCTCATAAGTTCAATCCCCTATTTGGAGACCTGGTCGCATGGTTTAGGGTGGGCGTACGAGGAGAGCAGGCAGAGTGTCGGGAAAGTCATCCGGATTGTCGAGCTTCGCATCTCGGACGTGGCGGATCGGGTCGCGTCGGCCACGATCGGTGGAAGAGCCGCGGCGCGACCCTCAGGCAGTCGTTGATCTTCCCCGCCGACAGTCGCGCCGTTAGCCTCCGGCTCGGATGGTATTAGCCTGAAATAACAGAAAAGGTGCTCCTGAACTGCAAGGATACGAGTGTAGGAGCCGTATCCACCGCAAAACAGGTCCACCTGGCTCGTCACCCCGTATGGGGGCAAGAACCAGGCCAACCGAATGGCTCCTCTTGGGAACGGCCGGCAATCCCATATCCGGTGCGGTAAGCGATCCAAGCATGCCAGAGTGATGCACATGATCCCCGCACGTATCCCGGACGAGCCGCCGCTCACCTACGCCGACAGCTTCGACGTACCGGTCCTTTTCCGTAACGGGCCTGAGAGGAAGCCCAGGAGGCAGTGGCGGACGGCCAAGCAGGAGTTGTGGGTGGGGCCAGGCGGGTTCCCGGCGACCGATGGCTGGTACGTCTCGACCACCACCTGGCGGGAGATCATCAAGGCCGCCATTGAGGTCGGACGCGACGTCACCCCGCACTTGCAGAATCAGCCGCGGTATGCGCACGGGGAACTCGTCGCCCGCGTTGCGCCGCTGTACGCCTATCTCGGCATGCACCCCGTCATGCTTCAGCATCCCGTACGAGGCACCAAAGGCTGGCGCCTGACCTTGAACCCGGTCTACGCGTACGGCACCGAGCGCAGCGCGAAGAACGCGGCCTCCTACCGGCTGGGTATGACGATGGCCGAGTGGGCCTGCCGCTCACTGCTAGGCCTGGGGCAGACCGAGCACCTCGAACTTGGTGGCCCGGTCCACGCCTTGCGTGACATGTTCAAGGATCCGAAGCTGATGCTGCCCGACCTATGGGGGCAGCATCAGGCAGAGGGCCTGTACTGGCTGATCGAGGCCAAGGGGGGCGACGTGGGCTTCGGCGCGCTCCGCAAGGGGTGGGCGCAACTGGCCGCCGGCAGCAAGATCCTTGGCTCGTACGCCCACCGCACTGTCCTGGTCGGAGCGTGTGTGCGGCCCGGTGACGACCTCTTCCTCACCATCGACCACGGCCTGCACTTCGGACAGCCGCCGCTCCCCGCAGCCGGATTCGACATCGATGACGAGTCAGCGGCCGGCCCGGGTAATCTCGAAGACCGTCTCGGCGACAGCGACGACGCGCTCATCGGTGCGGCCCGCGCCCAGATGCTCACCTACCTGGCGCTGCGCTCCGCTCCTGCCTCGCAGCTTCGCACCGTGCTCGTTTCCGCCGACCGCGCGTCCCGTCGTCGGCGCTCCGGGCTGACCACGCCCCTGGAAGGCGACGACTTCACCCGCGCCATGCGGGCCGAAGCCCTCGGAGTAGCGCCCTACACCGAGCGGCACACGCTGCGCGCCAGGGTCCGTTCCTGGGGCCTTGATGACTTTCTCACCTGCCGCATTCCCGGAACCGAGGTTCGCCTCGGCATGTCCCGGAAGCTGTTCGCTGCCTGCGAGCGGCTCCACGAGGAAGACCTCGCCATCGCCCAGCGCACCCCAGGGCTGCGTGCCGAAGACCAGCTGGCCGATGTCCAGGAACTCAACAAAGAGGCTCAGGAAGAACAGCGACTCATCCAGCGGCGGATCTTCCGTGAGCGGCAGGAGGAGGTCCGCCCCCGGCTGCGCCCCCTGCTCCGCAGTGCCTACGAGGAGGGAGCGACACGCGACTGGAGTGATCTGCTGCACCGTTCCCAGGAGCCAGAACTCGACCTGGCAGGAGACGGTGGGCTCCTCGAAGCGGCGACGCCGGAGACGTACCTGGCCGTCAGCAGCTCCAGCCTGCCCCCACCACGCGCCTAGCCATCAGGGGCACTCATTCGATTGCGGTGACCTCAGGTCAAGTGCCCGGAGTACGGGAAGCTCCGGGGTGAGGCCAGCATGTCGGTTTGAAGATCTCCCCGGAGCCTTGCCGCCTCGCATGGATAGCTCACGCTACGTCGCTCTGGGTCTCCGGGAGCCTGTACCGCGTCAAACTCATCGTGTGGGGCTTGACCTGCGGGTTCTCTGGGGTGGCTACACAGCTCGGTGGTACTCGTTGATTAGCCCGCCGAACACCCTCTGGCGTTCGATCCGGCCTTCCAGCGGCATCACGGTTCGCTCGTGGTGATCGGGTGGCTGCTGTCGGCCAGACTGGTGCAGCCGATGGCCATCGTAGTGATCGGCGGCGTACTGGGCCAGCACCGACCGCAGGTGCCGTTCGTTGTAGATCAGCATGCGATCAGTGCACTCGGCCCGCACAGTGCGCACCCGCCGCTCGGTGTAGCAGTTGACCTGCGGCGTGTGCGGCGGGATTTTCACCACCGTCACGCTCTCGCCGGCGAAAACCTCATCAAAAACAGCGGTGAATTTGGTATCCCGGTCGCGGATGAGGAAGCGGAAAGATCTGACCCGGGCACCGAGGTCTATGAGCAGGTTGCGAGCCTGCTGGACCGTCCACGCTCCGGTGGCGTTGGCTGTCACGCCGAGGATACGCACGGTCCGGGTGGCGACTTCCATGACGAACAGCACGTACAGGCGTTTCAGGAGATCGTGTCGATGTGGAAGAAGTGGACGGCCAGCAGCTATTTGCTTGGGCGCGCAGAAAGGCCCCCATGAGGTGTCGACGTTTCGGGGCTGGATCGAAGCGTCGGCGCCGCAGGATCCGCCCGACGGCCGCTTCACCGACCTGATAGCCGAGCCGCACAAGTTCACCGTGCATCCGGCGATATCCCCACGTCGGATTCTCCTTCGCCAACCGCACCACCAATTTCCGGATCTCCCTGCTTGTCCGAGGCTGGCCGGGCCGGCTCGGATACCTCCAGGCGCGTTTGACCAGGCGGTGGTGCCAGGCCAGCAGGATACCAGGTGTCACCAGCCGGGGAGCCCGCAGCCCGGGCGACAGGAGCCTGGCCAGCGCGGCCAGGAGCGCCCAGTCGGCCCAGTTCGGCTTCGGACGGCTGACCTGACGGCGCAACATCGCCACCTCATGCCGGAGCACCATGATCTCGGCATTCTTGACCGCCTCACTTCGGCCCAGCAGCGCCAGCCAGCCGAACATCCGAATCTTGATCATATACAGCAGACGGAGAGGCACAGGAACCGATCTTCTCCATACCGCCGCATCAGCTCGACCTGCAGGTTAAGCGCCCTACGAGGATTTTGAATCGGTACAGCGCGTGACGATTTCCGCAACCCGCTGACCGCCTCGGTCTCACGATGTGAGAACTCCTTCAGCCTTGTTCACCACCGCTCTCGGCCGATCGCTCTGACTCCGCAGAACTCGCGGCAATCACACCCGTTGGCCTTGATCCCAGGAGGGGTACCTAGAGGGCGCAGGTGGCTGGCGGGCAGTACGCCCCTCACCGTGCGGTGGCCCCACATCCAACCTGAGGCGAAAGGTGACAACATGTCCGGGACCGTTCAGCATCGCACCTACACGATCCGAGAGGGCCTGTTGGAGGAATGGTCGGAGAAGTGGCGATCGCAGGTCGTGCCGCTTCGTCTTGAATTTGGGTTCGAAATCCATGGCGCCTGGCTGGATCATGAACGGAGCCAGTTCGTGTGGGTGCTTTCGTACGACGGACCGGAGAGCTTCCAGGAGCGGAACCAACAGTACTGGGCCTCTCCTGAACGCGTTGGAATGGGCCTGGATCCATCGCTGTACCTGGTGGACCGGGTGGTTCGCGAGGTGACCGCCGTCTATTGACGTTCGGTGAGGGGCAGCATATGTCTGCGTCGTTCTTCCACCGTCAGGATCCGGTAGACCCGACCTCGCGCCAGGGCTTGCAACCGGGTTTGGTCGGGAGTGGCCTGCCAGACTCGCGCGGTTCCGTCGAACGATGCGGTCAGCAGCGCCTGCCCATCTGTGGACCAGGCGATGGAGTGGACCTTTCCTCGATGGACGCCGGCGATAGTGATCTCTTCACAGTTCTCGGCATCCCAGACCCGTACGGTGCAGTCGTCGGATCCGGTGGCCACCCGCGTGCCGTCCGGCGACCAGGCGACCGCGTGGACTCGGCCCTCGTGGCCGTGCAGAACTCCAATCTGCCTGCCAGAGCCAATGTCCCAGATGCGGGCGGTCCGGTCCGCCGAGCCGGTGACCACGCGAGTCCCGTCGGCGGACCAGGAAACGCAGTCGACCCAGCCGTCGTGGCCACGCAGCACGGTGTGTTGCTCCCCGGCTGAGATGTTCCATATGCGGGCGGTACGGTCGTCGGACGTCGAGGCCAGCATTTGTTGTGTCGGGGACCAAGCAAGGCAGCTGATCCAGTCCTGGTGGCCGGTCAGTACGGTGAGTTGCCGCCCGTCACCGGTCGCGTCCCAGATGCGAATGACCCGGTCGTGGCCGCCGCTGACCAGCCGGGTTCCGTCCGGCGACCAGGCGACACACTCGACGATCGAGCCACCGGGATCCAGTCGCATGCGCGCGGTGCTTTCGCCCAGCCGCCAGATTCGTACGCTCCGGTCGCTGGAACAACTCGCCAGGGCACTGCCGTCAGGTGACCAGCGGACCTGCTGCACCAGATCGTCATGACCGCTGAACACGTACTGGCTCCGCCCGCTTCGGGCGTCCCACAGACGTACTACGCCGTCTTGCGAACTGGTCGCGACCTGCATGCCATCTGGAGACCAGGAAGCGTCGTACACGTTGCCGCCGTGAGTGGCGAACAGCACGGTTTCGGCCCCTCGCTGCTGTAGCTCCCATATGCGAGCGGTGCCATCGGCGCACCCGGTGGCGATGCGGGAGCAGTCCGGGGACCAGGTGACACCCCAGACCCCGTCACCGTGGCCGCGCAGCGTAGCGAGTGGGCGGGCATCGAGAGGGTCCCAGATTCGGCTGGTACGGTCTGCCGACGCAGACGCGAGCATCCGGCCGTCCGGTGACCAGGCGACGTTCCAGACGGGTTCGGTATGGCCACGGATCAACAGCGTCTGGCGGCCGTCGGAGGCGTCCCAGATCCGGATGGTGTGGTCGCCCGACGAGGTGGCCACCTGGACTCCATCGGGAGACCAGGTGATCCCTTCGACGTAGTCTTGATGTCCCTCAAGCGTCAAGTCCGCCGTACCATCTGCGACATTCCATACGATCACCGTGCGGTCGTGGGACGCAGTGGCCAGGCGGCTGCCGTCGGGTGACCAGGCCACACCGAGCACGTTGTCGCGGTGGCCGTGTAGTTCACGCACTATCTCGCCGGACTCCGCATGCCAGATCCTCACGGTCAGATCCCGCGAAGCACCCGCCACGTGCCGACCGTCCGGTGACCAAGCCACGCCTCGCACGACGTCCGCCGCACCGGTCAGAACCCGCTGGAGTTCGCCGGTCGCGGCGTCCCACAGGCGAACACTTTGGTCTCGTGACGCGGTCGCGACCATGGTTGAGTCGGGCGACCACGAGGCCATCTCGACCATCCCCTCATGGCCGGAGAGCACAGCCAGCGTCCGGCCTGTCACGGCGTCCCACACCCGACCGGTACCGTCACGCGAGGCGGTGACGATGCACCTTCCGTCAGGTGACCACGCCAGATTGCGCACCGCGTCCGTATGCCCGTGTAGAGACAGAGTGGAGTGGCTGAACGCGAGCGCGGCCATGAGGCCGCGCAGCGCGGCCGGAGTTGTCGCGCACTCGTCCAGTGCCGCTAGTGAAAGGAGCAGGGACTCCTCCGGAGCCTGCTCGGCGGAAGTCAGCACATGGCTGCCAATCCCATCCGAGATTCGCCGGAGGTACGCCAGATCCCGGCGCTGAGAGACCTCGACCAGTTCGCGCACACTCTCGGTGGCCTGGCCGGACTCCGTCAGGTCGGTCACCCATCGCTGAGCGAGCGCAAGCCGGCTCCCCGTCAGCAGATAGTCGTCACTGCGCCCAGACCTTTGCCAGTCGACCGCCCATCTTTCCAACTCAGCGCGCTGGCGCAGTTGTTCGGCACGAGTCTCAACCTCTTGCCGGAGCGGCGGCCACTGACGGAAGAGGGCCTCGTGTGCAACCTGCCCCACTGGCTGGCCATCTCGTACATCGGTGACGAGCAACCGGGCATCGACGAATGTGTCGATGATTCGCCGTTCGCCAGGTGTCAGTTCGGCCAAGACGACTCTGCGCCGAGTCGCTTGCTGCCCCTCGAGGGTCACGAACTTCAACAGCACAGCGAGAATCGGCTCGATGCCGACCTCGTCGTGTAGCGCCACGACAACTTGGTCGGCCTGACGTGCCATGGCCCCGCCCACACCACCGAGGGATCGGTAATGGCCGATGTCAGCAGTCCTGCCAGAGCCCACAGAGTCGTACAGCTCCTGCAATAGGTACGCCATGAGTGGCAGTGCGTCGGTGGTTCCGGCCTCCTCCACGATGAGATCCACGAGACCGGGGGCGAATCGCATTCCCGCCAGCCGACCTGGTTCCTCTACGGCCTGCGCCAGTTCGAGGTGCCCGATTGCCCCGATGGCCGCCGGGTTTTCAAAAAGCTCCGCTTGTCTGGTCTCCAGAAAGTCGCGCAGGAACTCGATGCGCAGCGTACCAATTACCCAGAACCTCCGATCTCGGTCAAGGGCTGTATGAACGGCGGAAAGGAAGAGATCCCGCTCACGTTCTCCCGCTGATGTGAGCAGCTCCTCGAACTGGTCGACGACCAGTAGCAGGCGACTGAACCGGTGCCCGGTCGTCATTCTCAACTGCTGGACATGACGAGCGAGCGCATCCGGTGACCGCCGCAGTCGGCGTAGTAAGGCATGCGACTCGGTTGTGCCTTCGGCATTGGCCGCAGCTACGGCAAGCGCCGCCATCGGGTTGCTTCCGGGCGTCATTACGGGCAGCACCAACCAGCGCCGATCCCGCACCCTCGGGATCACGCCCGCTTGCACCAGCGATGACTTACCGCTCCCGGAGGCGCCGATCAATGCTACGAATCGGTCACCTGGTTTGGTGGAGGGGCCGTATAGCCGCCGAACGAGCTCGGAGATCTGCCGGTCGCGGCCGAAGAAGACGGCCGCCTCGTCCTCTTTGAAAGCATCCAGTCCGGGATACGGTGCACGGTTGGCATTCCATACTCGTTTTGGAGGCGGTGGGTTCTCCAAACGGTACGTGATCACGGTCCCAGCGACCAGGATGAGGACCAGCACCCCGATGGCCGGAGCAGCGATCTGTTGCAGAATGCGCAACAAGAAGGGGGCGCCCTCGACGCTGGTCGCGTAGTTCGTCACGATGCCAAGAAGTGCGGCGACCACGATCAGGAGGAGCTGTAGGAGCAACGACAATCTCCGGCGTCTGCTCATCGTGGTCGTCCAAAGCAGGCACGCATCCGGACTCTCCTGTTGCGGCGTTACGTTCCTGTCCTATTGACGTATATCAGGGATGTTCCTCGTCAGTCTCATGGAGCTGAGCATTAGTCTTTATGGTCCGCCCTGATTCCGTAGATTCGTGTCAACGACGGCCGAATTCTGACCCCTGGCGACGCGCGGGTTCTAGTGTTTGTCGCAACACACCTGATCATTAGGCGTGTTGATGGCGAGGCGAGGAGCTATGCGGCCGGGCCGGGCTGGGCGGTGTAGCAGCGCGGACAGATGACCACGGTGGTGCTGCTCGGGACCTTCCAGCGATGACGGCACAGGCGCGTGCGCCGGCAGCGGGTGAGCGTGTCGTTCGGTAGCAACTCGCCCACCTGGAGCGGACCAGCGCGGCCGCAGGAGGGATTGGTCCATTCTGGCGGCGTCTGATCCCCGTCGACCAAGCGCCCTCGACGGTGGTGAACCGCACCAAGACTCGCAATAGAGCCTCGCCTTCGCTGGCCGTGGTGCCGCAGGTTGCGCAGCGGACATAGCGGGGATCGCCGGACAGGTGCCGGTTGAGCGCGATCGAGATCAGTATGCGGATCACGCGGCAGCCCTGACCTTCCTGAAGGGGGAACATCGCGGCGCTTGGATCGTCCGTCCGTCCACCCGTCGTGACAAGCAGCGGCCTCTATCGCATATAGAGAGCCCTTATCTGCGGCAACGGGCTCATGACGTTTCGCGATGCCTCGATGGGATCCCTGGCCAAGCCCTGAGCGGCACGTGCAGCGATCACGCCGCCACTGGGGTGGTGGCGATGCTTATCTGCGGTTTGAGCTTCCTGTCCTGTTGCTCATGGGGTCATTCCTGCCTTTCTGGCATTGCTTCCGACGGTGTGTAGCGTTCCCGATACTTAAAGTGTGCATTGAAGCGCCGCACTTGCATACCTGGGTAGCGGGGGCTGCGCCCGTTGCCGGAGCAATTTGCCCATATCATTCCAGGTCGCAGCTATAGGTGAAGTCCTGGCAGCTTCGAGTTGCTTTGTACCGGTAACATCACTCTCTCTCGGGTCGAGATATATGTGGGTGAACGGGAGAGGATGTCGGTGTGGGAGTGACGCCTGCGTGAGTGCGAAGCAGCCTGGGGCTCCTTTGGATGAACTGCCCATGACGACGAAGAAGGAGCAGTTCAGCCTCGCTTACGTACACATGGTGGCATCTGCGGCTGGATGTTCCATCAAGGACCATCGAACCGATCTCGACGGAGTCGACATCACGCTGGCCTCGTCCGCTGAGTACGAGGTGTTCTACTGTCCCCAGTTTGAGCTGCAGCTCAAGTGCACCTCACAGAGGCGTGTGTTGTCTGAGGAGCACGTAACCTGGCAGATGAAGGCGGGGCCGTTCCGGAGGCTGACACACCCAAAACGTCACATTCCGGCCTTTTTGGGGATTTTGTTCGTTCCGCGGGAGTCCGATGGCTGGCTGGATCAGGACGAAGAGCGCCTCCTCATCGATAGCCGCATGTACTGGGAGGCTGCCCAAAACTTAGGAAGCATTGAAGAGGCGCAGGAGTCTAAGATCGTGCATCTACCCCGCTGTAACCTCTTTGATGTTGAGCAGCTTGTTGGCATCATGAAGGCGATCGGAGATGGAGGTAGCTGGTGACGCGCTCCACCCTAGACTCCTCTCTGCTGGAGCTGACCTCGAGCCTCACGCCGGCTGCGGTCTCCCAGTTCCTGGCCACGCAATCCTGGGAACTGGAGTCACGGCTCGATGAGGTCCGCGAAATCTGGCGATTACGCAAAGATCACGGTGCGCTGGCCGCCCGGATCATGCTGCCGCTGTCGAGCGACTTCGCCGACTATTCTCATCGCTTCTACGACGCTTTGAACGCAATCCGGCTGATCAACGACTGGGACGTAGACAGCCTCTACGAACACATCGTCGCGACACGTGCCGATCTTCTGTACATCAGGCTTGATCAAGCCATGCCGGATGGGACCATCCCCTTCAGGCAGGCAGAAGCCACCATCAAGGCAATCCACCGCATGATGCGAGCAGCTGCGACGACAGCCGCGGACCCCAGGCACTCCCATCGTGGACGCCGGTCTGCCGTCGTGACCGAGTTTCTCAACGAGGACGTGCGGCTAGGTCATACCAAGCGTGGAAGCTTCGTCTTCACGGTCGTAGCAAGAGTTGAAGACGACGCTGACACTGGACACGCGGCCAACCTGCCTCGCGCGGACGGCGATCCCATGGGGGACCCCTTCCCGCGCAAGGTTATGGAGACTCTAGCGAGAGGGCTTCAGACAACACATCGGCTTGCTCGAGGACAAGACCGGGAAGCTCTAGAAGACCCCGCAGCGTGGGGACTAAGTGCAAACCTTATCGAGTCCTTGGAAGAGATGGCTGAGCCCGAAGGACTGCGATCCCTGGACCTGTCCTTTGAGTGGGCGGCAGCTGGACAAGCCCCTGCGGTGGGCAGGGAGCCCATCAAGCTCGAGCGCGAGATTCTCGGCGAACTAGCTCGTGTCCGTGAGCGCCTCGTCAGACAGGAAGAGCCACCACGTCGGGAAACCCTTGTAGGTCCTGTCAAGTCGCTGGCTTGGGAAGAGGGCGGCGATCTTGAGGAAGAGGTCGGCGCGATTGTGATCCTCGCCGACGTCAACGGCCGCACCCGGAGCGTGCATCTGACCCTTTCTGGTCGGGATCACGACTGGGCTATTCGGGCTTACCAAAACAAAATCCCTCTAACCGTGACAGGCAACCTGGCGTACGAACGACGAGCCTGGCGTCTTCAAGGTGATGTTGAGGTCGATACAAGTTTCCTGCAGCACACACTTGGCGACCTGCCGGATCGCTGAGCGTTAGTCGGCGCCTGTCGATAATTCCATCCATGCAGGTCAAGCCGCTTGTGAGTGCTCATGGAGGACGCCGCCGAGCCGGTCTCGTCGGCGTATGTTCAGGTCGATGATTGGCTCGGGATCCGTGATCGGATCGGGGATGGTGCGTAGCGGGGCGGCCTGGTTCAGGGCTTGATGGGCCCGGTGCTGGTTGTAGAAGTGTTCGTACTCGCGCTGGGCGTGCCGAAGGTGGTGTTCGTTCCACAGGAGGCAGCGGTCGAGGAGTTCGCGGCGGCAGGACTGCACCCACCGTTCCATGATGGATTTCATGCGGGGCATCCGGATGCCGGTGAGTACGGTCTGGATACCCGCGTCGGCGAGGATTCCGTCCATGAGGGTGGGGAACTTCCCATCCCTGTCTCGGACCCGAGAGCGTGCTCGGCAGCCTGCGTCTTCCAGGTCCATCACCAGATTCCTGATCACCTGGATGACCCGGCTCGCGCTCGGGTGAGCGGTGGTGCCGAGCACGCGGATCCGTCTGGTGGTGTGCTCGATGACGGCCAGGATGTCCTGGCGCTGCCCGTTCAAGGTGATGGTTTCGATGAAATCACAAGCCGGCAGGGCGCCGGCTTGCGAGCGCGGGAAGTCGGCCCACGTGGTGGACGCCCGCTCGGGCGCCGGACCAAGGCCGGCCCGCTTGAGGATCTCCCACACCGTGGACGGCGCGACCTTGATACCGAGTGTGGCAGCTCACCATGCGCCCTCCGACGGCCCCAGCCGGGGTTCTCGCGCACCAAGCGCAGGATGAGGGCGTGAATAGAGCGGACGGTGGGTGGGCGGCCAGGCCGCTTCGGCCGGGAGGTACGGGCGTGACGACGTCGCATGAAATCGCGGTGCCAGCGGAGAACCGTGTCCGGACGGATGAGGAGCCGCAGCCGGCACAGGACCTTGCGCGGCAGCGACGTCAGAAGCGCGGTAAGGAAGGCTCGGTCCTCGGGCGCGAATCGCACTCTGGTGTCGGCGCCGAGTTGGCGTTCAAGGACGGTGATCTGGTGGCGCAGGGCGAAGGACCTCGATGTCCTTGTCCCGTTCGCCCATGGGGAGCAACCACAGCGCGGCGAACGTGTTCGTGACGGTCAGGTAGGCCAGGCGAAGCAGCACGGCGGATCATCCTGCCGTACGCGCTTCCGTCTCCCGGGGGACCGGGGCTCGCGCACGCCACGCGAAGCCCTCGCAGAGTCATAACCTGAGTGGATGCAACCATCGGCAGGCGCACAGCCACCGCTGTAGCGTCCGATAGCAGACGCCGCCCTCGCCTTGGGCGGCGGCCACCTACGCCAGCGGCACTTCCTCGAAAAAGTGCGGCGCGAGCATCTCGTACCGGCTCAAAGCCTGGGCACGCCCGGCGTGACCGGCCGCACCGCCGGCGCGCCCGCTGCCCGGCCCGGCCTGTGCGCGTTGTTCGCCGACACTACTGACTCTGTCATCGTCCGACCCCACAACCGATGCCCACCAGTGAAGGTCACGGTTTACGACAACCTCCACACACCGGGATCTGCGGATTTTGACCGCGATCGGTAACGGATCGGTTCAGTTGCACCCCGCTAAGTGCGGTGTCTGATGCGCAGGGAGAGAAACACGCCGACCTGCTCGCTGGCGCGGGTGGTCAGGGGCTGACCGAAGGGCTGGCCGGTAGAGGGGCCCACAATCGCACCGTTCCGCCCTCGTCGATGCTGACGGCCAGCAGGGGGCCGTCGAAGGAGCGCAGCGCGGTGACGTCGCCGTTGGTGGGGGCGGTCAGGGGCTGGCCGACGAGCCGGCCGGTGGCGATGTCCCACAGCAATACCGTGTTGTCCTCGCTGTTGGTGGCTAGCAGAGAGCTGTCGGGGGAGAAGGCCACGTCCCAGACGGTGTTGGTGTGGCCGACAAGGGGTTGGCCGACGGGTCGGCCGGTGGCGGGGTCGCACAACCGCACCGCGGCCATGCTTCAGGTGGCGGCGGTCAGCGCGCGGGCGGCCATCCACGCCGAGGCCGGTGGGCGGTGGCGCAACGGTGTTTGCGGGCATGCTGAAGAGACTCCTGCTCTCGTGATTGATCAGGTGGGGGCCCGGGGTGGCCGGCGTGCTTGGCGGCTTGGACGGCCGCCCCCAGGGGATCAGTCAGAACCGCGGTTCGTCGCCGTCGTACACCCCGCCCGCGCTCTCAGGCCACGGCTCGCCGGCGCCTTCGGCGGGGCGGCGCGTGGTGGTGCGGGTGGTGGTCGCGTTGGCCCACCGCAGGCTGGGGCCGATGTCCTCGATGTCCAGGCCGTAGCCGGTGCGCCGCACATCGTCTGCCGAGATCCACCGGCGTTCCCCGGCTGGTGGCTGATGGTGCGTGCGCTGGAACAGCCACCGGGGGATTGGGTGGGTGCTCACACGGCCGTGCGCGGTCGCCTCGATGTGGTGGCGGTGCCGTTCGGTGCAGGCTTGACTTAAGGCAGTCTTCTACGTAACCAAGGTCACTTCCTACGTGAGAAGTACGAGTTCCTACGTAACTTTACCATCTATTTACTTGGTGATAGCCTGCTACTACCTCAGATGAGGCTCGTTGTTCGTCGTTCAAGGAGACACGATGGAACTTCAGCTTCCGGGCATCGGCTACAGGCAGGGCCAGCGGCTCATGGTCGTCACCGCCCTGGACCCGATCGCACTGGTCAAGACCGTCACCGAGCCCGACCCCTGGAACCCGGTGGGGGAGCAGCCACACGGCAACCGGCCGGTGGACAAGCCGCACCGCAAGCGCATCGCGATGTACCTGGAAGAGGAGGAAAACTTCGTCCTGAACTCTGTGGTGCTCTACGCCCGGCCGCAGGAGGCGCGCTTCGTCGCCGCCGACGGCTACAAGGAGGCAGCGGTCCAGTTGGGCACGCTGTTCCTGAACTACGGCGCGCAGTTCGACGTCGGGGACGGTCAGCACCGCATCGGTGCCTACTCCGACGTGATGAAGCAGCACCCCGACGAAGAGGACCCGATCCGGATCCGGATGCGCAAGAGCGGCCAGCCCGTCGTCATCGTCATCGATGACAACCCGCTGCACCGCGCGCAGGATTACACCGACTTGCAGCGCAACACCAAGGCGCAGCCGACCAGCCTGGCGATGAGCATGGACCGGCGGCAGGCCATCAACCGCGCGCTCATCAAGATGGTCCAGGACCCCAAGCTGCCAATCTTCGGCGACGGCGCCGGCCGCGTCGAGTTCATCGGCGACTCGCCGGGCAAGTTCAGCGCCAAGCTGCTGTCGTTCAAGACCATCCGCTACCTCAGCGGCACCGCCCTCATCGGCGTGAGCCAGCGCACCACCGCAGGGTGGGACAAGGCGGTGAACGCAGAGGTCGAACAGGACGAGAAGAAGGCCAGCCAGGTCCTGCACGAGCTGTGGGACGGCATGGGCCGCCTTCCCGACATGGCCGAGATCATCGACGGCAGTCGCACGACCGCTGACCTGCGCGAGAAGACCTACCTCGCCGCGGCCGGCGTCCTGTACGCGCTGGCCAACGCCGTCCACAAGGCGCACCACGACCACCACATCCCGGTGCCCAAGGCGATGGAGCGGCTGGCGACCGTGGACTACCGGCGGGCCGAGCGTGGCGAGGGCCAGCCGCCCCTGACGGCCAAGGACACGATCTTTGCGGGGACGCTGGTGGACCCCGAGACCGGGAAGGTCGGATCGGGCCGCCCCGCCTGGGAGGCCGCCAGCGAGGACCTGCTTAAGGTCATCCTCGACACCTAGCCAGGCCCTGCCGCAACGGCACAGACAGCTCAAGCACCTCCGCGTCCGCCAGCGTGACAACGCTGGCGGACGCGGAGGTGTCGGGGCCGGCCGGAACCGGTGACCACCGCCGTGGCTTGGGCGATGTCCGGGCCGAAGGCGATCACGCGGGGATAGGTGGGGTCTGGGTGGCCAGCGCGCGGGCTCGGGCGGCCATCCACGCCGGGGTCGGCGGCCGGTGGTGCGATGGGGTGGTTGCGGGCATGCTGAAGGTCCTCCTGTACTCGTGATGGGTCAGGGGTTGGGCCCGGGCGGCCAGCGTGCTTGGCGGCTTGGACGGCCGCCCCGGGGCGCGGTCAGAACGGCGGTTTGTCGCCGTCGTACATCTCGCCCGCGTTCGCAGGCCACGGCTCGCCGGCGCCTTCGGCGGGGCGGCGGGTGGTGGTGCGGGTCGGGGGTGCGGCGGCCCACCGCAGGCTGGGGCCGGTGTCCTCGATCTCCACGCCGTAGCCGGTGCGCTGGACGTCGTCTGCCAAGATCCACTCGAACTGGCGCAGGACGCTGGTGGCGATGACGCGCTGACCCTTGGCAAGGGACTGGCCGATGTGGTCGGCCAGGCGGAGCAGTACAGGAACAGTGGGTCGCCCTCGCGGTAGGTGCCGCTGCTCTGGTCGTAGACGCGGGGGTTGGAGGCGATGGTGAATCGGGCCATCGTGAAGCCGTCCTTGGCTTTGCTGATCTCGGGGCGTTGGTGAGGTTGCCGATGATGGTCAGGGTCGCCTGTCGGATAGGCATGATGTGGATCTCCCTATGCGTTTCGTGAGGTGCTGGTAATACGCACGAGCCTCGGCGCTGTGGGCGCCGAGGCTCGTGCGTGCGTTGATGCTGGTACGGGTGGCCCTAGGCCCTGTCTCAAAGGATCGTGAGCCAGTCGTTGATGGCCGCGATATGGACGGCGGCCTCGTAGCGGACGGCGAGTTTGTCGTACCGGGTGGCGATGCCGCGATGGCGTTTGAGCCGGTTGATGCCGCACTCGACGGCTGAGCGGGCGCGGTAGTCGGCCGCATCGAAGGACGGAGGACGTCCACCGCGGCTGCCACGCCGCTGCCAGGCGGCGATGCGGTCGGCCGGCTCAGGGATGGTGCACCGGATCTTACGAGCGCGCAGCTGCTGCCGGATCGCGCGGGAGGAATACGCCTTGTCAGCGCGGACGATCTCGGGTCGGGTGCGCGGGCAGCCGGGCCCCAGCCGAGGCACCTTGATGGCAGCCATGACCGTGGGGAACTGTGGCGCGTCGCCGCGCTGCCCAGCCGTCACCACCAGGGCCAGCAGACGCTGGCCCTGCTCACAGGCCAGGTGCAGCTTGGTCGACAGGCCGCCCCGGGAGCGTCCCAGGGCGTGATCGGCGGGCTCGGGCTGGGCACCACCGGGCGGCTCAGCCTGCGTCTGGCCGTTTCTGGAGGCGCCGGCCGCGTGCTGGTGGGCCCGGCAGATGGTGGAGTCCACGCCGACCTGCCAGCCGATCAAGCCCGCAGCATCGGCCAGAGCCTGTAGGTGGGTGAGGATCTGCTGCCAGACGCCGGCACGCTGCCAGCGGCGGAACAGGCTGTAGACCGCCTGCCAGGAGCCGTAGTACTCCGGCACGTCCCGCCAGGGCGCGCCCATTCGTACTCGCCAGCGGATGCCGTCGATCAGCTGGCGCTTGCTCCACCGCGACGGGCGACCTGCTTTCCTGCCGGCAGGCAGCAGCGGTTCCAGCCGCGCCCACTGCGCATCGGTGAGGTCGAACCGCCGCGTCACCGCTAAGGTGTCCACGAGGTCTCCGGGGTGTTGGTTCTTCTTGGTCGTTGAACCCTTTACCGGAGACCTCTCTGCATGTCCGGCTTCGACACGCTGTTGATCAAGACTTCGAAACAGGCCCTAACTCCCAGCTCAGTGAGCAGAGGCCGTGTTGCCCTGGGAGGCGGTTACAGGTTGCTTACGTGCTTGACGTGGTCTTGCCGGTCGCAGACGCAGCAGCGGTCGAAGTCGAAGCGTTCGGCTGACGCTTCCTCCCAGATGGCCATCCTGTTGGGACGCGAGGGGGAAGGGTCTATCACCCTGATGATGACGAGCGCGACGACTTCTTCCGCCCCGTGTTCGAACAGTTTGGACGCGGCGCTCTGCACGTGGGCGCCGGACATGAACCAGTCATCCACGAGGAGTACCCGTTCGCCCCGCAACACCTGATCTTCTTTTTGTGTCCCCAGGATGTGGAAGGCGTCGGGGTGGGAGTACCGACCGTAGAGCCTTGGCACATACTCATCGTTTGCCAGCAAGAGTTGCGGCTTGTGCAGGTCCCTCAATGCGCTGACGTCATTGATGACCCGCATCAGGGGGTGGAAAGCCTCAACGAGCTGGTTTCTCCGGGTGGTGGGGATGAAAGTCACCCGTGTGAACGGCCCGCCGGCTAAGCCTGTCAGGCATGCCTCGTGGGCTTCGTAGAAGCGGGACAAAGTCGCCGCCATCAGGGTGCGAGGCGTCATCCAACCCGGAGCCGCGTTTGACTTGCTGACCACAATCTTGAACAGGCCGTTGTCGTCGCCGTCCTGGACAGCTAACGAGATGGGCACCACATGCGTGGCCGGGCGGTAGAGCCCATCCATGGTGCGCTCGCAGCTTGAGCAGATGTCGTATGGCTCTCCTGTATCCGGATTGTTGTTAGGCCCCGTGTGGCAGATCCGGCAGACTCCGGAGCGCATCGCCGGAACGTTCCTGTACAGCTGGATGACATGGTCGGTGATCGCCCTAGCGTTACCCATAGTCAGAACATGGTCGTTTGGGAGCACATATCTACGAGATTGACCGCGTGCTTGGACAGGTCGTCAGTGTCCTGGACGACAGTGATGCCTCCCCGGAACCCTACCTGTGTGACCCACGAGTGTTCCTGCTGAAGCCGCTGGGGCACGAAGACGTGCTTGCCTGTCTTCAGCACCATTTCGGTGCAGCGGTGGCCGGGCCCGTCATCGCCGCCGTCCACGATGTACACGGTGGCGGCTAACCCGCAGGTCACGATGCGTTCCTGCGCGATCGTGCGGTCGGTGAGGGTGGTGTCGGGCCAGAATGGGGAGACCAACGCGCCGCGCTGGCCTATCTGCTGCGCGACACTCGCGTACGGTCCGAGCACGTCGGGTGCAGCCATCCCGCCGGCCAGCACGCCGAGCGTACGCCCGCCGGTGTCGAACACGGCCTCGTGGACGGCTGCATCCAGATCGGAACGCAGCGGCGCGATGACGGTAAGTCCGGCCTCAGCCAGGGCACCTGCAGCGGCGGCGGCAAGCGCGCTGTCGTGTTCTCCGACGATAGCGACGGCCCGGAAGTCTTCGGGAGTCATCCGGCCGCGGACCCACACGAACGGCTGGTAGTTGTTTGCCCACAGCATGTTGCCGGGGTACGTGTCGTCGAGGACGGTGAGGAGATGGATGTCGTCGACGCGCATGGTGGTGATGAGGTCGCGCGCTTGCTCGAGGTCTTCGATGCTCACGCGGGAACGGAGATCAGCGGCGTGTGCCTGGTCGGTTTCGTCCAGCCCGGTGACATCGCCGTCCATGAGCTTGAGGGCGCTGCCTGCAGAGGCGATGGCGCGGGCAGTGTGGTGCCAGGGCTGCGTGTGGGTGGCTTTGGTGAGGGCGAGAACGGCGGCTTGCTCATCGATCGTGGTCATGGTCATCACCATCTCGAACGTGGTTTCGGTGCAAACGTACGCTCCGACGCCGACAAGAGCGGCGACGGGATGCGTGGCTGCCTTGGGGCCTATCGTGCCGAGGTCGGCACTACGGCGGGGCAGGTTTACCGGGTTGGATACCTTGCCGTGCCGGCCGTGCCGCGGGAGCCTGGTCTTGGTCACCGGGTTTTCGGCGTCGTGCGTGAGTGGTGCGGCTTCGGCGGCTCCCTTCGTGGATGCTCTGTCGGCGGTGGGGAAGCAACCCCAGCGGGTGCCCAGGATTTCCGCGTCGGCCTCGATGGGTACGCCGCAGAAGGCGGTGGTTATGGCCTCCATGAGAAGTTGCCGGATGGCCTCAGCTTGGTCTTCGGGGACTTTGCGCCTGCTGAAAATTTCATCCACGCAGGTCAAGCGGCATGTGGCTTTTTGTGGAGGACTCCGCCGAGTCGGTCTCGTCGGCGTATGTTCAGGTCGATGATTCGTTCGGGGTCTGCGATCGGGTCCGGGACGGGACGCAGCGGGGCGGCTTGGTTCAGGGCGCGGTGGGCGCGGTGTGGTTGTAGAAGTGTTCGTACTTGCGTAGGGCGTGCCGTCGGTGGCGTTCGTTTCAGATGAGGCAGCGGGACAGGAGTTCGTGGCGACAGGACTGCACCCACCTCTCCATGATCGAGTTCATCCGCAGCATACGGATACGCGCGGACGGTGGTGGAGTCGACGCTTACCAGGCCGAGTTCGGCCTGTCCCCGGGCTGCGACCTCGCTGATCACGGCTTGCATCAGTTGCTCGAACACGCCGTCCCGCTCCCAGGTGCGGGACCGGTCGTAGGCGGTGGACCATGGCCCGTACTCCTGCGGCAGGTCACGCCAGGGGCTGCCGGTACGAAACCGCCACATCACCGCGTTGAACAGCCGCCGCAGATCCGGGATCGGCCCCCGCTCACCCAGGGGTAAGTGCGGCTCGATCAAGGACCATTCTTCGTCGGTGAGATCTCCACGCGCCATGTTCGATGGCCTACCAGGGCCACCGGCCGTACCGCAGCGCAGGCAATCCCTCTGATCTCAACTCCGTACAGGCTCTAGCACCGTTTGCACAGGTACACAGAAGGCGTCCAGTAGTACGAGCATGTGCGCTCGCTGCACGGCGGGCGCTTCTGCAGGGTCTGATGGGACCTTCCCATGGCCGGCGGGCCGCATCCGCCGGTCTTGCCTTGCGCCGCGCCTCACTGCCCGCAAGGCGGCATTCCGTCACTCTCGGCGTGGTCTGCCTGGGCGCCCCGCCTAGGAAGGTGCAGCCGCACGTCCCATTCCACTACACCGCTGATGCAAAGTCCGATCGAACACACTCATACGACCCTTTAACGCACAAACCGGATTCAGGCGATATCGCCACGACCCTCAACTAGGAATGCCTCCGATCTACACGCATTGGACGGCCAGAAGATGTCGACCAAAACCCATGCATCTCAGACGGAACAGCGGTACCGTAGCACCACGTCGATACCGGAGTGACGGTGCCAGGATATAAGAAGATTAAGCGGATCGGGTCGGGCGGCCAGGCAAACGTATGGAAGGGCGTAAATGTTGACACTGGTGACATAGTTGCTCTTAAATATCTGCAACTGCAAGGCGACAAGCGAGCCGACGCGGGGACAATTGCAGAGGAACGCGCCCGCTTCATCCGTGAGGTGCGCATCCAGAAGGGGCTGGACCATCCGAACATTGTCCCTGTCTTGGATTATGCTGACAAGGGCTATCATCAATGGTATGCGATGCCTCTTGCTGAAGAGACGCTCAGTGAAGCCCTAAAAGCCGACAGTAGAAGCGAATCCTGGTCGCTTGAGATTATTCACCAGGTAATCAACGCGATGGAGTATGCTCATGGTCGCGGCGTAATTCATCGGGATATCAAGCCCAACAACATTCTGAGGATTGGCGACGATTGGCTTGTTTCGGATTTTGGATTCTGTAGAGACCTAAAGTCCGACAGCCTACTGATAACCAAGGCAAACACCTTCCTTGGGACCCCCTACTATGCGGCTCCCGAACAATACGACGACGCACATCTGGTTGGCCCGACAGCGGATGTTTATGCCATTGGGAGAACACTTCTTCACTGTCTCACGGGAAAGCAAGCAGGGCCATCTCTTAAATTTGACGGCGTCGCTGCACCTTTCGAATACATAATCAGGAAGTGTGCCGCTGAAGAGCCAGACGACCGGTATCAGTCCGTTGCCGAACTGCGAACGGATCTCATCGCGGCTAGCGTATCAACGGCATAGAGACTATGATAAGGAGACGCCATGTCTTCAATGTTCAAGGAAGACCCCGTTTTTAAGGCGACGCCTGAAGCCGTTGGCGCGCTGGTCGCTTCTATTCATAAAGGCACGCTAGCACTTCCAGACTTTCAGCGCAGCTTTGTCTGGGAGCCTAGGCGAACCATTGAGCTCCTGAAGTCGATCATCTCGCGATACCCTGCCGGCACCCTGCTTACATGGGAGCAGTCAGATACGCACTTCGGCTACCGCAAGTTCGAGGGAGTTCCCCAAAGCGACACTAAGCCGCGCCGTCTCGTGCTAGACGGGCAGCAGCGTCTGACTTCGCTATATCAGGCATTGACGGGAACCGGCGATTACCGATTCTTCATGAAAGCATGGCCTTTCATAGATCGAGAGAACCGCACTCTCCGCCCGCTGGAGGATGTGGATCTAGACAATACGCTCATCGCGTATGACGCCAACCGCAAATCCCGCCACAATCCTGCCAGCGAAGACTGGCAGATAGCGAATGGCGTATTCGCACTCGCCGACTATGAGAAACTGCGTCCATGGTTCAAGAAGCTAGCTCGCACGGTTACGCCTGATCGAGATGAAGCTGACCAATTGGAGGAGCTTCTACATCAGCTGCGAGACACCTACCTGCAGCCTCTCGAATCCTACGCCTTCCCGGTTGTAGACCTGCCCGAGCAAACTTCCCTGGTCGCGGTCTGCAACATTTTTGAGACTCTTAATAGGTCAGGGAAGGTTCTAGGCCCATTCGAACTGCTGACAGCCAAGTTCTATCCTCAGCATGTCAACATGCGAGAGCTATGGGATGCCGCGCGCCAAGAATATCCGATTCTTAGCGAGTTCGATATAGATCCGTACAGTCTACTCCAATCCATCTGCCTGCGTGTACATAATTCAGCCCAGCGGATCGATGTACTCAATAAACTTAGCGCAGAAGACATCAAAGACCAGTGGGACGTTGTCGTCGCTGCCGCTGCGGATGTCATGGACATGCTGAAGCGGGAGTGCGGCGTAATATCGATTCATTGGCTGCCATATGGAATGCTTCTTGTGCCTATGGCTGGAGTATTTCCGGAGATCAGTCACCTTCGGTCGTCATATCGAGTTACTGCCAAAGAGCGACTACTCCAGTATTATTGGTGCTCGATTTTCTCGGAAAATTACGATCAGGGTGCCAACAGTCAAGCCGGTGCAGACTTCCGCCTTCTGCGCAGTTGGATATTGGACGAATCCGCCGCAGCTCCAGAAGCGGTCGCCGAATTCGACCTTACAGATTCCGATATCCTTAGCGCGCGCGCGAACCGGAAGGCGCTATACAGAGGATTCGTATCTCTTCTAATTCAGCAAGGTGCCAAGGACTTCAGTTCGGCGCAGGCTATTTCAAGCACTTTCGCCAGCGAAACAAAGATCGACACTATGAGAGTGTTCCCTAAAGCGTGGCTGGATAAGAGCGGAAATAATCCAGAATCCCACGGCGCAGACCTGATACTCAACCGAGTACTGGTAGACCAGATCACAAAGAAGGACATCCGTGATCGTCCGATAAGCGAGCATCTTCAATTGCTGGATGCGAGCAGTCAGCGCAAGTTTATAGAAGTACTAGACTCGCAGCTCATAGCGGCAGAAGACGAAGAAAGTGGGCTGCGCTCCTACAACTATGCGCTATTCTTGCGAGAGAGACTTTCGCTCTTGATTGAGATGATCGAAAGCGCTACTGGACAGTCAATAATATATGAGCCAGATTCGTCGGAATTCTGAACTGCCTCGGCGATGAGCTAGGTGTTCCCCCGGTAGCGGTATGAGGCGGTGCTGACCGTCTCCCGGGGGAACAAGGTTGTGTCGCAAGTTGGGCGGTTCTAGCGACCTTGATCGGATTTCAACGCCCGCTTCTATTCGGCGATTGATCTGATCATCACGCCCATTGAGGCACCTCTCGTGAAGGACCTTCTTACGTGCCCAGGCGAGGCAGGTGCTAGCCGTCGACCTCTTCCATGTCGACGCGGCCTTCTTGAAGCGCCTGTACGTGTTGTTCGTGATGGAAGTGGCCACCCCTCGTGTGCACCCACTCGGGTGTGACTGGCAACCTCACTGGTGCCCGGACGGCCAGCAGGCCCGCGACCTGCTGATGGACCTCGGCGGCCGGGCCGGTTCGTCCCGCTTTCTCATTCGCGACCGAGATGCCAAGGTCACCCGCGTCTTGGACACAGTCTTCGCCGGCGCGGGCGTTACGGTGGTGAGGACACCGCCGTGGAAGCCACGGACCGAAACTGCTATGCCGAGCGATGGGTGCGCACTGTACGGACGGAGTGCGCCGACCGCATGCTGAATTACAACGAACGACGCCTACGCTTGGTGTTGGCTGGATATGTCGACCACTACAACGGCCATCGCCCACACCAGTCCGGCTCACACCTACCGCCCGATCACGATGAGCGGACCGCCATGTCGCTGGGAGGCCGGACCTGCACGATCACTTTACATCGAATTTGGGGACGATGACTCGCGTCCATGTGGTGATCTTGTCTAGAAGCTTGAGGATGACCTCTCGGCCAGCTGTGGAGAACGGCAAGACGAGGAAGGACGGAGTCATCAAGACTACGATCAAGATGGCTGGGGCGACCAGTAGTCCCGCTAACGCGACACGCTGCCAGGTAGCGTTGACGATGAACAATATTGCCCACCTTCATTGAGCAAGAGACCCTGTGACGTTGTGGCGAACGTCTGCGGATCTCTCGCATGTTAAAGACGGTGGTGGGCGTTCAGAATCAAGCTTCTCCAATATACCTGCATGTTCGGCCATCAGCATAGCTGAGCGGAACTTAGAGGTTTCGTTTATGGCGGGCGAGGAGTGTCAGCGCTGGGATATTGAGTTACATGGCCAGAGCTGCGGAGGTGGCCTGGTGCGGCCGCCCTGCACGTCCCTCGAAGAGGGTGCCTACTCGAGGTCGCGCCATGTCCATATCCCGGCAGGGGTTCCATCCGATTTGATTCCAAAAAGGGGCGAATCAACCCAATCGCATTCAAGGCTTCGTTGGTAGTGCCCTGCCGCGAAAAGCCGTTTGACCAGGACGGCCACCTGTCGATGGAACGCGAGTTCCCGCAAGGCATTGAGCAGCGTGGCTGCGGCTGAGAAGTCGTCGAGGGCTGCATGTCTCGCGGCCCTGTCTGCCAGCGTACGGATCTGCTGACTGGCTTTCACATGGTGCAATTCGATCATCAGCTCGACCACGGCCTGCGGGTCGTCGACGGCCGCGTCAGCGGCTCTGGCCGCCAGTGCGCGCACTTGCTCGGCGGCCTCGACATTGTCAAGGGTGCTGAGCAGGCGTGCCACAGCGGCTGGGCGGCCCAGCGAGGCGCGCGCGGCAGGGGCGCGGTTCAGCAGCGTCTTGATGTGGTCATCGGCCCCGACCTTGCGCAGGTTGGTCAGCAGCGTTGCCACAGCGCCGGGGTCGTCGATCGCGACGAGGTCGACGGCGCGGTCGGCCAGCCTCGTTACCTGCTCGTTCTCCCCCATGGCGTGCAGCGTCTTCAGGAGTCGGGTCACGGCGCTCATCTCGTCGATGCGGGCCTGTCTCGCGGGGTCAAGGGCCTGGAGCAGGGCGCTCTGTTCGCCCTCCCCTGCATGCTCCAGCCGCTGCAGGAGGTCGGCCACGGTCGCAGGGGCGTCCATCGGGATGTGCGCAGTGGCGTGACCGGTCAACGTCATGGTGTGCTCGCGCGCATTCCGGTTCTGCGGCCTTGCCAGCTGCCCGGTCATTGCGGCCGTGTCGTCAAGGGGGACCTGCGCTGCGGAAGCGCGGCGGGTCAGCAGCAGTCGCATCTGCTCGTCCGCCCCGAGGTGATACAGCGTACGCAGCAGGTCGCGCACGACCTCGGCGTCGTCGACCGGAACGTGCATTGCGGCGCGGGTGGCCAGCACGCTGACGTGGGGGCCGACGGGACCGAGGTCGCGCGGGCGGGCCAGCAGGCTGGCATGTTCGTCCAGGTCTAGATTCCGCAGCGCGTACAGCAGCCGCTGCACGTCGCCCGGATGATCGAGGGCAGCGTACGCGGCCGGGTCGCGCTGAAGGAGCGCGGCGATCTGGTCGCCGGCGTCGAGCTTGCGAAAGCCTGTCAGCAACTCGGCCACCTCTGACGGTTCAGCGAAGGACACGTGGGCGACGGCCCGGCCGGCCAGCACTGTGAACTGTTCGTCAGCTTCTACCTTCCGCAGTACCTTCAGCAGCTCGACTACGGCGGTCATGAGATCAAGGGGAGAGCGCGCGGCGGCGCGGCCGGCCAGCGCCGTGAGTTGTTCGCTCGCCCTTACCTCCCGCAAGGTGCTTAGCAGCCATCCTGTCGCCTCTACGTGGTCAAGGGCGACGTCCTCGGCGGCGCGGCCGGCCAGCTTCAAAACCTGGTGGTGCGCTCCTAACCGGTGCAACACGCTTAGGAGGTTGGCCACGTGGGCGGCGTGCTCGAGGGTTGCATGTCCGGCGGGGTCGCGCGCCAGCAGCGTACTGATCGGACCCCATGTTCCGGCCAGCCAGAAACTGTGCAGCAGCTCGCTGACGAGGTCTGGGTCGTCAAGGGCGGCGTAGGTGGCGGCCCAGTCGGCGGCGTCGTGGATGACGTCATCGAGGGCGCGGACGTGCTCGACGAGTTCGGCGGCGGCGCGGGTGTCGCCATGGCGGGTGGCGTTCTTCCACAGCTGGGCCGCCTCGCGAGACAGGCCACGCGCGTGCGCCGCCCGGCCGAGGGCGCCGAGGTCTCGGGGCAGGGCGTGTAGAGCGGCCACGGTCCAGAATTCTTCGGGCGGCAGCCGATCGGTGCGGTCGCGGGCACCGTGCTGGTCGAGGTAGTCGGCCAGCACGTACAGCGACCCGGTCTGCTGTCCGGCAGGTTGAGCAGGTCCGGTACGACTGGCCCGCTCGCCATGGCCGGAGCCGCCGAGAGGTGGTCTCTGTGTGACGCGGGTGAGAATTTTGGGGATTGCCCTGCCAGGCGGGGCCAGGTACGCCAATGCCTCATCCAGCCAGCGCTCGTTGTCCAACTGCTCCCAGTCGGCATCGGCCAGGTAGTAGGGGACTGCCTCAGCCAGCAACGCCCACGGAAGCTTTTGCCCGCAGCCGAGCCTGCGGGCGTCCATCGCAGCGTGGATTAAGCCCTTGGCCGCCGGCGACGCGTTGCGGTAGCGGCTCATCAAGACCGGCGCCCCGGCCAGATACTGGGTGATCTGGCCATCTCGGGTGCGCTCAGCCGCTTCTGCAAGGCGGGAATCCTTCCTAACCTGAACGGCGAGCGCGTCCAGATCGGCGCCGGTGAAGGCGGCAGGAACCTCGATGTCGGCACCGGTGAGCAGCTCCCGCGCGTGGGCGTGCCGGTCCGGTTCGGCCCGACCGGTCAAGGCGTCCCAATACTTTGGCCACAGGGTGGCCAGCACCAGCACCGGCGCCCTGCGCGCATTACGTAATAGGTTCCGCAGCGCGGCAGCCACCTGCTCGCCCCGTTCCCGGTCCGTCAGATAGAACTGGGCCTCGTTCAGCCATATCACCGTGCGCGGACCAATCTTGGCCAGATCGGCGAGCACCGCCTCGGGACGGCTCGGTTCGATGGGATGCCACAGCCGCCACGACTCCGGCTGGGTCCGCAGCTGGTGAAGCGCCTCCCAGCAGGCCCGGGTCTTACCCGTCGACGATTCCCCCACCAGCACCGCGATCCGGCTGTCGCCTGCGGAAGCGTGCTCCACCATCTTGCGCAGCGCTCGGTCATGATCGCGCTCAACGTAGGAGGGCAGCGCTGGCAGGTCGATAGTGCCGGCGTCGATGGCGCGATGCACTTCCAGGTCGAAGCGGAATGGATCGGTCACCTGTTCCAGCGGCCAGCCCGGCCGCATCCGGTCCAGCACAGCCCGGCCCTGCTGCGCCTGCACTGCGGTGCGTGTCGCTTGCGCGCGACGCTGGGCCTCGGCCTGATGGGCCGTCCGCCAGCGTCGCTCATCCAACAGCATTGCCACGTCGGAGTCCTGGTCCAGGCCGGCGCTTCGAGCCCGGGCCTGCAGCGCGGCCAGCACGGTCAGCAGCCGGTCGGGCTGCTGAGGGAACCCCTTGCCGCACAGCCAGTTGCCGATTGTGGTCGGACTGACATTCGCGGCCCGGGCCAGAATACGAGCCGACGGCTCGCCCCTCAGCCGCTCGCGGCGGAACTCGACCAGTTCGGTGAGCAGGGCGAAGTAGTCCCCGTCTCGTGCACCCGCCGTAGGATCCGTCACGGCCGTCTCCCTCGACACCTCTGTTTAGCGTCCATCCTGCCCTGTGGACAGCCGTTCTGGACACAACCTTTCCGATGTGCGCTCGAGGCAACTGTGCAGCTGTTTCGCCTCTTCTGGCGTCGATTCGCGGTACAACTCCTCATGGACGGCGGTGTGGACAGGCAGTTTCGAAGTGTCCACCCCCTGGCGCCGGGGACCCCCATTGCTTTGACGGGAGCCCTTCTCGATGAGTCTCGTGCAAATTTTGTCCCTGCTGCTCGCTCTGTCCATCACGCTCAACATCGCCGTCGGTGCCACGCTCCTCGCCCGCTGGGCCGGCGTCGGTCTCGGCAACGCCATCCTCACCGGAGCGGGTGCAGCCGCCACTAGCCTCGCGCTCTACCTCGCCGCGGTTGCCGCCTACCACTGAGCAGGCTGCCACGCTGTAACGCGGCCGGCTCATCACCAGCTGGACTGGTATGAGCCGAGTTGTCTCCATGTGAGGAACAGCCTCTGCTCTATCCGGCGGTCGCAGGTTCGACTCCTACAGGGCGTGCTTCTCCACCTGCGGAACTCCAGCCGCAGTCGCGGCCGGCGGCGGCACGAGAGGCAAGGCTGGAGCCAGACGCTGAGCTGCCGCTCCAGCGTGTTCGTGGGCATTCAGCACCGGTCGGGCTGTCTTCCCGGGTGGCTTTCTGGGTCACCTTCGGTGGCAGCACCGAGATGTAGGCGTCGGCAGTCAGCACGATGCTGGCGCGCCCCAGCGTCGCTTGCACCGTCTGGGTCCTTGCGCGCGGTACAGCTTCGCGGCGCCGTGCCATGCCTCGCCGTGCTATCTCCCTGATGTGTCGACCGCTGACATGCGAGTCGGGAAGAATCCGGGCCTACTCGATCCTTCCCCGGCGAACCGGTAGGTGCATGCCCTGGAGATCACGCCGGCCGGTGGGTCTCCGTTCTCGATGATGATTGATTGCCCGGAGAAGTTCAGCATGTCTCGGTAAAGTGGTCGACCACGGTTGATGTCAGTGTGATGTCATCGTCGGCCGATTCGATGATGGGATCCCGGTAGGCGACAATTGGGGAGTCAAGGACGACAAAGCCCAGATGAGGTGTGGACTTGTTGAGGCAATAATTGGCCAGAGCGGTCGTAAATGCTGAATGTAGAACCGAACGGACACCCTTGCCGTGATTGGCCCGGTGTCGACATCCCGCACGAATGTCCATGGTGTACTGGTCGTACTCCGCGAACTCCACAGCGGGTACCTCCCAGGCATCCAGCGTGCGGCCGGGCGTCTCGTCGAACACGGACAGAATCCGGGTGGGGACGTATTCGGCAGGTCGAGTTGCGGGCACGGCTCCCTCTCCCACCAGCCGCGACCGTCGCTCCTCCAGCTCGTCGATGCGTTCGGGGAGTTCCAGGGCCCGCTCTACGGACGAACGGGCCTGCAAGATCTCCTGCAGGCGCTCGCGTATAGGCGTAATCAGTTCCTCGGCTCCCGTGATTTCCTCATCGATCTGAGCAGTCTCTTCGATGAGAGATCCCCGCCGGGCGCTGAGGTCGTCGAATTGCGTCCGTAAGTCCTGGATCGTGGGGAGCAAGTCGGTGAGCAAGGCATTGGTTTTCGCGGTTTCGTTCTGTACCGTAATGTGTAGCTGGGTAGCTTCGTGGTCTCCGTGACCCGGGTTCTGATGCTCGGGCTCCGCGCCACAGAACACGCAGGTGCCCACCCGGAAGAAGCCGAGAATGCTGCCTGCTTCGGTCACCATTTCCAAGCGGGCGAGGTCTGATCGGTACTGTGCCTTCAGGAGGGAGAGTCTGGACACGAGGTCGCCGATCTCCCTGAGGCGCGATTCCACCTCTGCCAGACTCTCGGCAGTACGCATGGGTCGGGGAAGATGCCGACCACGTCGGTGCGGCGGCGGATCTCCTTGTTCAGCCGTTCTTGCGGGTTGTTCGACCAGATCTGGGTCCAGATCTCGCGCGGGAAGGCGGCGAAGGCCAGCAGATCCTCCCGCGCGGCGTCCAGATGCTGCGCGGCGGCTGGATGCTTGGTCTCCAGCGCGTCCAGCACCCAGGCGTGCTGGGCCCGCACTGAGGCGGCGTCGGGCTGATCGAAGATGGTCCGCACCAGCGTGGCCACGAACGGTTGCGCGCTCTTGGTCACGCAGGTGAGAGCAGGTTGCGCAGATGGTGGGTTCTGCATCGCTGCCAGGACGCGCCCGCCAGTACGGCGCCGATGGCCGAGACCAGGCCGCGGTGGCAGTCGGAGATCACCAGGTGCACGCCGGACTGGCCGCGGGCGACCAGGCCGCGCAGGAACGACAGCCGGCCCGCGCTGTCCTCGCCGGTGGTGACCTCCAGCCCGAGGAAGGTGTAGGGGCCGGCGTCCAAGGCCCGGGTGCGGAAGGCTTCGACCTGCTCGTCCAGAATCTTAGCCATCTGGCTGACCTGGCTTTTGGAGATGTGCTTGATGCCGAGCTGCTCGACCAGCTTGTCCACCCGCCGTGTCGAGACTCCGAGCAGGTACCTGGTGGCCAACACGCTGATCAGCGCCTGCTCGGCGCGGCGGCGGCGCTCCAGCAGCCAGTCGAGGAAGTAGGAGCCCAAGCGCAGCTTGGGGATCGCCAGCTCCACGGTGTGGCTGTTGCTTTTCGAAAACGATCTTTGTGTGTCATGGGTTTGGTGATCTGAGTGACTCTTGTATGGGTGGATGGCAAGAGGCTTCCGACGGGTTGATCGGGATCAGCAGTTTCTGCTGCCGGTGGATATGCGTGAATGGCTTCCCGACGACCATGTGGCGTGGGTGCTGCTCGAGGTGGTCGAACATCTGGACGTCGCTGCGCTGGAGGCTCGGTATGTCCAGAGCGGCCCGGGCCGCCGGGCCTATGATCCTCGAATGCTACTGGCGCTGCTGATCTATGCGTACTCGGCTGGAGTGCGCTCGTCGCGGCAGATCGAGCGGTCGTGCCGGACGGATGTGGCGATGCGGGTGATCTGCGGGCTGCAGGCGCCTGATCACACGGTGATCGCTCGGTTCCGACAGCGGCATCAAGACGCAGTGCGGGATCTGTTCACGCAGGTGCTGTTGATCTGCGCGAAGGCCGGGTTGGGGCGGCTCGGGGTCATCGCCGTGGACGGCACGAAGATCGCGGCGAACGCGGCGAAGAAGGCCAGCTGCCGTCGGCAGTGGCTGCAGCAGCAGGTCGATGAGATCCTCACACGGGCCGCGGCGGAGGACGCAGCCGAGGACGCTGCGCTCGGGGCGGGCGAGTGCAGCGAGGAGACGCCGCGGCAGTTGCGGGCTCGGCGTGATCGGGAAGAGCGGATCAAGCAGGCGCTGGCTGAGGTGATTGCCGAGGAGGCCGAGCGTGGGCTGGATGCCGAGTCCGCGGCGGCCAAGGAACTCGCATTCCTTGAGGCGACCCGGGCCGGCCGCAGTGACGTGGGGTCTCGACCGGTGGGGGCCGATCCTGTGGCGATCGCCGAAGCGAGGCTGCAAGCAGCCCGAGACCGGCTGGCCGAGGAGGTCGCGGCCAAACGCGAGCGGATCGCGGTGGTGCGCGAGCAGATCCGCCAGTTCGAGGCCGGTCAGGGACCCAAGCCGCATCTCGGGCCGTTCAGCTTCGATGAGAATCGCGGTCAGCAGGTGGCCCGAGCCAAACGGTGGGTGGCCCGGGCCGAACGGGAACTGGCCACCGCCCGAGCACGCAAGGCCGCACCTCCCGCTGAGGACATGCAGGCTGATCTGTCACCCGTGCCGGGAGGGGGCAGGCATGGGCCGCGCGGCATCACCGCCAGGAGCGAGCGCCCGGTCGCCCGGCGCAATGTAACCGATCCCGACAGCAGGCTGATGCACGACAGCCACGGAGGCACCGTGCAGGGATATAACGCCCAACTCGCGGTGGCAGACGACGGCCTGATCCTTGTCGCTAAAGTCGTCCAAGACCTCAACGACCGACGGCAACTGCGACCAATGAGCCAGGCGGCGCTTCGTGCGGCGTTGCTGGTTCACCAAGCCCGGTGCCTGCGCCAATGCCCGACCCTGGGCGGATGCTGCATCAACGCCTCAGAGCTGCAAGCCGATGGCGACCCGCGCGGTTGCGCTGACCTGGACTGTCCGTGCCTGGCCGACTGGATCGGCCCCCTGCTGTTCGATGCCGGCTACTGGACCCAAGACAACCTGACCGTCCCCGGTCCGGACCGGCTCATCGCGCCCGGGAAGAACTCTGCCCTGCCCCCGGTCGGCCAGCACCACGCCCCTCCGCCCCCAGACGCAGATCCAGCCACCCACATGATCCATCGTCTGGCCTCGAAAGAAGGCGCCACGCTCTACAAACGGCGTGGTGCCACGGTCGAACCTGTCCACGGTCATCTCAAGGACCGCACCGCCTTGCGACGCTTCGCCCGCCGTGGCCTGCCCGCCTGCCAAGCAGAGCTAACCTTCGCCGCCATGGTCCTCAACCTCGGCAAGTTCTGCCGCCTGGCGTCGCCTCAGCGCACAGCCGCACTGACCGGCTGAAAGCCGCGGCGCTCATCGGCAGGACTCTGGGCTCAACATCTCAACGACCTGCGCGTCCGTGAATCACGGCCGCTTGCAATTTTGCAACAGCCACGGTGCCGGCGCGGGTGTCCCACTCCCGCCGGCGGTAGCCGTTACGGGCGTTGGTCCGCTCGTTGCTGCGCTCCCCGTAGGGCGCTCCGCACAGGGTGTCGGCCCCGGCCGACATCAACGCCTCGGCCATGGTCTTGACCATGGATCGCAACACGTCGGGGTCATCGGTCTGGATCTGCTTCGCCAGCCACTGCTCAGGCGTCACACTGTTGTCTGCGGCCATCGCTTTGATCTCCTTCGTTGTTCGCACTCGAAGGATCACGCGATGGCCGTCTCTGTTTCACGGCCGCCACGCTTGTGACCAGGTCAAACTCGTACACCACTCCCGTGGACGCAACCGGTGAAACGCAATCTTGGGGCGCTCATCGTCGCGTCGGCGAGAACATCACTGGAGTCATCACCCGCAATATTGTGCGTGCCCGACGGGGCCTTTGCCTTGCGTGACAGTTACGGTGACGGACGTTTTGTCGCGCAGGCGGATGAGTACGACCCGGTACCAGCGTTCTTGTGCGTCCCAAACGACCAACGATTCGCCTGGGTGGATAGATCCGGAGCACTCATCTCGATCTGTGGCGAGAGCGAGATCCGCAAACGAGTCGAAGACCGTAGTGGCCCCCACCCGGAGTCCGTCCTTAAAGAAGGTCTTGGAGTCGGCTTGGGGAATGACCGCAGCCTCACGCTTGCGCTTGCTGGAGCTCGCAGGACTGGGGGTGGGTGTTGGGATGGGCTCCGTCAACGTCGGTGAGGGCGACTGGTACGGCGTGTCCTCTGGCATCGCTGATGGGCTTGAGGAGGCCACTGCTGTGTTTGGCGGCTCCAGGGGAATCATCTGCACCAAGACGAGGAGAACGACCGCCAGGACCCACGAACCTATGGCTGACAGCCATCGCCAAGCCATCCGCTTGACGTGCCGGACCGAGACGAAACCGATGAGAAAGAAAGCTATGGCTACGACAGCCAACCACGCCCGTCCCGGCGGAAGCTGACTGAAGGTCAGAATGGCGCCTATGATGCCGAGCATCACGGCGGTGAAATCTAAGGAGACCGTTCTCGGTGCGTCGGGTACTGGTGGGGTGACGTCGGCCGGCTCCTTCTTCTTGCGCTCCCGCTTGTTCGGAGCGCGTGACTGGAGGGTGGGTTTCTTCACCAAGATTCACTTCCAGCGGGCGACGACCCGGATGCATCTGTGAGGCAGCGCTTTCCCGGCCTGCAGAGTCCGGTTGGGGTCTTTTCTAGCAGAAGCCGATGGTCGTGAGCGGTGTCCGAGCCGATGACTCACGCCGGTCCGTCGGTCAAGTCATGGTCGAGAGCTGAGGGTAGCTGGGCGTCACCTCGACGAGGGCGTTCGCCGGTCACGCGTTCGCGCAGGGGACGCCAAGAAGGGACAGCGGCGGTAGACACATGCAGCCAGGGTAGGGCGGCCAGGATGCCCGCCGCGTAGTGACTCAGCGGATGTGCGGCACCGAATCGGCCGATAATGAGTTGTCCCGGCTGGACGGTTGACAGTGCCACCCGTGGCCGTAGCGAAGTCTCGCTTTGGTCCTGGATTCGCTGGCTGCGGCAACACCGGTGAGTACATCGTGTGGTACGACGAGGGCCTGGGGCTCATGGTGGAACCCGGTTCGTAGCGGTGGCCTCCCTTCGGAGGACCACTTGATCTGGCGCAGCCAGGCGACCTTCGGCGAAATGCTACGCCTGCACCCACCTGGCTAGCGTCAGACTTGATCCCCGCATCGCGGGGCCAACCAAGTGTCGAGACACGACCCACAACACAACTGGGGATCATCCCCGCTCTGGTCAGGCCGCGGGGCCGAGGACCACCCTACGCGTTCCGCTGCGGACACGTCCTCCCTATGTCACGCTATCCCTAAGACAGTCCCTCAACAGAACTGCTTGATGGATCAGTAGATCCACTGGTCCGCACTGCGGCACCTGGGCGTCTCGCGAGGGCGAATGCGTGGGCTCTTACTTCCCTATGGAAGTCGGCCCGGGAGGGGACAGAATGCACGCGATGGGCTCTGGGGATTCGGACGGCGAGGTGATCTTGCTGCTGCTGCAGTTAGCGATCATGTTGCTGGACTTGGCCCTGAAGGCGAAGGGGCTCAGCTAGCAGTCAAACTGCTAGCTGAGCCCTCCGAGACCCCGTCTTTGGTTCCGAGGCCGGACGGGGTCTCTTGCGCTCCTGGACGAGAGGCTGCTGCCTCTTGTCGAGGTTCTATGTCATCTTAGCAAGAGGTAGTGCTTCCTGGCGGATTCAATTCATATTCAGAAAGAAGTCAAGGCTGTAATAAGACTGAAGTTTCTCGAAATCGGCAGATGTAGACCGTTGGATTACGGTGACTTGTGTCCAACGTGGGGCTGGGTGCCAGTATTGTTCTCGGTCGGGTCAATGTTAGCCTGACATTCCAAATGTGAAATATCGGTGGTTCGCTGCAATCGAGGGAGTAACTCATGCATAACTTTGATCTAATCGAATCTCCCTGGCTGCGGCTGCGACCCATAGGTGAAGTGAAGAGCGAACTCTGCTCGTTGCGTGACGCTCTGTTTCGTGCCCACGAGTTTGACGTGCTCGAGGTCGAGGTTCCCACTCAAAAGCCGGCGCTTTTGCGTCAGGTACTCCTACCTGTCGTGATGGATGCCTTAGGACGTCCTGCCGATCTGGCGGAATGGGCGCGTCGCTTCGCCAACAGGCGATTCACCGACGAAGAACGAGAGGCAATCAACGCCTACCTCGACGCGTTTCGGTCTCGTTTCGACTTGTTCAGCGTCGATGCCCCGTTCGCTCAGGTGGCCGGGCTGCACACGGCCAAAAACGAGACGAAGGGGTCTGCGCTGCTGGTGGCCACCGCGGCCTCGGGCAATAATGTGCCGTTGTTCGCGACGCGTACCGAGAGTGACACACTATTGTTGACTCCGGAACAAGCAGCACGATGGTTGTTGCACGCACACTGCTGGGACACTGCAGGGATCAAGTCAGGAGCGAGTGGCGACCCCGCTGTGAAGGCCGGAAAGACCACGGGCAACGTGACCGGTCCGCTCGGCCCGCTGGGCGTGATCTTGCCGGTCGGGCGGACGCTGTTCGAGACCCTGATGCTAAACACCCCAATCGGCTACCAGTCCGTCGAAGATCTTCCCCAGTGGCGCCGTCCGCCCGCGCAAGCTCACTGGCAGAGCCGCGCTGCGGCTGGGCTACTAGATCTGTGGACGTGGCAGGCACGACGGATCCGCCTCATCCCAGAGGAGACAAACGAGGGCCTGCGCGTCTCCCAGGTGGTGCTGTGTGCGGGGGATCGGCTGCAGACCATCCCGGAATGGGAACCCCACACCGCTTGGACCTTCCAGAAAATGCCCAGGAGCCGAACGGGACCCCTTCGCCGCCCGCGACGGCACGTCCCGGGCAAGGCGGCTTGGCGCGGCTTGGAGGCGCTGCTGGCCTCGGAACGGCAAAACGGCGACGGCGATGTGGAAACCTCGGTGCTACTGAGCCAACTCGCCGACATTCAGGCCAAGGGGCATGTCGATTACGACTACCCGCTGCGGGTGGAGACAATCGGCATCACCTACGGAACGCAGTCCGCCGTAGTGGAGGACATCATGTTGGATTCGATCCCGCTGCCGGTCGCCGGACTGCGCGCCGACACCGACACGTACACCACGTTGATCGAGGTGGCTGAGCAGGCCGAGGAGCTGGCACGGGCCGTGAACGAGCTTTCGGCCGATCTGCGCCGGGCTCGGGGCGCGGATCCGATCCCTTGGGACAGGGGACAACGCCCCAGTGAGTTCGTCTTGCACGCTCTTGACCCGCTGGTACGGCGCTTCCTGATCGGAGTACGTTCCGCCGAGGGCGATCCAGACCTGCTGGAACGTGGCCGCACTGCCTGGGAGAAGCACGCCCGCGACCGGACCAAAGACGTCGCCGAGAAGCTGCTTGCCACTGCCACTGGTAGTGAGTTCGCCGGGCGGAATGTGAAGAAGGACAGAGGCGAGTACGTCTACCGGCTCGCCTACGCCGAACAAAACTTCTACCAGCGAGTCAGCAACGCGCTACCCCGTTGGGCCAAGACGGCGCGCGAGCTGCGGCAATCTAGCGCAGACCCGCTCATCGCCCCGTCGATCGCGTAGCCGACCTGAAGGCAAGGACACACATGACAGATGCCAACGAGCGCGTCGTGCGCTATTGGACCCGCTACGTGAGCGCCGACGGGACCTGGCGCGACAAGCAGAGACCGCCGGGAGAGGACCTGGCCGCGTTTCGGGCTGGACTGGGTAGGCCGGCCGGGACAGTGCCAGCCTTATGGCCGTACTACACCTCGCCCATCGACGACCGGCTCGCCCAACAGGGCAAGGTATCGGCGGAGCTGACGGCCGAACATGCCGCGCTCGCATTGTATGGCCTGCACCAACAATCCCGCCCTGAGCCAATGCACCGGCCTAACGTCCGGCTGGGCCAGGCCCTGCGGCAGCTCCGCAAGGAGAACGACAACGACAAGGGCTTCGGCCGGGAAGCGGTGGATCGGCGGGTCAACGCCACCGCCTCCGCTACCCAAGTCTCTGCCTTCCTCAACCACCTGCGCGGCCTGATTTCCCAGCTTCGGACCGTTGGGCAACCACTGGACTATGACCTGCTCCTGACGGACATCCTCGGTTGGCAGCGCCCCGACACCCGCCAAGTAGCCCGCCGCACGCTGGGGCTGGACTACTACGGCTGGCGCCCGGCCCAGAAGTCTGCAGCTGAAGCAAAGCCGGCCACCGTTCCCACTCCCAAATAGTGGGTCCAGGACCACGGCAGCACTTCTTTCAGACCCATCTCATCAGGAGTCCCCATGGACAAGCGCCTGTACATCGACGTGCACATAATTCAGTCCGTTCCGCCGGCGAATCTGAACCGCGACGATCAAGGTAACCCAAAGGAGGCCTACTTCGGCGGGCATCGCAGAGCTCGTGTCTCCTCACAGGCATGGAAGCGCGCCACCCGTGCCAGCTTTGCCAAGGACGCACCGCAGCAGGACCACGCCACCCGGACCAAGCGAATCGTAGGCAAACTGGCCGAACGGCTGACCGCCCGAACCGGACTGGAGATTGAGCAGACCGCCCGCCTGGCGTCGGCCTTGCTGGAGCCGCTGGGCATCAAGGCAGGCAAGAAGGCGGGCGACACCGCGTACCTGCTGTTCTTTGGCTACCGGCAACTCGAAGACATCGTCGACCTGATCGCCGACCAGGCAGACGCCCTGGCCGCCCTGGAAGACGAACAGCTCGCCAAGGCGGTCAAAGGTCTACCTGTCGCAGACAAGCTGCAACAGGGCCATCCGATGGACGTGGCGCTGTTCGGCCGTATGGTCGCCGATATCGCCGCGCTCAACGTTGACGCCGCCACTCAGGTCGCCCATGCGCTGTCCACCCATGCAGTGGATCTAGAGTTCGACTACTACACGGCAGTCGACGATGAGAGTCCCACAGAGGAAGCCGGCGCTGGCATGATCGGCACCATCGGCTTCAACTCCGCCACGCTGTACCGCTACGCCACCATCAACCTTCCTCAGCTGATCGCCAACCTCGGCGACAGCGACGCCTCGCTGCTCGCCGTCGGCGCCTTCGTTGAACACTTCGCCCGGTCTATTCCCTCCGGGCATCAAAATTCCTTCGCCCACAGAACGCTGCCCAGCCTGGTCGTCGTCGTGGTTCGGGACGACCAGCCGGTCAATCTCGTCTCAGCTTTCGAAATGCCGCTCATGGCCAGCGAAGAGGGCGAGGGCTTGGCCGCAGACTCCGCCGTCCGTCTGGCGGTGGAATACGAACGTGCCATCCGCCAATGGGGCGACACCCCCATCCATGCCGCGGTCTGCCATACCTTCGCTCCCGATGGGTACACCGGCGAACGGCTCACCACGATCTTCGGTGCGAACACCGTTTTCCCCGCCCTACTCGCCGACCTGCGCGCCACGCTGGCTGAGCATGTCGAGCAGGCTCGATGAACACCTCTCACGCCACCTTGGTGCTGCGCCTGGCCGGTCCCTTGCAGTCCTGGGGCGATCGCAGCGCCCTCAATCGCCGGGACACCCGACCCGAACCCACCAAATCGGGCGTGCTGGGTCTGCTCGCCGCGGCAGCTGGCCGAGCCCGCGGAGAGGCCCTCGATGACCTGCTCGGCCTGCAACTTGGGGTACGCGTGGACCAGCCCGGCAGTCTGCTATACGACTATCACACCGTGAGTGACTACCGGGGACGTCCTCTGCCGCAGGCAGGCGTATCAGCCAAGGGCCTGCAAAAGCCCACATCGCCTGCTAAATACACGCACATCACCCAGCGCTTCTACCTCCAGGACGCAGTCTTCCTCGCCGCGCTGTACGGTCCCGCCGACTTCGTGCAGACGCTCGCCGATGCAGTCCGGCGCCCGGCTTTTCCCCTCGCACTTGGCCGCCGCTCCTGCGTCCCCACCCAGCCACTCCTTCTCGCCATACGCCAGGCGCCTTTGCTGGAAGTGCTGCGTACAGAACCCTGGCAAGCCACCGAAACAGCGAAGCAGTTCTACACTCGCGACCGGGGTAAACCCGCCGCCATCGACGTGGCAGCCACCCTGGATGACCCGAACGGTCCGGACTCTCTCACCGACGTGCCGTACTCCTTCGACCCGTGGGAACGCCGCTTCACCAGCCGTCGGATCCGGCACATCTGGATCTCGGTACCCACAGGCTACGCTGCACCCGACCACACGGGGCCAAGCCACGACCCGTTCGCCCTGCTGGGCTGGTGACCCGACATGACCTTTCTGTCTCGTATCAGAATCAACCCGCTGCGTGAGAAGAGCCGACTCCTACTGGCCAGTCCGCACGCCATGCACGGTGCCGTCCTGCACGGCATTCCTGACCCTACCGACCAGCGCATCCTGTGGCGGCTGGACGCCGACAATCCCCACCGACCATTCCTGTTCGTCCTGACCGTCACTCGGCCCGACTGGAGCCACCTCGTCGAACAGGCTGGCTGGCCCAGCGCCGACGGCGAGCACGTGGCCGTACGCGACTACGCGCCTCTGCTGGCGCAAATCGCCGTCGGTCGACAGTTCGCTTTCCGGCTGACCGCCAACCCTGTCCAGAACATCTCAAGCCCTATCAAACCCTCGGCCACTCAACTGGAACGAGCCACCGAGGCCAAGCGGCGCTCCTTCCGCATCGGTCACCGCACCATCACCGCGCAACTTAACTGGTTCCTCTCTCGCATGGGCCGATGGGGGTTCGAGATCCCCTCGGCCCACATCGACACGCCCGCGCCGGGTCTTGAAGCGCCCAACGACAAGCAAACGCCCCCGCCCCCCGACCTACGGATCATCGCCCGCGAACGCCGCTCCTTTCGTAAAAAGAGCAACGGTGCCAAGCCAGTCGTCCTGCACATAGCCACCTACGAAGGGCGACTTCGCATCACCGACACCGCCATCTTCACCGAACGCCTTCTTTGCGGGATCGGCCCTGCCAAGTCCTACGGTTGCGGCCTACTCACCCTGGCCCCACTACCCGGCTACGCCGCCCAGCAGGACCGCTGATGGCAGACATCTGGTGGAAGGCTCATCCCTACGATCTGCCTTGCATCGCCGGCCTCGACGGCGGCCACGTCCACGGGTGTGGTGTACGAGTAGTGATTTCGAAGACATGGCCACAGCGCCCTTAGCGGGCGGTGCCCTGTTGAGGACGAACTCGTCGGCCTGTCCTGCTGGCCTGGGACGTCGGTGATTCTGTACTCAGCCACAGCGGCCTCCGTGCCGAGCGCGACAAGCCGACAGTTCTTGCTGGCACTGGTGTGGGGCTCAAGAACACAATCTGTCGCCAGCGCCGGGCTTCCTCGCTTGGCGGGCCGAGCGCTTCCAGGGCGCTGGGCGACTGTACGCCTGCCGAAAATTCCATCCACGCAGGTCAAGCCGCTTGTGAGTATTCGTGGAGAACGCCGCCGAGCCGGTCCCGTCGGCGTATGTTCAGGTCGATGATTCGCCCTGGGTCCGTGATCGGATCGGGGACGGTGCGCAGCGGGGCGGCCTGGTTCAGGGCTTGATGGGCCCGGTGCTGGTTGTAGAAATGTTCGTACTCGCGCTGGGCGTGCCGAAGGTGGTGTTCGTTCCACAGGAGGCAGCGGTCGAGGAGTTCGCGGCGGCAGGACTGCACCCACCGTTCCATGATGGATTTCATGCGGGGCATCCGGATGCCGGTGAGTACGGTCTGGATACCCGCGTCGGCGAGGATTCCGTCCATGAGGGTGGGGAACTTCCCATCCCTGTCTCGGACCCGAGAGCGTGCTCGGCAGCCTGCGTCTTCCAGGTCCATCACCAGATTCCTGATCACCTGGATGACCCGGCTCGCGCTCGGGTGAGCGGTGGTGCCGAGCACGCGGATCCGTCTGGTGGTGTGCTCGATGACGGCCAGGATGTCCTGGCGCTGCCCGTTCAAGGTGATGGTTTCGATGAAATCACAAGCCGGCAGGGCGCCGGCTTGCGAGCGCGGGAAGTCGGCCCACGTGGTGGACGCCCGCTCGGGCGCCGGATCAAGCCCTGCCTGCTTGAGGATCTCCCACATTGTGGATGGCGCGACCTTGATACCGAGTGTGGCGAGCTCACCAGGCACTCGCCGGCAGCCCAGCCGGGGTTCTCCCGAACCAGAGGCAGGATGAGGGCACGGATGGAGCGGACCGTGGGTGGGCGGCCAGGCCGCTTCGGCCGACAGGTACGAGCGTGACGCCGTTTCATCAGATGCGATGCCGGCGCAAGACGGTGTCGGGGCGGATGAGCAGCCGCAGCCGGCGCAGGACCTCGCGGGGCCAGCGAGGTCAGGAGAGCGGCCAGGGAGGCTCGGTCCTCGGGCGCGAATCGCACTCTGGTGTCGGCCCTGAGTTGGCGTTCAAGGACGGTGATCTGGTGGCGCAGGGCGAAGGACCTCGATGTCCTTGTCCCGATCGCCCATGGTAAGCAACCGCAGCGCGGCGAACGCGTTCGTGACGGTGAGATAGGCCGGACGAAGGAGCACGGCCGATCATCATGCCGTATGCGTTCGCCCTCTCCCGGTGGTTGGAGCTCGCGCGCGACGCGAAGCCTCCAGATGGCCATGACCTGGGTGGATGTAATTATCGGCAGGCACACTGCTGGACGCATGATGCGCCTCAGCGGCTGCGGGGCCTGATGGCCGTGCTCAGGCCCTATCTCGACCGCCGTGAAGTTCTATCATCAGGGACATTTCGGCGCATCGTAAGGCAACTAGAGGTCCACGAGAGGGCGATATCATTGCGAGCATGGGAATGGTCGGATTCTCCAGATACAAATGGTCTCCCGTCCCGAACGGGCCGGATGGAATTCAATGGCGTGAGACGCGGGATCTGGCGATCAGCCTCGCTTCTGTGGTACTGACCAATGGTCTCTCCTCCATTGCCGGAAGCCGACACGGCTCCTTCGAATCGCTGATGCTCGAAACCCGGCTGCTTGCCACGGCGCTCGACAACACAGGAGGAAGCACCAAGGGCGCACTCCGCCGGACAAGGGCGTATGACTGCTCGTCACACCACATCAAGACGTTCATCGTCACCTCCGCTGGCCTGGGTCTGCTGACGGCGAGCATCGAGAGCCTGATCGCGCAGGGGGCGATCGGGCCACTGCAGATCAGCCACTTCGATCTGATGTCCGCCGTTTCCTCACGTGGGCCGAAAGGCGGGTACTCCAGGCCTGACCTGCTGATCGAACTACCCAGCTATCGTGAGATGGTCTGTGAGGCCAAAGGAAGAAGCGGCGGCTCGGGGCGGACGACGATGGCAATCATGAAATCGCTTAAGAAGCTCTACCTCTGGGCGTCGATCAATCGGTACGTCGGGTCCTCGCTCGCCTTGAGCTGGGCCGCGATTCGCAAGAACGAGACCTTCGTCAACCTGTACCACACGGAGCCGGGAAAGGACGTCGATCTCATTCCGCAGAACACCGACGATCAGCAGGAGCAATCCGCGCAGGTCGCATGGGATTCGGTCGACCTGTGGCCCGACCGCCTGGATCTACTGGACCAGGAGCGTGAATGGGAGCGCCTCACCAACGAGCTGGCGACACCCACCATGGCCCAGCTCCGCGAGGATCCGCTCTTCTGGAGTGCCCCCAGTCCCCCTCGCGGGGAAGGGCACCTCGCGGACACTCCGGTTCGCGGAGCCTGGGCGCCCGTGGGTCGTGACGGGCGATCGGTGTTCGTCGGCGTATTCCAGCACGCCCCAGAGGACGATGCCTCGACGAGCATGCGGCGCGAACGCCTGCTGAGCATTGCCGAGAACCAGGTCAGCCCCCTGGACATCGCTGCCGAAGAGCGGCTCATCTTCGCCGTCGCCCAAAACGCGGAGTTCGCCACTTGGCGGGCGCTTCGCCAGTGGATCAGCTGAACACAGCAGCCGCGACCCAGTGACCCATTCACGCGTCCCCTCGACAGCGAGCACCGTAGCGATGGCGCGCCTCAAGTGTTCGCCACATGCGTCATCTGCGGTGTGATAGCTCCTGACCAGCTCACTGATCCGCTCCAGCCGGGCCTGAATCTGATCGATCCGAATCCTGAGCCCTCGCAGCCGGGTGCCCTGGGCTCCCATCTGGCGGCGCATCCCGAGCAGACGCTCCTATCTCCGACTGCATCGCCACCGGCCACCCCCCACCTCGGAGCCGTGCCCTGCCGCTAACTCATACCCGCGTCCACGTCCGAGCCCGGTTCTGCAACCGATGCTCAAGCGTTCTCACCTTCCGAGAGGCCCGGACGCGGGAGGCGGCGTGCTTCCGCGTCATCGTTCTCCGGTGCCGCGTTCGGCCGCCTCCGCCAGCCATTGGCCGCTGTCGACCAGTTCCTGCCTCTGCTCGGGGCCGATCGCGTCGCCGAGGCGCATGACGAGATGCGTACCCTCCCTCATCAGGGCTCGGACGCGCTCGACCCGATCACCGCACTTCGCCTCATGCAGCTCGTCGATGATCTCCTGCAGCCGGTCCGAGGGCGGGGACCGGCGGAACGTCTCGATCTCCTTGGTCAGCTTCCGGAGAGCAGGGTCGGCGGCAGCGGACTCCGTCAGAGCGGCGTGGGCGTCGAGCAACTGGGAGATACGTCGGTGGTCGCCCTTGGTCCTCGCCCCTCGAAGCTGCGCGAGGAGCAGCGCGAGCTCGTGGCGTACCGCGTCCATGGACACCCGGACCGGCGGGTCGCCACCGAGCGCCCGTGTCGTCTCTCGCCGGGCAGCCGGCGCCGGGCTCGGCTGGTGGGCCTGCGTCCTGGCATGCGCCCAGCGATCCACCTCGATGACCTTGGCACGCTCGGAGCGGAATTCCCTGCGGGTCAGCTCGCTGAGAAGGGCCCGGTGGGCGTCGAGCATGGCCAGGACCTCGTCGTGCCGACCCGCGTTCCTGGCCTTGCGGAGCTCGGCGATGAGGGTGGTCAGCCTGTGCCGGATCAGCTCGTCCGGCGCGGGGGCCTTGTCCGCCTCCGACTCGGGCGGGTTAAGCGGGGTGACGCCCGCGCTGAAGATCGTCCATGTCGGGACGGGATGTCCTTTCACCCCGGCGGCGTCGACCGAGGCGGGCTCTACCAGCGCGTACGGCTCACCGACCACGAAAACATCATGGCCGGGCAGCGCGAGGCGGGCTTTGAGCGGCTCGCGTTCGCCCACGACGACCTCGATCGCCGCGACATGAGAGTGAGGCAGGACATCCGGCCTGGTGACCGGCTCCTGAGGGCGGACAACGACGTCCTTGACCGCCAGGGGAAAACCGGGCGGCGTTGTGGCGCGGCCGCCGGTTCGGGTGTTGCGGAGTAACGGGGTGACGAGCCCTTTGTCGGTGAACTCGCAATCGTCCAGGCTGCTCCATTCGAGGTCGCCGTCGCGGGTCTCGGTGCCGACCATGACGGCCCGCACGCCGTTTCTTCCCTTCGCGCAGCGGACATGCAACGCGTAGCCGTCGCGCTCCAGCAGATGGCGGCCGGTTCTGCTCGCCGTGGGGCCGACCATCCAATTCACGTGCTCGAACTGGGCATGCAGGAGTTCGTCCTGCTCCGCCCATTCGGCGGGGGTGAGGTTGACGAACTGAACCTTGACGGCCGACCTGCTCCTGCGGCGGCGTACGAGAAGGTCGGTGCAGCGCTCCTTGTCCATCCGGCCGTCGAAGCGCTGCTGTTCGCCCATGCGCGACGTCAGGCCGCGATGAATGAAGAGATGGTCGGCGCTTTCGATTCCGCCCCGGCGTTCACAGGCGGGGGCCATTCCCTCCGGGGCGGGAAGATGCGCGAAATGACAGACTCGGTCACGGTAGAGTTTGGCGGTAAGCCGCCATCCGCAACCCCCGAGCCACAATCCGCAGTAGAACGCCTTTCCGCGATACCTGGACAGGTACCAGTCCGCCTCTTTCCGGTCCGTCGGGAGGGAGAGCGGATGGTCGGAGTCGGGGCTGTCGAGTACCGCAGTCTGCACGCGGCGATTGTCTGGAGCCATACGGCCTCCCGGTGAGATACCGATTCGGAGAATCGCACATTACTCTTGACAGCCGCGCGCTGGGATCCAGAAATGGCCTCCATGCGATCTGGCGTGTTTCCTTCAGCATCCCGCGTATGTGACTCGCCCACTCCAGCGGCTAGCCGGGTGCTACGTCGCGCCTATGCCGGATCGTGTCGTGCAACGCATGAGGAAGCGGCGTCGACGTCCAGACCGCGCTCGGCCAGCCGCCGGTAGAACTCGTTCGAGATCACCGCTGCCTTCTGGTCGTCGATCGACCACAGGGTGCCGAGGGCCGCGGGAATCCGGCGAGCATGAAGGCCGACGTGATGTGTACGGCCTCGTCCAGCACGCGGGTGCTCGGGTCACCGGTGTTGCAGGCCGACAGGTAGGCCAGCCCGGCCTGAAGGGTGTCAGAACTAGGCCCAAGGCGCTGACCTGCCTCTTCACGACTGAACCCCCGTTGGTCAGCTGGCTCGTTGATACTCGTTGATCAGCGCGCCGAGGACGTGATGACGCACGATCCGGCCCGTCGGCAGCAGGATCACGACGGAGTCGTGATCGGTGCAGGGCTTGGAGGCCGAGGGAGCGGTGCGGCCGGTGCCGATTGTAGTGATCGGTCGCTGGCCGTCCTATTGTTCGGTGCGGGTAGGTCCAGTGACGTGCGATCAGATGCTGGTGCCAGCGCAGCAGCGTCCCTGGTGTGACCAACCGGTGGGTACGCAGGACCGCCGGCAGTTCTCGGGCCAGCGTGGACAGCACTGCTCGGTCCGCCCATGACAGCCTTGGGCGGTGGACCTGGCGGCGCAGCACGGTGACCTCGTTGAATGGAATACGGACACCCTTCAGGTAACTGCCGTCGAGAACGCGATTCGGAGTTCAGGCACACCCACGCATATTCAGAACTTGCTCAGCCCTTCAGATGGCGCGGTGGCCCGCTTGCCACGTGTGATGGCATCGTTGGCATCGATAGACGTTCCAGTCGACGTAGTGCCATGGTGCGGAGGTGTCGTCAGCGGCGACTTCTGGGTCGTCGTAGGCCCAACCCTGGTAGGTGCCGATGTCGACGTCTGAGGCTCCGCAGCGTCGGCAGGGGACGCGGGGTGTCCGCGACCACTGATGATCACAACTGGTACACATCAGGCGGATGCGTCCGTCAGGCAGCGGGCTGCCGTGCACCTCGTCTTCTGATCCACACACTGGGCAGTCCAAATCAGTGCGCGGCCCTGTCGGCAAGGTCTCTCGAGGAATGAGCTGCGGCACGCCGTACTCATCGATTTGGATGTCAAAGGCGCGTCGCACGCCGGGCGCTACTGCCCAGAACACGGTCGCGCCGAGCCTCGACAGCGCGGCGATCTTACGCTGTGTTGTACCCATCGGCGCTGTGACCTGGCGCGCCGTCGCGGTACGCATGTGGTCGAGCATGCGGTCCAGTGACGCGGTATCGCGCTTGGCCTCTGCTACCACCACTGGCCGTCCAGCCTCGTCAAAGGTCCCCAGGTCGAATGCGCCGTACTCGAACGCCACTAGCCGTGCCGGCCAGCGATGCTCGGTCACCAACTCGGAGAAGGCCGCGATCTGCACTAGGTACTCGCGATTGAGCGATGGGGTGGGACCTTGTGAGAAGAGGTTGTACGGTCCTTTGCCGGGTGCCGCGCCGGCGAGCCGGAACACTCCGTCGGGTTGTATCTTTACCAGCCCCGCGCCGACAGCGTGGATCAACCCATTGGCCTCGTCTAAATCGAGTGGCGGGTGCAGTCGTAATACCTGAGCGGACAGGCCTCGCTCGCGGGCGAAAGCCGACGCCCAGTTGTCCAGTTGGGTACGACAGGCTGCGATGAGATCATCCATGGGCACTCCCGATGTCCTGCCTCACCATAAACCGGTCCACCGACAATGCGTGCGGGATGTCTTCCGGGTGCTGGCCGCATACGTGCTCTGCTGCCCGCGCTCGCCCAGGTCTCAACGCGGTATGACGCTCCCCAAACCATGTCGCGAAGCAGCCCGCCTGGTAGAGGCTCCGCAGGCAGAGTTGTCTGTCAGCGGCGTTGGAGCACGCGGCGAGCACAGAGGCGTCAACCATACTCATTGCGGGGCGGCCTGGAGCCCGGGATTCACTACACGAAGTCACGGCGTGATGATTCATTTGGGTGTCCGCCGTGCTCGGTGCGTGCTCGTACGCCCCGTCACGCGCCGTCAGGGCCCGGCACTGTGGGGCACACAAGGCATGCTGTGATGGCACGAACTGCCATCAAACGGCATCGCACTTCTAATCCGACGGTCGCAGGTTCGAATCCTGCAGGGCGCGCTTTGTGATGTCTCGGGACATCGGAAACCCTCGAACCTACGGGTTCGGGGGTTTCGTCTTGTTCGGGTTTGCCTGGGGCTGGTAGTCGCGGGCGGGG
>NZ_JBSFGF010000036.1:0-68220 GCF_053596455.1 Nonomuraea sp. NPDC001699 | reverse complement strand
CTCTGTGGCCCTCCCCCGGTCCCTTTTCGGCGGTTTCGCCCCTTTGTTTTCCGGGGCGGGCCGCCCCCCCCCCCCCCGGGGGGGGGGGCGGCGCGTCACGGGGTCAGCAGGCGCCGTTGAAGAAGGAGATCTCACGCCGGACGACGGGCTGGCCCGGCACCCGGAACTCCAGCGCGACGCACCTGGGCTCCTTCACGTAGAAACCGCCCACGAACATCGTGTCGTGGTCGGAGCAGGCGGTGAAGGACACCGAGTGGTCGGCCTCGGCCGGGGTCCGGGCGTTCCTGGACGGCTCGGAGTAGAGCAGGCCCGCGCTGTCGTGGAACTTCGCCGGGATGGACACCGTGATCGTCTTGCCCTTCCTGACCAGCGCGCCGACTTTGAACCTGTGGTCGCTCCCGTACTGCTCGGCCCGGGCCTCGCCCCACGCGAGCAGCCCGGGGATGAGCAGCGGCCCCACCACGAGGTCGTCCGGCGCGGCGGCGCGGCTCGTCGTCTTCTCTCCCTCGAACTCCCCGTTGCGGTTCGCGCAGTTCAGCACCCGCGGATTCTCCAGGCTTCCCGGCCGGCCGGCGGTCTGCGCCGCCGTTCGCGCGTCGGCCTCCCCGGCGGCACAAGCGGTCAAGGACGGCAGCAGCGCCACCACCGCCGCCCAGATCGATCCCCTGCGTACACCTTTGAAGATCATTATCCAGTTGTACACCGCGTCGCCGGGGGTGGCCAGAGGTCAGCGGATCACGACGGCGTGGTGCCCGCGGGGGATCAGCTCGCCGATCACCGGGGCCCCCGGGACCTCCCCGGCGACCAGCAGTCCGCCGGAGGTCTGCGCGTCGGCGAGCAGCAGGAGCGTCTCCTCGGCCACCGTCCCGGTGTCGGTGTGCGGGGCCACCCAGTCCAGGTTGCGGCGCGAGCCGCCCGGCACGTAGCCGTCGCGCACGGCCTGCCGGGCGCCCTCGATGAGCGGGACGGCCGCCGCGTCGATCACCGCGGTGACGCCGGAGGCCCGGGCGAGCTTGTACAGGTGGCCCAGCAGGCCGAAGCCGGTGACGTCGGTGACGCAGCGGATGCCGGCCTCCAGCGCGGCCTGGGCGGCGTCGGCGTTGAGCCGGGTCATGACCTCGATCGCCTGCGGGAACACCTCGCCCGTGGCCTTGTGCCGGTTGTTCAGCGTGCCGGAGCCGATGGGCTTGGTCAGCGAGAGCGGCAGCCCGGGGCGGCCCGCGTCGTTGCGCGTCAGGTGGGCGGGGTCGGCCAGCCCGGTGACCGCCATGCCGTACATGGGCTCCGGCCCGTTCACGCTGTGCCCGCCCGCCACGTGGCACCCGGCCTGCCGCGCGACGTCCGCGCCGCCCCGCAGCACCTCCCGGGCGATCTCGTACGGCAGGCCGTCCCGGGGCCAGCACAGCACGTTGAGGGCGACGAGCGGCCGGCCGCCCATGGCGTAGACGTCCGAGAGCGCGTTGGCGGCGGCGATCCGGCCCCAGTCGTAGGGGTCGTCGACGACGGGCGTGAAGAAGTCCGCGGTGCTCACGATCGCGGTGCCGCCCTCGATCCGGACGACCGCCGCGTCGTCACCGGTCTCGGTGCCGACCAGCAGTTCGCCCAGCGGATCGGCGGGCTGCTCCTTCCCGAAACCGGCGAGCACGCTCTCCAGTTCGCCCGCCGGGATCTTGCAGGCACAGCCGCCACCCTGCGCGTAGTGCGTCAATCGCTGCATGATCGTAATGTACAGATATGTCGATCATGGTGTAAGTCCGGATGTCATGACCGATCCGCGGCGCCTCATCCCACGCACCGACACCGTACTCGCCGACCCGAGGTTCTCCCAGGCGCTGCTCCGGCTCGGGCACGACCGGGTCAAGGCCGTCGTCAACGAGGCCCAGCGCCTGGCCAGGGAGGGCACGATCGCCCCCGGCGAGGTCGCGGAGGCGGCACTGGCGTCCCTGCCCGCGGACGGCCCGCGCCGGGTCCTCAACGCCACCGGCGTGATCCTGCACACCAATCTGGGCCGCGCCCGCCTGTCGCGGGCCGCGGTGGAGGCGGTGCGCACCGCCGCGGGCAACACCGACATCGAACTCGACCTGGCCACCGGCCGCCGCGGCCGCCGGGGACGCGCGGCGATGGCGGCCCTGGCCGCCGCGGTGCCGGCCGCCCGGGCCGTCCACGTCGTCAACAACAACGCGGCGGCGCTCGTCCTGGCCGCCACCGCGCTGGCCGCGGGCAGAGAGATCATCATCAGCCGGGGCGAACTGGTCGAGATCGGCGACGGCTTCCGCCTCCCGGAGCTGCTCACCTCGACCGGAGCGCGGTTGCGCGAGGTCGGTACGACCAACCGCACGACAGCGGACGACTACGCCGCCGCGATCGGCCCGGACACCGGCTTCGTGCTGAAGGTCCATCCCTCCAACTACCGGATCGAGGGCTTCACCCGGACCCCCGGCGTCGGCGAGCTGGCCGCGCTGTGCGCTCGCCAGGACGTGCCCCTGGTGGCCGACGCGGGCTCGGGCCTGCTGCGTCCCGAGCCGCTGCTGCCGGACGAGCCCGACGCGGCGACCTGGCTCGCGCGCGGCGCCGACCTGGTGACCGCGAGCGGCGACAAGCTCCTGGGCGGGCCCCAGTGCGGGCTGCTGCTGGGCCGGGCCGACCTGGTGGAGCGGCTGCGCAGGCACCCCCTGGCCCGGGCGCTGCGGGTGGACAAGCTCACCCTCGCGGCGCTGGAGGCGACACTCGGCACCACCGGAACGCCGACATCCGCCGCCCTGCACGCCGACCCCGCCGGGCTGCGCCTTCGTGCCGAGACGCTCGCCGAACGGCTCACGCAGGCGGGGGTGGCGGCGCAGGCCGTCGCGAGCGCCGCCACGGTCGGCGGCGGGGGCGCGCCCGGGGTCACGCTGCCCAGCGCGGCCGTCGCGGTCGACGTCACGCTCGCCGAGCCGCTGCGCCTGGCGGAGCCGCCCGTGCTCGCCCGGGTGGAGCGCGGCCGCTGCCTCCTGGACCTGCGGGCCGTGGCCGCCGAGGACGACGAGGACCTGTACAACGCCGTGGTCACTGCCTGCAAGTGAACGGCTCCACCCAAAGAAGGATCTTCAATTGGAGCGCCGGAGAGGGCTAAGATCACCAACGGAGGCGTCCGGGTGCCTGGTGGCCCTCTCGGTCTTCAAAACCGATGGCGCCGAGCAACTCGGCGCGGCGGGTTCGATTCCCGTCCGCCTCCGCCAGACCTCACCCCTGGAGCCCTTTGAGCATCGACGCGTTACTGGCCCGGGCACGTACCGGGCTGCGCCGCCTGCCGCCCGCCGAAGCCCTCGCCGCGGCCGGAGGTGAAGACGCCTTCATCGTCGACACCCGCCCGGAGTTCCAGCGCCGCAGCGGCGGCGAGGTGCCCGGCGCCATCGTCATCGAACGCAACCACCTGGAGTGGCGGCTCGACCCCCGCTGCGAGGCGCGGATCCCCGAGGCGACCTCGGCGCACATCCGCTGGATCATCCTGTGCGACGAGGGATACTCCTCCAGCCTCGCCGCCTCCTCCCTCAGGCAGCTCGGCCTGGCGAACGCCACCGACGTGATCGGCGGCTTCCAGGCGTGGACCGCGGCCGGGCTGCGGGTGAGCCGCCCCGCCGCCCTCACCCGGCCGCGCGGCCCGGGCGAACCCGGCACGGACACGAGGCTGACGGCCGCCGAGCGCGCATGTGGGTGATCGCCACCGCCGGGCACGTCGATCACGGCAAGTCGGCCCTGGTCCGCGCGCTCACCGGGATGGAACCTGACCGCTGGGCCGAGGAACGACGCCGGGGCATGACCATCGACCTCGGCTTCGCCTGGACCACCCTCGGCTCCGGACGGCAGCTGGCCTTCGTCGACGTCCCCGGGCACGAGCGGTTCGTCACCAACATGCTCGCCGGCGTCGGCCCGTGCCCCGCGGTCATGTTCGTGGTGGCGGCCGACGAGGGATGGCGGGCCCAGTCCGCCGAGCACCTGGCCGCCCTGCACGCCCTGGACGTACGGCACGGCCTGCTGGTGGTCACCCGCACCGACCTCGCCGACCCCGGACCGGCACTGCAGGAGGCCCGCCTCCACCTGGAAGGGACGAGCCTGTCGGGGATCGACGCCGTCCCCGTCAGCGCCCGGACCGGGCAGGGCCTGCCCGAGCTGACGGCCGCGCTCGACCGGCTCGCGGCCGGGCTCCCCGAACCACGCCGGGACGGCCCGGTACGGTTGTGGATCGACCGGACGTTCACCGTCACCGGCGCCGGAACCGTCGTCACCGGCACGCTCACGCACGGCACGCTGCGGGTGGGCGACGAACTGCTCGCCGGGTCCGACCGGCTCCAGGTCCGCGGCCTTCAGACGCTCAACCAGCGGCGGGACGCGGTGTCGGCGACCGCACGCGTCGCCGTCAACGTCAGGGGCGCCGATCGCGACACGCTGCCCCGGGGCACCCCGCTGCTCACCCCGGACGCCTGGATCACCACCCGGTCCGCCGACGTGCGACTGGAGCCCGGCGCGGACGTCGGCCGGGAACTCGTCTTCCACCTGGGCTCGGCCGCCGTTCCGGTGCGGGTGCGCCCGCTGGGACCGGACACGGCCCGCCTCACCCTCGCCCGGCCCATGCCGCTCAGGGCCGGTGACCACGGCCTGCTCCGCGACCCCGGCCGCCGGACGATCGCGGCCGGGGTGCACGTCCTGGACGTGCGGCCGGCACCGCTGCGGCGACGGGGAGCCGCGTCGGTCAGGGGGGCCGCGCTCGCCGGGGTGACCGTCCCCACCGCCGCGGACCTGCTGCGCTGGCACGGACTGCTGAGCCGGGCCGAGCTGACCGCGATGGGCGCCGCCCCCGACATGCCGCCGGTGGCGGGCGACTGGTTCGCCGACCCCGGCCACTGGTCCGAGCTGCGCCGCAGCCTGACGGAGCAGGTGTCGCGGCGCGACCAGGGGATCACCGTGGAGGCCGCCGCCCGGCTGCTCGGCCTGCCCGACCGGCGGCTGGCCCGGGCGCTCGTCGTCGAGCCCCTGACGACCAGAGCAGGGGTGATCGTCAGCGGCGACCGGGCGCCGATGCCGCCGCAGGTCGAGAAGGCCGTCGACCGGCTGCGGACCGACCTGGTCGGCCGTCCCTTCGACGCCCCCACCGCCGAGCGCCTGGCCGAGCTCAAGCTGACCGGCGCCGCCCTCACCGCGGCCGTGCGGGCCGCGGCGTTGCTGCCCATCGGGAGGAACGTCGTCCTCCTGCCGGACGCGCCGGAGCTGGCGGTCGCCGTGCTGAGCACGCTGCCCGCGCCCTTCACCGTCAGCCAGGCCCGCACGGCCCTGGGCACGAGCCGCCGCGTCGCCGTACCGCTCCTGGAGTACCTGGACGCCCAGGGCCACACGCGGCGGGTCGACAACGAGTCCCGGATCTGCGTTCCGTCCGCCGCCGGGCGTGCATGATCACGTCAAGCGGTCGCGTGGCCCACGCCCGGGTGGGGGCGTCGCCGGGGCGGGGTGCCCCCGTACTCGGGGTGGTGCTCGAAATGCCACCACTCGTTGTCGAACATGCGGAACAGGTCGTAGCGGGCGCCGTGCTCCTCCAGCCAGCGGGCGCCCTCGTGGGGACGCACGTCCAGGGCGATGCCCTTGACGTGGTTCGATTCCGACGGCGGCAGGACGAGCATGCGCGCCAGGTCCGGGGAGCCGGTGCGGCGCACCTCCTCGTCGAACATCCGCAGCTGGACGAGCGGGTCGCGGTATCCCGACGTGAGCCCGAGAAGCTGGCCGTGCCGCCAGAGCGCCTCGGTGCGCGCAGCGGTGAACGCCGCCAGGGCGCCGTCGGTGAGCCCGGTGAGGTCCTCGGCGGGGAACCGCATCCGTAACGCCCACCGGCAGGCCAGCTCGCGGGCCCGGCCGGGACGGCGGACGAGCGCCGCGGGCAGCAGGAGCACGGCGAGCACCAGCGTCACCACGGCGAACAGCCGATCGCGGGGACGAGCCGGAACAGTGCGTGGTTCGTTCATGACGAACTACGATTGGCGCCGAATATGTGTGGGTCGTCTGCCGAATGTCACCGTTCATCGACGGCGGCCACCCCGGTCCGGCCGTGACACAACGATGACATGGCACAGACGAAGCGAGGACATGGCTGTCCCACAGTGGACGGAGTTGACTGGCGAGCAAGGTTACGGAGCGTGCTGTGGTACTCGGCGGCGTGTCGCGAGTGTTGCTGATCGAGGACGACCCGGCCGTGCGGGAGGGCCTTGAGCTGGCCCTGACCCGGCACGGGCATCGGGTGGGCGCCGTGGAGTCCGGCGAGGAGGGGCTGGAGCGGCTGCGGGCCGACCTTCCCGACGTCGTCGTGCTCGACCTCATGCTGCCCGGCATGAACGGGTTCGAGGTCTGCCGCCGCATCCGGGCCATCGGCGAGGTCCCGATCATCATGCTGACCGCGCTCGGCGACGACATCGACGTGGTGGCCGGACTGGAGGCGGGCGCCGACGACTACGTCGTCAAACCGGTGCAGCCCAGAGTGCTGGAGGCGCGCATCCGCGCCGTGCTCCGGCGGATCGGCCGCGACCAGGCGGAGCTGGAACGGCACGGTGACCTGACCGTCGACCGGGCCGGGCTGGTGGTCACCAAGCGCGGCGCGCCGGTCAAGCTCACCCCGGCCGAGCTGCGCCTGCTGCTGGAGCTCTCCGGCACGCCGGGCCGGGTGCACAGCCGCCAGCAACTGCTGGACTCGGTGTGGGAGCACGGGTACTTCGGCGACTCCCGGCTGGTCGACGCGTGCGTGCAGCGGCTGCGCGCCAAGATCGAGGACGACTCGGCGTCCCCCGTCTACGTGCAGACGGTGCGGGGGTTCGGTTACCGGTTCGGGCCGGTGTGAGCCGCCCGGTGACGTCCGGGCCGAGCCTGGGGCTGCGCGCCCGGCTGTTGTTCGCGTTCGCGCTGCTGTGCGCGGTCACCGCGGCGGCGGTGGCCGGCGGGCTCTACGTCCAGGCCCGCAACGACATCCTGGAACGGACCCAGGACGCCGCGCTGAAGGCGACGAAGGAACGCCTGGAGACGCTCTTCCCCTTGCGGACCCCCGCTCCGGACCGGATCGAGCTCGGCGCCATCGCCGCCACCATGGCCGAGGGCAACAGCTACGCGCTGGCCGTCTACCGCGAGGAGTACGTGGAGGCCGGCCCGCCGCCGGGCCCGCCGCCGACCGCGCCGGGCGGCGGACGGCCGGACCGGAACGGGCCGCTCCTGAGCTCCGAGACCGTCTCGGCGGACCTGCGGCGGACAGTGGCGGCGGGCGAGATCGCCTGGCAACGGGTGGTGCGGGAGGGCACTCCCTTCCTGATCATCGGCGCGCCGCTGGTGACCGTCGAGCAGGACCGGTCGCGGGTGTCCGGCATCGAGGTCTACACCGCGCGCAGCCTGTATCCCGAACAGCGCAGCATCGACTGGCTCGCCACGCGCGCCTGGCTGTTCGGCGGGGCGGCCATGGCGTTCGCGGTCGTCGTGGCGCTGCTGGCGACCCGCAGCGTGCTGCGCCCGGTGCGCGAGCTCGGCCGGGCGGCCCGCCTGCTGGGCGAGGGGGAGCTGCGGACCCGGATCGCGGTCCGCGGCTCCGACGAGCTGGCCGACGTGGCGCGTACCTTCAACGACACCGCCGCGGAGCTGGAACGGCACGTCACGCAGCTGCGCGAGATGGAGGCCGACGCCCGCCGGTTCGTGGCGGACGTGTCCCACGAGCTGCGCACCCCGCTGGCCGCGCTCGCCGCCGTCGCCGAGGTCCTCGACGACGAGGCGGTCCGGCTGCCCGAGCCCGCAGGCAAGGCCGCCAGGCTGGTCACCCAGGAGACGCTCAACCTCACCAAGCTCGTGAACGACCTCATCGAGATCAGCAGGTTCGACTCCGGCGTCGCGGCCCTGTCGCTGAACGAGGTCGACGTGACCGAGCTGGTGCCCGCGACCCTGCGCGTGCGGGGCTGGTCGGACGCGGTGCGCACCGAGCTTCCCGCCTCGGCGACGGCGAGGCTGGACCCGCGCCGCGTGGACGTCGTCCTCGCCAACCTGGTCGGCAACGCCCTGCGGCACGGCGAGCCTCCGGTGTCGGTGCGGCTCACCGCCGACCCCCACTGGATCACCTTCGAGGTCCGCGACCACGGGCCGGGGCTGGACGCATCGGTGCTGCCGCACGCGTTCGACCGGTTCTACAAGGCCAGCGCGGCCAGGGCCCGATCGGAGGGCAGCGGCTTGGGCCTGGCCATCGCGCTGGAGAACGCGCGCCTGCACCGAGGCGACCTCACCGTCGCCAACGCCCCGGACGGCGGCGCCCTGTTCACGCTGCGCCTGCCGCGCTGGGCCGCCGATCCGGACGGAGCCTCCGCGTGAGGGCCGGGCCCGCCCGCCGCATGCTCGCCGCGGGCCTGGTGACGCTCGCCGCCGTGGCCGGCTGCGGCGTTCGTCCCAGCGACGTCATCCCCGCCGGCGAGCCGCCGAAGGGAACCGTCGCGCCGACCACGACGATCGTCCTCTACCTGGTGAAGGACGGCCGGCTCAGCGCGGTGACGCGGCCGAGCGCCCGTCCGGTGTTCCGGACCGAGAGGCTCGCGCTGCTGGCGGCCGGGCCCACCCCGGAGGAACGGACGCTCGGGCTCACCACCGAGGTCCCGCCGGAAGCCGGCCCGTTCTCGGTGACGGTCAGGGCGGGCGGCCGCATGGTGCTGACGGCGGCCGTTCCGGGCGGTGACCTGTCCACCCTGGCCGTCCGGCAGGTGGTGTGCACGGCCGCCGCGTTGCCGGAGAGCCCCGCCCGGATCGCCCTGGCAGGGGCACGGGCGAGCGCCGACCCCCGCGACTGCCCGCGGTGACCGACGGCGGAGGTGCGGGTCGCTCCAGCCGAACCTGACGAAGGTCGGCAAGGGCGAGGGCCCGTGCGCGTGAGGAGTGAAGACGGAGGGGTATGCGCAGGTGGGGGCCGGTGTGATGGCGAACGGGGGATCCATGCTGGGGCTGCCTGAGGGGATTCGGGGGTGCCTGTTCGACATGGACGGTGTGCTGACGCGCACCGCCACCGTGCACGCCAGGGCGTGGAAGTCGATGTTCGACGACTTCCTGCGAGCCTGGAGCGACAGGACCGGGACCGCGTTCGTGCCCTTCGACGCGGGCGCCGACTACGACCGTTACGTGGACGGCAAGAAACGAGTGGACGGCGCCCGCAGCTTCCTGGACGCCCGAGGCATCGCCCTGCCCGAGGGGACGCCGGACGACCCACCCGGCACGATGACCGTGTACGGCCTGAGCAACCGCAAGAACGACCTGGTGCAGGCCATCATCGACCGGGACGGCGTGGACGTGTTCCCCGGCTCCGTCCGCTACCTGGCCGCGGTCCGGGACGCCGGGCTGCGCCGCGCGGTGGTGTCCTCCAGCGCCAACACCGAGCAGGTCCTGGCCGCCGCCGGGCTCGCCGCGCAGTTCGAGGCCCGGATCGACGGCGTCGTGGCCAGGGAGCGGCGGCTCGCGGGCAAGCCGGCTCCGGACATGTACCTGGCGGGCGCCGAGGCCGTGGGGCTGACGGCGTCCGAGGCGGCGGTGTTCGAGGACGCCCTGGCCGGAGTCGCCGCAGGCCGGGCGGGAGGGTTCGGCTTCGTCGTCGGCGTCGACCGGGCCGGGCAGGCGGACGCGTTGCGCGCCCACGGCGCCGACGTCGTGGTCACCGACCTGGCCGACCTGCTGGAGCGGGGCACGCCGTCCCGGGAGGCCGGATGATCCGGCATCCGGCGTTCGCCGTCGAGCCGTGGACGATCCGGGAGCAGCATCTCGACCTGCGGGTGCTGGCGCAGACCGAGTCGGTGTTCGCGCTGTCCAACGGCCACATCGGGCTGCGCGGCAACCTGGACGAGGGCGAGCCGCACGGGGCGCCGGGCACGTACCTCAACGGGTTCTACGAGGTGCGGCCGCTGCCGTACGCGGAGGCGGGCTACGGATACCCCGAATCGGGACAGACGGTAGTGAACGTCACCAACGGCAAGGTGATCCGGTTGCTGGTCGGCGACGAGCCGTTCGACCTGCGGTACGGGACGCTGCACAGCCACGAGCGGGTCCTCGATCTGCGCGCCGGCACCCTGACGCGCACGGTGCACTGGAGCTCCCCGACCGGGAACCCGGTCCGGATCAGGTCCACCCGGCTGGTGTCCTTCACCCACCGCGCGGTCGCCGCGATCCTGTACGAGGTCGAGGCCGTCGACCGGCCGTTGCGGGTCGTCGTCCAGTCGGAGCTCGTCGCCAACGAGACCCAGACGTACGCGGGCGGCGACCCGCGCGCCGCCGCCCCGTTGCACGCGCCGCTGGTGGTGGAGGAGAACGTCCCCTGCAGCGACGGAACGGCCATCATGGTTCACCGCACCCGGGCCAGCGGCCTGCGCGTGGCCGCCGGGATGTGCCACGAGATCGACGGGCCGGACGGCACCCGGAGCGAGGCGCAGCTCAGCGACGACGTCAGCCGGATGACCGTGGCCACCCGCCTGTCGCCCGGCCGGACGCTGCGGCTGGTCAAGTTCTTCTCCTACGGATGGTCGGCGCAGCGCTCCCGGGCCGCGCTGCACGACCAGGTGGCCGCGGCGCTGGCCTCCGCCCGTCTGGACGGATGGGACGGCCTGCACGCCGACCAGCGCCGCTACCTCGACGACTTCTGGGAAGGCGCCGACGTCGAGGTGGAGGGCGACGCCGAGGTGCAGCAGGCGGTGCGTTTCGGGCTGTTCCATCTGCTGCAGTCGGCCGCCCGCCTGGAGGAGCGCGCCATCCCGGCCAAGGGCCTGACCGGCTCCGGCTACGACGGGCACGCCTTCTGGGACACCGAGATCTTCGTGCTGCCGGTGCTCACCTACACCCATCCGGCAGCCGTCGCGGACGCGCTGTCGTGGCGGCGCACCACGATCCCGCCGGCCCGCGAGCGCGCCAGACAGCTCGGCCTGCACGGCTCCGCCTTCCCCTGGCGGACCATCCACGGCGAGGAGTGCTCCGGCTACTGGCCCGCCGGAGCCGCGGCCTTCCACGTCAACGCCGACATCGCGCACGCGGCGGCCCAGTACGTGGACGCGAGCCAGGACATGTCGTTCGAACAGCAGACCGGCCTGCCGCTGCTGGTCGAGACGGCCCGGCTGTGGTGCGCCCTCGGCCACCACGACGCGGCCGGGCGCTACCGCATCGACGGTGTGACCGGCCCCGACGAGTACACCGCCGTGGTCGACGACAACGTGTACACGAACCTGATGGCCCAGCAGAACCTTCGCGCCGCGGCCGAGGCCGCGTCCCGCCATCCGGGCCCGGCGCAGCGGCTCCAGGTCACCGCCGAGGAGATCCGCCGCTGGCGGGACGCGGCGGAGGCGATGTCCGTGCCCTACGACGAGCGGCTGGGGGTCCATCCGCAGTGCGAGGGCTTCACCCGGCACGCGCCCTGGGACTTCGCGGCCACCGGGCCCGACCAGTACCCGTTGCTGCTGCACTTCCCGTACTTCGATCTCTACCGCAAGCAGGTGGTCAAGCAGGCCGACCTGGTGCTCGCCATGCATCTGCGCGGAGACGCCTTCACGCCGGAGCAGAAGTCCCGCAACTTCGCCTACTACGAGCCTCTGACCGTGCGGGACTCGTCCCTGTCGGCCTGCACCCAGGCGGTGATCGCCGCCGAGGTGGGCCATCTGGAGCTGGCCTATCGCTATCTCGGCGAGGCGGCGCTGATGGACCTGGCGGATCTGGAGAAGAACACCATGGACGGCGTGCACATGGCCTCGCTGGCCGGAGCGTGGATCGCGCTCGTCTCGGGCCTCGGCGGGATGCGCGCGGGTCAGGGACGGATCTGCTTCGCCCCGTCGCTCCCGCCCGGCATCACCCGGCTCGCCTTCCGGCTGCGCTACCGCGGCAGCCTGCTCAGCGTCGGCATCGCGCCGGAGGCGACGGTCTACCGGCTGCTGCGGGGGCCGTCGATCACGGTGACCCACCACGGCGAGGACATCCTCCTGGACCGGACGGAGGTCACCCGGCCCAACCCGTCGCGGCCGGCGCCGGAGCAGCAGATCCACCAGCCGCCCGGCCGCGAACCGGGCCCGCGCACGGGACGGGTCTCCCAGTGACCGAAGCCGCCCCCGGAGGCTTTCAGTCGTTGCAGCGGCTCGACGACCAGGTGATGTAGCCGCTGAGCCTGCCCCAGGTCGAGACCGAACGATCGCAGAACTCCGTCCTGACGCCCACCAGGTTGGTGCGCGCGGAGTCGGAGAAGTACTGGGTGTTGCACAGGTAGCCGACCGGGCAGGCAGGGACGGCCTGCGCGGCGGCCGGGATGACGGCGAGCGTGGCGGCGGCCAGGACCGCGACGGCCAGTACGCGACGGATCATGGATCGTCCTTCCTGATTCGCATGGAAACGGGGGGGAATCAGCTACGGAATTTCGGGCCAGTCCTGGCGTACGGTGCGCACGCCCCATTCCTAGAAGGAGTAACGGTCCCTCGGCTTCATGAGCGGCTCAGCCGGTGATCGAAATGATCCGTCCCAAAGGGAGAAAACGCAAGGGGAGCGCATATCGGACCTTCCGCCGCGGCCGGGACCTGATCGGCACCCTTGGGGGCCGCGCGGATGTTCCGGAGAGTGTTGTCCCGGTGACGTTCGGTCGGGATGCTGATGTGCATGAGCAGTGGAGGTCGGGGCCGCTGGGTGGTGTCGCCGGTCGCGCTCGCGGTGGTGCCGGTCGGGATCGGGCTGGTGGGGAACCTGGCGACCGGCACCGTCGAGCTGAAGGCCTGGTGGTGGGCCCCGGCCACCTGGCTGTTGACCGGTGTGCTGGTCGTGGTCGCCGTCGCGGCGCAGGTCGTGCGGTCGCGCGCCGTGCCGCCGAGCCAGGAGGCGGCGATGCGCGGCGCCGTGGGGGAGTTGCGGCGGCGGGTGCGGGAGCAGTGGGAGCACGAGGCGGTGTTGCGGGGCGTCCGTCAGCCGGTGCCGTTGCGGGTGCGGTGGTCCTCGACCGGCCGACCGGTCGCGGAGGCGCGCCCGGTGGTGCTGGACGAACCGCAGAGCACGTGGCAGGACCTGCCGCTGGAAGGCGACGTCACGCAGATCGTCGAGAAGTTCCGCGGGCTGCCCCATCGGCAGTTGGTGGTGCTTGGAGAGGCGGGCGCGGGCAAGAGCGTCCTGGCGATGCTGCTCACGCTCGGACTGATCGAGCAGTCGGCGGCGGACGATCCGGTCCCGGTGCTGCTGCCGGCCACGTCCTGGGATCCGCGGGAGGAGTCGGTACGCCGGTTCACGGCCCGGCGGCTGGCCGAGGACTACCCCATGCCGCCCGGCCTGCCGGAGGGCCGCCACCTGATGGACCTGCTGATGAGCGAGGGGCGGCTGCTGCCGGTGCTGGACGGCCTGGACGAGCTTCCGGCCGAGTCCCAGGAGCGGGCGCTGCGCGAACTGGACGAGTTCGCCGCGACGGGACGACCGCTGGTGGTCACCTGCCGCCCCCGCGAATTCCAGCGAGCCGTGGACGCCGGCCGCCGGATCGTCTCCCGGGCCGCGGTCGTGGAGATCATGCCGGTCGACGTGGAACAGGTGATCGCGTTCCTGTCCCACCCCGAGCCGTTCCGGCATCGCTGGGAACCGGTCTTCACCCACCTGCGTGACGCCCCCGACGGGCCGCTGGCACGGGTGCTGTCCACGGCCTTGACGGTGTCGCTGGCCCGTACCGCCTACACCTCCGCGGAAACCGACCCCACGGCCCTGACTCGCCTCGGCGGCCGGGACGCCGTCACCGCGGCGCTCATGGACACGTTCGTGACGAGTGTCCACGACCCCGACCGGCCGGTGCCGCCCGACGGGCGGCCGCCACGACGGCACACCTCCGCCGCGGCCAGGCGCTGGCTCGGGTCGCTGGCCCTGCACCTGCGGCTGGCGGGCAGGACGGAACTGGTCTGGTGGCAGTTGTCCCCCGACCTGTACACCTTCGACGCGGAGACGATCAGGGTACGGGTCGTGACGGTCTTCGCCGCCGTCGTGGGCGCCGGCGTCACGGCGGCGGCCGGCGCGATACCGGGGGGTGTGGCGGCGCTCACCGTGGCAGCCGCCCTGGCCGCCGCCGGGGCGGGCCTGCTGCGGCCACTCTGGCCGCACGCCTACCCGCCGTACGCGCCCACCTCCTACACACCGGTTCGCCGCTCCCGGGTCATGACGTCGCGAGCCGGATTCGGCGTCGTGCCCGGGCTGCTGACCGGGATCATGACCGGCGAGCCGGAGGCGGGAGCGGCCGGCGCCCTGGTCGTCGGGCTGCTCACCCTGGTCGTGCCGTTCCTGCCGTCGCGGACCGGGCCGCGGAGCACCACGCCACGCGCCACGCTGAACGCCAACCACCGCGCCACCGCCGTCGCCGCCGCCCAGCACGGTGGCACCGCCGCACTGGTCTTCGCCGCCTCCGCCGCGGCGCTGGCCCCGGCGGCGACTCCCTGGACCGCCGTCACCGCCGCAGCCGTCTACGGGTGGTTCGCGGCCTGCGGCGCGGGACTGTCGACCTGGATCGACTACAAGATCACCCATGTTCGTCTCGCCGTGAAAGGGCGGCTTCCCTGGAGATTGTGGGCGTTCCTGGAAGACCAGCACCAGCGCCAAACCCTGCGTCAGTCGGGGACCGCCTGGCAGTTCCGCCACGCCCTGCTGCAACACCACCTCACCGCCACCCCGTATACCGAGCATCTGTACGCCTGCGCCCGCCAGGGCGACGCGGGCGCCCTCGCACTCGTCGCCGACCGGCTGGTCGAAGAGGGCAGGCTTGAGGAGGCCGTCGTCATGCTCGGCGCGTGGGCCGACCACGGCGCCTCGGGCACCGCCGCGTCGGCCGGCCTCAAACTGGCCCGCTTGCTGGCCGAGCACGGCCGCGTCGAGGAGCTGCGCGCCCGGGCCGACGCGGGCGACGGGCACGCCTGGGCGATCCTGGCCTACCTGCTGGAACGGCAGGGCCGGATCGAGGAGGCCGTCACCGTGCTGCGTCCGCACGCGGAGCGGGGCGCGGCGCCGCAACTGGCTCGGCTCCTCGCCCGCCAGGACGGTGCCCAGGAGGCCATCGACCTCCTCCACGCCCACCCCGACCAGGACCCCCACTGGGCCGGCACACTGGCCGAGCTGCTGGCCCGGCAGGGCCGGACCGAGGAACTGCGCGACCGAGCCGACCGGGGCGACCGCGCCGCCGGGGACCGGCTGGCCCGGCTGCTGGCCGAACAGGGGCGGGTGGAGGAGCTGCGGGCGCGCGCCACGGCGGGCGACCCCGACGCCGCCGTCCGGCTCGCCGGGCAGAGCAGCGTGGAGGACGCCCTCACCCTGCTGCGTCCGCACGCCGACCGAGGCGAGCGCACCGCAAGTGACCGGCTGGCCCGGCTGCTGGCCGAACAGGGGCGGGTGGAGGAGCTGCGGGCGCGCGCCACGGCGGGCGATCCGCACGCGGCCCACCGCCTCGCCCGGCTGCTCGCCCGGCAGGGACGGCCGGAGGACGCGGTCGCCCTGCTCCTGCCGTACGCCGTCCCGGCGGAGCGATCGGTCGAGACGCATGCCGTCCTGCCGTTGCTCAGCCGTCTTCTGACGATGGCAGGGCGGGAGGAGGAGGCCGTCACCGTGCTCCGCGCCCACGCCCACCTGGGCGACGCCGTCGCCGTCAGGCTGCTGGCCGAGCGGGCGGAAGCCTGATCGAAGGGGCCGTACGCGGACACCCGCAGCTTCTGCGATGATATTGCTCTATACATCCAAATATTTAGATCTATGGAGCGATAGATGTCGAAGGTGCTGATCGTCGGGGCCGGGGCGTTGGGGCAGGTGTTCGGGGCGTGGCTGGCCGCGGCCGGGGCCCGGGTCAGCTATCTCGTGAGGCCGGGCCGGGAGGGCTGGGAAGGGGCTTCGCTGTACCGGCTCAGGTGGGGGCGGGCCCCGGTGGGCGAGCGGATCGTGCCGTACGAGGTGAGCAGCGAACCGCCCCGCGAACGGTGGGACATGGTGTGGCTCTGCGTGGACTCGCCCGCGCTGCGCGGCGAGTGGACGAGTGCGCTGCGCGAGGTGACCGGCACGGCCACGGTGGTCACCATCGGCCAGGATCCGGGCGATCTGCACACCCTCGCCCGAGTCTGGCCGCAGGAGCAGATCGTCCAGGTGACCCCGATGCTGCTCGCCTACCAGGCGCCGCTGGAGCGGGAGGTCCCGGGGCCGGGGGTCGCGTACTGGGTGCCGCCGGGTTCGGCGACGGGCGTCACCGGAGCGCGTGCCCCGCAGGTCGTCGCCGCGCTCCGGGCCGGCGGCGTACGGGCCAGGCAGGTGACGCGGGCCGGCACGGGGGAGCTCACCGCCGCCCGGATGATCCCCTACATCGCCGAGCTGGAGTCCTCCGGCTGGCGGTTGCCCGCGTCGAGCACCGGGTTGCGGCGCGCCGCCGCGGCCGTCCGGGAGGCCGCCGGCGTCGTCTCCGCCCAGCACGGACTGCGCGCTTCCCTCTCCGTCCCGTCCTGGGCGGTGGGGCTGGCGTTGCGCGTGCTGCCCTGGCTGCTCCCCTTCGACCTGCGACGCTACCTGGAGACGCATTTCACGAAGGTGAGCGCGCAGACGCGGCTGATGCTGGACGGCTGGATCGCCGAAGGCGCCGCCAGGTCGCTGCCGGTCGGCCGGCTGTCCGCCCTGCGTGACTCGCTGCCCGCATGAGCGGCTCCATCGACGCCCGGGACGTCCTCGCGCTGTTCGCGCGGACCCGGCCGCTGTTCACCGCCCTGGGGGACGAGCGCAGGCAGGAGATCGTCGTCTTCCTGCTGGAGTCGGCGGCCCCGCGCAGCGTCGGCGACATCGCCGCGCACCTGGAGCTGTCCCAGCCCGCCACCTCCCACCATCTCAAGATCCTGCGCGACGCGGATCTGCTGACGGTGCGGCGCAAGGGCACCCTGCGCCTGTACGACCTCAACGCCACGGCCTACCCGGACCTCCTGACCCCGATGCGCGACCTCATCACGACGATCATCTCCTGCGCGGCTGCTCCCGGTTGACGAAGATCGCGGACGTCAATACCCTTTTACTAATCTAATAGGAAAAGGGTATTGCGGTGATCAAGTTTCGCCTCGACCCGAGCTCTGGTGTGGCGACCTATCTCCAACTGGTGCATCAGGTCAAACACGCCCTGCGGCTCGGTGTGCTCAAGCCGGGTGATCGGCTGCCGACGATCAAGGAGGTCGTCGGCGACCTCGCGATCAACCCGAACACCGTGGCCAAGGCCTACCGCGAACTCGAACACGAGGGCCTCGTCGTCGGCCGGCCCGGGCTGGGCACGTTCGTCCGGCGGTCCCTGGGCAGCGGATCCACGGCCGATCACACCCGGCTCTTCCACGACCTCGCCCGGTGGGTGCACGACTGCCGCGAAGCCGGGCTCGACCAAGGAGACATGGAGGCGCTGTTCGCCTCGGCGCTCGCCGACCCCGCCCAGGAGGGGATCGCATGACAGCGGATCGGACAGTCAGGATGTTCGGCGGCGGCTCCGGTGAGTTCACCGCCCTCGCGCAGGGCCCGACCGCTCTGGAGGCCATGGGGCTCGCCAAGCGGTATCGGGGCACATGGGCGTTACGCGACTGCACGCTGTCCGTCCCCGCCGGCCGGGTCATCGCGCTCGTCGGACCGAACGGCGCGGGCAAGTCCACGTTCCTGCATCTGGTCGCCGGGCTGATCACCCCCACCCGGGGCAGCGTGCGCGTCTTCGGCGAACCGGTCGGGCAGCGGGCGGCGGCTTTGGCGCGGGTGGCGTTCCTGGCCCAGGACAAACCCCTCTACGGCGGCTTCACCGTCGCCGAGATGCTCCGGTTCGGACACCATCTCAATCCGGGATGGGACGACGCCCTGGCCCGGCAACGGCTGGCGGAACTGGACCTCCCGCTGAACCGCAAGGTGGGCAAGCTCTCCGGCGGCCAGCAGGCGCAGGTCGCGCTGACCATCGCCGTGGCCAAACGGCCGGATCTGCTGGTCATGGACGAGCCGCTCGCCAACCTCGACCCCGTGGCCCGGCACGACGTGATGCGCTCCCTGATGACGGCGGTAGCCGAGACCCGGATGACGGTCGTGCTGTCCTCTCACGTGGTCTCCGACCTCACCAACGCCTGCGACTGGCTGGTGGTGCTCAACCGCGGCCAGGTCCAGATCAGCGGCGAGGTCGACGAACTGCTCGCCACCCACCGGATGTTGTCCGGCCCGGCCGAGCTCGCCGACGGGGTGGCGGCCCGGATGCCGGTGATCAGCGACAGCCGCAGCGAACGGCAGGCCGACCTGCTGGCCCGCACCGGCCCGGAATCGCCGTTGCTCGACCCGCGATGGAGATCGTCCGGTGTGAGCCTGGAGGAGCTGGTGCTGGCCTACCTGCGCCGCCCCGACGCCACCTCGCTACCCCGTCCGGCTTTGACCGTTTCCTGACCTGAGGAGAACTGGAAGTGTTGTGGCTCACCTGGCGGCAGCACCGCACGCAGCTGCTGGTCACCGTGGCGGCGCTGGCCGTCCTCGGCGCGGTTCTGCTCATCAATGGTCTGGGCGCGGCCGGCTTCGCCGCCCAGCACGCCCCGGCAGCCGACTGCGTGGCCGACACGCCCGAGTGCAGCGCCTACCTCGTGGAGATGAACGAGCGCATCCGGCCGGTGGGCGAACTCCTCAGCTGGCTTCCGCTGCTGGCCCCGGCCATGATCGGCGCCTTCTGGGGTGCTCCGCTGCTGGCCCGGGAGTTCGAGCAGGGCACGCACCAGCTGGCCTGGACGCAGTCGGTGACACGGCGGCGCTGGCTGGCGGCCAAGATCGTCGGGCTCGGTGCGGCGGTCACGCTCGGCGGGCTGGTGCTGGCCTGCGCCGTGAGTCCGTGGCTGGCGGCCTTCGATGTCGCACCCTTCAACGTCGACCGCTTCGACCCGCGCTGGTTCCGCCTGGTCGGCATCGTGCCGGCGGCCTGGTGGTTGTCCGCGTTCCTGCTCGGCATGGCCGCCGGCGCGCTGTTCCGGCGGACTCTGCCGGCGATGGCGGTGACCCTGGCGGTGTGCGCGCTGGCCTTCTTCGGGCTCCTCAGGGCGCCGTCCTCGTACGCGGCGCCGGTACGAGCCGTGCAGGCCGAGGTCATCGACGCACTCACGCCGGAGGGCTCCCTGTCCGTGGACGACTACTGGATCGACCGGAGCGGCAGGCAGTACACCTCTCAGGACAGGACGCTCGCGCTCGCCGGCCTCTGTGGGACGGACGAGACGACGAAGAAGTACGCCAAATGCTCATTCCGTCACGGCTTTCGGCAGGTGGCCGAGTTTCACCCGGCGGGCCGGTTCTGGCGGTTCCAGTTGACCGAAGCGGGAATCCTGCTCATCCCCGCTCTCGCTTTGGGCGGCGTCGCCGTCCGGCGCACCCTTCGGCCCCGCATCTGAACCCGGACGAGGCCAGGGCCGGCGCCCATGGCGAGCCCTGCCCTTGCCAGGGCGCGGACGCAGGCCGATCCTGGAGCCGGGCGACCCGACCGGCGGGGGACGAACCATGTCTCGACACACAGCATCCATGGCCGTCACCTGCGTCCTGATCGGCGGCCTGATCTCGGGCTGCGACCAGAGCGACTGCGCCGCGAAGGCGATCGCCGGCGTCTACGAGTCCTATTCGCCCATCGTCCTCGCCGTCCTGCCCGAGGTGGTGCCCAAGGCGATCCCGGGGATCGCGGTCAGTCTCGGCCTGTTCGCGGCGGACGCCCTGGCGCGCTACCTCATCGAGCACGCGGTCCCGAAGGACAGGACGTGGCTGCTGATCGAGCAGACCCTCCACGGGCAGCAGCGGACGAGCGTGTTCGAGCTCGGCACCGATCACGAGCTCAAGGTCGGCGTGAACGGCGCGCAGCTCAGGCACGTGGACCTCTACGTCAAGGAGCGGCAGATCAAGGTGGTCATCCCGCGTGGCACCACGGCGGAGGTCACCGTCACCGACGCCGGGAACGGCGACGAGGTCGCGGTGCGCGGCAACGTCCCCGGCGACCTGGACGGCTCCCTCGACCTCGACACCGGCCGCACCTCGCCGGTCGACTCGCCCGAGGCTCGCGCGGCGGACATCCAGATCGAGACGTTCGGGTTCGACGTGGGTCCGAAACTGGTCAACGGGGCGACGGCCGCGCGGTTCGCCGGGACCGGCCGGCCGACGCTGCACGCCTGCATGTCCATGCCCGCGACGGCCTGGACGAGCGAGTTCCAGGACTGGCAGCCGGGAACCCCGGACCGCTCCTGGTGCGTCAGGACCAACGCCGGGCACTACGGCCTCGCCGTCCCGAAGCAGACCGAAGCCTTCTGGATCGGCCCCGCCGAGGACGCCGGTGCCGTCTCCTACCTGCTCTGGGCCCAACCGGGCCTGCCCGCGGCCCCCGCCACCGCCGTGCCCGGAGCGCGGATCGACGGGTGCTGACCCGCACGCCGACGGCCGCCTATTTCTCCACCCCGGTGCTCATGATGCCGCGCACGAACGTGCGCTGGAAACAGATGAAGAGGATCACTGGGACGGCGATCGTCATCATGGCGCCGGCCTGGATGTAGGCGGGTTTCGTCGAGTACAGGCCGTTGAAGGCGGCCAGGCCCACCTGCAGCGGCTGGAGCTCGGGCCGGCCGGAGAGGTAGATGAGCGGGGTGAAGTAGTCGTTCCAGGTGTAGACGAAGTTGAACAGGGTGACGGCGGCGATCGCCGGCCACGCCTGCGGCACGATCACCGAACGCAACGTGCGCAGCGGTCCGGCGCCGTCGATCGAGGCCGCTTCGTCCATCTCGCGGGGGATGGTCAGGAAGTACTGCCGTAGCAGGAAGACGCTGTAGGCGTTGCCGAAGAAGGCAGGCACGAGCAGCGGCAGCCAGGTGCCCACCCATCCGATGTGGGCGAAGATCGCATAGGTCGGGATCAGTGTCACCGCGGTCGGCAGGAAGATCGTGGCGATGAGCAGGGTGAACAGCGGTCCGCGGCCGGGGAAGCGGAAGCGGGCGAAGCCGTAGGCGACCAGCGTGCACGACAGAACGGTCCCGATCGTGCTGATCACCGCGAGGGCGATGGTGTTGAGCAGCAGCCGGGGGAAGTCGATGAGTTTCCAGACCGCGGCGTAGTTCGACCAATGCGGCGCCAGGGTCCAACTGGGTTCGAGGGTGCGCCAGGAACCCCGCCAGGTAACGGTCCCCTTCTCCGGCGCCGCCGGGTCGACGAACTCGCTCTCGGCGCGCCCCTTCTTCACCAGGGCGAGTTCGCGGACCGCGCCGTCGACCGGCACCCGGTAGACGTCGTACCGCCGGCCCTCATGGGTGAAGGTGCGCGGGTCGGACGGCAGCAGCGGCGCGTGCGCCTGGCTGACCTGCCGCTCGCTCTTCAGCGACGACAGCGTCATCTGGACGAGCGGCGACAGGAACGCCACGACGACGCCGAACATCACGATCGTCATCAGCGCCGTCCGGATGCGGCGGGCCGGGGTCGGGGTCACCGGGTCACCTCTCGCTCGTGTAGTGGACCCACCGCCTGGACAGCCGGAACAGCACCAGGGTCACGACGAGGGTGATGACGAACAACAACCACGCCAGCGTCGAGCCGTAGGACATCTCCTGATAGGTGAAGAAGGTCTGGTACAGGTAGAGGTTGAAGAAGCGGGTCGCGCCGCCGGGGTCGCCGGTGCCGTTGAAGAGCACCAGCGGGATGAGGAAGTACTGCATGACCTCGACGACCGCGAGGACCAGCGTGTAGAAGATCACCGGCGACATCATCGGGATCGTCACGTGCCACAGCCGGCGCCACCATCCGGCGCCGTCCAGCCGGGCGGCGTCGTACAACTCGGTGGGGATGCCGCGCAGCCCCGCCAGGTTGATGATGATGCCCGAGCCGAGCCCCCACAGGCCGATCATGGCGAGCCCGGGGATCACCCAGGCGGGGTCGCTCAGCCAGCTCGGCGCACCGCCCACGCCCAGCCAGTGCAGCGCGGTGTTGATCCAGCCGTCGTCGACCAGCATGTTCTGCCAGATCAGCGCGCCGGCCACGAACGGCACCACGTACGGCATGAACAGCAGCACCCGCACCAGCCCGGCGCCGCGCAGGTACCTGCTGTTGACCGCGACCGCGAGCAGGAACGGCAGGGCGACGACCAGCGGCAGCCAGAGCAGGGCGAAGCGGGCGGTCACCCACAGCGAGGCCCACGCCTGCTGGTCGGCGAAGAGCCGCCGGTAGTTCGCCAGGCCGACGAACATGAGCGGCTCCTGCTCGGCCAGCGAGATGTTGAGGAAGGTGAAGACGAACGTGGCCGCCATCGGCAGCGCCGTGAACGCGAGGAACCCGATGATCCACGGAAGGACGAACAGGAATCCGTACCGGGCCTCCCGGCGGGCCGGCCGGGACATCGTCTCGCCCCTCATGAGCGGTTCCACGCCGCCTGGATCTCCTCGCGCATCTCCTTGAGCTGGGCGTTCATGTCGAGCCCGCCCTTGGTCATCCAGCGGCTGCGGTAGGTGCCGAGGATGGTGAGCGTCTGGTTGTACTTGGGCGTGTACGACTCCGAGTGCGGGTTGTCGGCGAACGCCACGCTGTCCTTGGCGACCTGCCAGTCGACCTTGTGGGTGAACTGCCCGGCCAGCTTGGCGAAGAAGGCCTCCTGGTCGGCGGTACGGGCGGGCATCGCGCCGTACGCGGAGAGCAGTTCCTGGGAGGCCGGGCCGACCAGGTAGGCCAGGAACTCGAAGGCCTCGGCGGGGTGTTTGCTGCCGGACAGGATCCGGAAGGTGTCCGCGCTGGTGGGCGAGGTGGTCCTGCCCTTGTACGAGGGCATCGCGGCCAGGTCCCAGTCGTCGCCGGCGCCGGCCACGCCGTAGGTGGACCACAGGAAGTTGACGCTCATCGCGACGTGCCCGGAGAAGAAGGAGGCGCCGTCCCCGTTGAACTGCTCGCTCTCGAAGACGGGGCCGGTCATGATGAACCGGTCCTTCCACATGCCGTCGTAGAAGAAGCGCCAGGCGTCGGCCCAGGCGTCGGGGATCTTCACGGTCTTGCCGTCGCCCGTGTCCAGCGATCCGGAGGCGAAGGCGGCGCCCTGGTAGCGCAGGTCGTCGCGGGCCGGTTCGAAGCCGTACTGCACGATCTCGCCGGGGTCGAATCCCGCCTGGGTGGCGTCCTTGCCGTTCTTGTCGACGGTGAGCCGGAGGGCCAGTTCCCTGAGCGTGTCGTAGTTCCACTCGCTCTGGCGGCCGTCGGGCCAGGTGTACTTCTCGCCGTACTTGTGCGGCGGCTCGGCCAGACCGGCCTCCTCGAACATGTCGGCCTTGTAGTACAGGGTCGACGGGTAGATCGCGAAGGGGATTCCCTCCTGCACGGAGCCGATCCGGTAGAGGTCGGCGCTGCCCTTGGCGTACGGGCTGAGGTCGAAGCCGCTGGACTTGATGAGGGGAGCCAGATCGAGCCACTGGCCGTGGAAGGCGGCGGCGCCGCCGACACCGACGGGACCGGCGAGGTCGGGCCCGTTGCCGGAGGCGATCTGGGTGGCGAGCGTGTCGCGGGCGGAGTCGTAGGTGACGACCTCGAGCTTCACCCTGATCCTGCGCTGGGTGGCGTGGAACTTCTCGATCACCTTCTGCTGCACCTTGACCTGCTCGGCCTGCTCGCCGGTGCCCAGGCAGCAGTACCAGCGCAGCTCCACCGTCGCGGCGTCACCGCTCGGCGGGGAGGCGGAGCCGCAGGCGGCCAGTGCCACGGCTGATGCGATCGCGACCAGGGCGTTCGATAACCGATTCACGTGTCTCTCCCGAGGCTGGGGTTCGGGGGGCGGGCGATGGAGAGCTCGAAGGAGAGGCGGGCGCGGTCGCCTCTCACGTAACTGCGGGTGAACTCGACGGGCTCGTCGCCGGGGCCGAAGGCGATCCCCTCGACGAGCATGGCGGGGCGTTCCACCGGCTGGTCGAGCAGGCGGGCCTCGTGGGCGCGCAGCCGTACCGGCTCGATGACCTCGCGGGCGCGCACGATCCTGGCCCCGTAGTGCTCGCCCAGCAGGCTGTAGAGGGAGTTGCGTTCGAGGTCGTGGTCGAGCAGCCCGGCGAAGCGGTCGGCCGGCAGGTAGACCTGCTCCAGGATCAGCGGCTCGCCGTTGGCGAGGCGCAGGCGCTCAAGGTAGACGACCTGCGCGCCGGCGGCCAGGGCCAGTGCAGTGGCGACCATCTCTCCCGGCCTCTCGATCCCGGACTCGATCAGCCTGGTGTCCGGGTCCATGCCGTGCATGTGCATGAGGTCGGCGAAGCTCTGGCTGGTGCCCATGTCGACCTCCAGCCGGGAGTGCAGGACGAACGTGCCGCGTCCGCGGGTGCGCTCCAAGCGGCCCTCGCGGGCCAGCTCGGCCAGGGCCCGCCGGACCGGGATGAGGCTGCATCCGTAGCGGCGGGCCAGCTCTCTTTCCGGTGGCAGGCGGTCTCCGGCCTGCCATTCCCCCTCGTCGAGCGCGGTGCTCAGGTCCAGGTAGACCTGGTGGTGGAGGGGGATCGGACCGGCTTCGAGCCGATAGCGGGCCATCGGGCGTTCGCTTCCTTCCGGAATCTGCCAAGCGGTTGTTTGATGACAATGTTGTCAGCAACACCGACACTGATCACAGCCGCTACCTCTGTCAAGGCGGCCCCGACTCAGAGGCAGGTGCAAGGCGTGACGAAGTCACCCCTAACCCGACCGGCGCCCTGGCGAGTGGCGCTGACCTTCGACGTCGAGCACGGCGACCAGCCCGCTCACCCGGACGGCACCCGGCACGTGCTCGAAACGCTCACCGAGCGCAAGACCGTGGGGACCATGTTCATCCAAGGACGCTGGGCCCAGGCCAACCCCTCGCTGGCCGAAGAGCTGGCCGCCCGCGGTCACCTGATCGGCAACCACTCCCATCACCACGCGCCGATGACCTGGCTGTCGCCCAAGGCCTTCAGGCTGGACGTACAGCGCGCCGAACGCGCCATCCGCCGCGCCACCGGCCACGACCCGCGTCCCTGGTTCCGCTGCCCGTTCGGCGACGGCAGCGAGGACCCGGCGATCCGGTCCGCACTGGACCGGCTCGGCTACCGGGAGACGAGCTGGCACGTGGACCCGTTGGACTGGCGCGGCAAGGCCACCGGGCCGGGCGTCGCCCGCCTGGTCATCGAGGAGGCCACCGCGCACGGCGACGGCGCCGTGGTGCTGTTCCATCCATGGACCAAGGCCACCGGCCGTGCCCTGCCACTGGTCATCGACGGTCTGCGCGCGGCCGGTGCCCGGTTTGTTCGCATGGACGAACTCGCATGAACCGCCCACCGTGGGAGGGGCCGATGAGGTCGTTGTTCGTGGAGTTCCCGAAGCCGGGCCGGGTGCGAGTGGCGCACGAGGACGTCGCTCCTCCGGGCTTCGGCGAAGTGCTGTGCCGCACCACGCTGTCGCTGATCAGCCCCGGCACCGAGCTGGCCTGTCTGCGCGGCGAGTTCGACCCCGGCACCAACTGGGAGGAGTGGGTGCGTTACCCGTTCCGGCCCGGGTACAGCATGGCCGGGATCGTGGAGGCGGTCGGCGAAGGCGTCACGACGTTACGTCCCGGTGACCGCGTGCAGAGCTACGCGCCCCACCAGGAACTGGTCACACTCACCGAGCGCGAGGCCCGGCTGCTGCCCGGCGGCGTGACGGCCGAGGAAGCGGTGTGGGTCCCCCTCGTCGTCACCGCGGCGGCGGGCATCGCCAGAGCCGCGATCACCCTGGGCGAGACGGTCGTGGTCCTCGGACTCGGCCCGGTGGGTCAGCTGGTCGTCCAGTACGCGGTCGCGCACGGAGCCTCCCGCGTCGTCGCCGTCGACACCGATGCCAGGCGGCTGGACCTGGCGCGGGCGAGCGGCGCGAGCGACCTGCTCACGGCCACCGCGGCCGACGCCCGCGCCGCCGTCGCCGACCTGACCGGCGGCCGGCTCGCCGAGGTGGTCTTCGACGTCACCGGCAACCCCGCCGTGCTCTCCCAGGCGGTACGGCTGGCCCGGACGCTGGGCCGGGTCGTCCTTCTCGGCGACACGCCCACGCCGTCCCGGCAGACGCTCGGCCCCGGCGTGGTCAGCAACTCGCTGACCATCCTCGGGGCGCACGCCGACCTCGTCTCCGACGACCCGTCAGCCGGCCCGCTCAACCGCGACGCGGTGACCGGGTTGTACTTCCGCCGCCTCGCCTCCGGCACGTTCCGCACCGCCGGGATGATCTCCGAGCGGGTGTCCCCCATGGACGCGGCAGCCACCTACGCACGCCTGCGGGACGGCGGCGCACCGGCCGGAGCACTCTGCTTCGACTGGACCGACGCGAATGGGGAACAGTGACCCGGCCCTGGCCCGCAAGCGCGGAGATCGCCCGGTCCGTCCTGCCTTGATGTGCTCGCCTGCCGCCCGGCTTGCTCGTCGAGGCCCGCGGCGCCGGAGTAAGCCTTTTGTGGCTGTCATCCGGTTTCGTTCGGGTGGCGTCGCCGGTTGCCGTCGGCGATTATCGACGCGACGTGACCGCGCTGCGAAGGGGTCGGACATGACGTGGCACCCGTGGAGACGGACGTTCCTCGCGACGGGGGCGGCCGTGGTCGGCTTCGACCCGTCCACGCGCACGTGGGTCACCGACGCCGCACAGTCTCAGGGGATGGTCGACCTGCCGCTGCTGAAGGGCAAGGTGATGACCGATCCGGCCTCCCGCGGCCAGGCGGCCGACGACTTCGGGCACCTGATCCATCGGACCCCCAGGGCCGTGCTGGAGCCCGGCGACGTCACGGACATCATGCTGATGATGAGGTACTGCCGGACGCACGGCCTCCAAGTGGCCGCGCGCGGTCAGGGACACGCCACCTTCGGCCAGGGCCAGGTAGAGGGCGGTCTGATCGTCGACATGACCCCGCTCAACGCGGTCGAGGTGCGGGAGGACACGGCCGTCGTGGAGGCGGGCGCGCTCTGGAGCAGCTTGGCGCAGGCAACCCTGGCCCATGGCCTGACCCCTCCGGTCTTCACCGACTACCTGGAGCTCTCGGTCGGCGGCACGCTCTCGGTGGGCGGTCTCGGCGGCCAGACCCACCACCACGGATCCCAGGCGGACAACGTCGTGGAACTGGAGGTCGTCACGGGGGACGCCGCCCTGAGGAGATGTTCCGCGCAACTGCGCCGCGATCTCTTTCATGCGGTGCTGGCCGGCAGAGGACAGTGCGGCATCATCACCAGGGTCACCATGCGCCTGCGGCCCGCCCCCGCGACGGTCCGCCACTACCTGCTCTCCTACCCGAGCGTGGCCGCGCTGACCGCCGACCAGCGGCGCGTGGTCCACGACGGCCGCTTCGCCTACGTGGAGGGAGAGCTCGGGCTGCCCACCGGCTCCGCCGGCTGGAGTCACCAGCTTGAAGCGGTCGCCTTCTTCGACGGTTCGACCCCGCCCGACGACGCCAAACTGCTCGACGGCCTGGGCGACCAGCCCGGCGACCGGCAGATCCAGGACATGTCCTACTTCGACTTCCTCAACCGGCTCGCCGCGGGCGTCGCCGATCTGAAGTCCGCAGGCGAGTGGTACCGCCCGCACCCCTGGTGGAACATGTTCCTGCCGGCGAGCCGCACCGACGCCTTCGTGGAGGCCGTCATCAAGGACCTGACCGAGACCGAGGTCGGCGCCAGCGGCGTGGTCCTGCTCTATCCCTTCCCCCGCGCCCGCCTGTGCCTGCCCCTGCTGCGCGTGCCCGACGAGGAGACGGTCTTCCTCTTCACCCTGCTCAGAACCGCCTCGCACGGAGCCGGGAGCCCGGAGGACATGGTGGAGGCCAACCGTTCCCTCTACCTGCGCGCCCGAGCCGCCGGGGGTTACCAGTACCCGGTCGGCTCCATACCCACCACGCCCGAGGAGTGGCGCACCCACTACGGCCCCGCATGGGCCGCCTTCGAGGCGGCCCATGAACGCTACGACCCCGACGGAATCCTCACCCCGGGCCAGGGCGTCTTCCCTCCGGCACCGTGACGTCCCCGCCCGCCGACCCGGCCTCAGGGGTTCTGGAAGGTCACTTCCGGGTTGGCGGGTGACGGGCCGTTCAGCAGGGGCTGGTTCTTGCCGCGGAGGTGCTGGTCGAAGAAGGCGCCGACGTACGCCGTGGTGATCTCGCCCGATCGCTTGCCCGACAGGGGCGCGGAAGGGTCCACGATCCCGACCTGGGCGCCCAGGATGGGCAGGTCGATGAAGGTGAAGTGGCCGGAGTCGGCCACGGTCAGCCAGCGCTTCCAGCCGTCCAGGCGTGGCCAGTCCCGTCCCCAGGTGGTGTCGGCGGAGCCGGGTGAGTGCTGGACCTTGGTGCCGAGCATGAGGAACGGCCGCCCGTCGAGCCCGGCGACCGGGACCGGGGCGAAGAACGAGCCGTCCAAGTTCGCCCCGGCGCGGACCCGCTGGTCGGCGGCCATGACGCTCGCCGCGGCGTTGCCGCCGAGCGAGTGGCCCGCGGCGCCGATCCGGCGCGGGTCGATCATCTGCCAGTGCCTCCAGGCGGGCGCGGACCGTACGGGGCGGGTCAGCCGGTCGATCACGAAGGACAGGTCGGCTGCCCGGCTGACCGCGGCCTTGGCCATCAGCTCCTTCTCCGCCTCGTCGGTGGGGGCGCTCTCCACCGTCTCGCATGCGACGCAGGTCAGGGTACGACCGCCGGGGAAGGTCGTGCCGAACGACTCGTAGGCGTGATCCACAAGGGCGACGACGTAGCCCTTGGAGGCGAGGTCCTCGGCGAGGGTGGTCAGGGTGGCCCGGTTGAGGGTGAACCCCGGGGAGAGCACCACCAAGGGGTGCCTGCCGCCGACGGGACGAGCGTTCAGGTGCGCGTTCGTGCTGACGTCGGCGAGCTGCTCGGCCTTGAAGACGGTGTCGAGCCTCTGCCCCTTGAGAAGCAGCCGAGCCTCGTCGACGGTCATGTACGGCGCGGCGCTCCCGCCGGTGCGCGCCGGGAAGTACACCGACACCATCAGCTCGCGTGCGGCCGCGGGCATCCACGGGTCGCGGCGGCCGGCGTCGACGAGATGCAGGGTGTCGCGCCCCACTTCGTACTGGCCGGTGGGCCGCGGGATCGCGACGCGTACGTCGGAGGTGTCCGCGGTGGAGGCGGCGGCGGGCGATGCGGCCGCCGCCGGGAGGGCCAGCGCCAGGGCGAGGAGGAAAGGTGCGGGGTTACGGCGAGTTCTGATCATGCACGGAACTGTAGAAACGACGCCACCACCCCCCACATGCCCGAAAGACAACTTCGGCCCCTTACTTTCGTCAGGGAGTGGAGCCCGTCGGGTGGCGGCCGATAATGAGCGAATGATCAACGTGGGTCGCGCCGGCGGGGTTGCGATGGTCCGGGCTGCCAGGTTCTCCGGTCGGAGCGTCGACGGCGCGATCGCGGCGGTCACCACCGCGGCCACCCTCGGTCCGCTGCTGGTGGACGGTCCCAAGGCGTGGTGGATCGTCGCCCTGGGCGCGCTCGCCTCCGCACCCGTCTACTGGCGCAGGCGCGCGCCCATGGCCGTGGCGCTGGTCGTCGGCGCCGCGATGACCGCCATGGTCTTGTGGGAGAAGCCGTTCCTCCCGTTCGGCCCCCTGGTCGCCGTCCACACCATCGCCGACGTCAGCCCCACGTGGAAGCGCCTGGCAGCGATCCCGGCGATCGCCGCCATCGTCGGCGTCTCCCTGGCGCTGCCGGGGGAGGACAGCGAGACCTTCCGCCTGATCGGCACCGCCTTCGTGGCCGCCTACGCGCTGGGCACCAGCGCCCGGGCGAACCGGTCACGTACCGCGGAACTGGCCGAACGGGCCCGTCGCCGTGAACAGGAGCACATCGCCGCGGTGGCGGAGGAACGGGCGCGGATCGCTCGTGACATGCACGACATCATCACGCACGCCGTCGGGCTGATGGTCGTCCAGGCCGAGGCCGGGCCCGTGGTCGTACGGAGCGACGCGCCCAGGGCCGAGGCCGTCTTCGACGCGATCGCCGACACCGGCAGGGAAGCGCTCACCGAGCTGCGCGGCCTGCTCACGGCGCTGCGCACGTCGGCCGTTCCGGCCGGGGAGGACCTCGGGCCCGCCCAGCCGACCCTGGACGGACTCGCCTCACTGGCCGAACGCAGCGGCCTGGACGTGGTCATGACCGTGGACGGCGAGCGGCGGCGGATCTCCGGCAGCCTGGAAGCCGCCGTGTACCGGATCGTCCAGGAAGCCCTCACCAACGTGCGCAAACACGCCGGGGCGCGCAACGTACGGCTGCGACTGCGCTGGACCGCGCGGGAACTGCTCGTCGAGATCGCCGACGACGGCGGCGGACCACGTCGCGACGGCGGCGGCTACGGCCTGACAGGCATGCGGGAACGAGCGACCACCTACGGCGGGACACTCACCACGGGACCGGGACAGGACGGCGGATTCCTTGTCAGGGCCGTCTTTCCGCTTGAATAGCGCGCATGCTGCGCGTGCTCATCGCCGACGACCAGGATCTCTTCCGCGCCGGGTTCGGCCTGATCCTGGGTGCTCAGCCGGACATGCTGGTGGTGGGCGAGGCGTCCGACGGTGACGAGGCGATCGCGCTGGCTGGGCGGCTGCGTCCGGACGTGGTCCTGATGGACGTGCGGATGCCGAACAGGAACGGCATCGAGGCCACCAGGGAGATCTGCGCGACCACCTCCGCCAAGGTGCTCGTCCTGACCATGTTCGACCTGGACGAATACGTCTACGACGCCGTCCGCGCAGGCGCCAGCGGCTTCCTGCTCAAGGACATCCGCCGCGACGAGCTGGCGCACGCGGTGCGCACCGTGGCCGCCGGTGAGGCGTTGCTGGCGCCCGCCGCCACCCGCAGGCTGCTGGAGAACCTGGTCAGACGGCCGGCTCACGACCCGATGCCACGGCTGGCCGGACGGCTGGAGGCGCTCACCGAGCGGGAACGCGAAACGCTCAGGCTGGTCGCCCGCGGACTGTCCAACGCCGAGATCGCCGCCGCGCTCGTGGTCACCGAGCACACGGTCAAGACGCACGTCAGCCGCATCCTGACCAAGCTGGACCTGCGGGACCGGGTGCAGGCGGCGGTGTTCGCCTACGAATGCGGCCTCGTGGTCGCCGGTGAGAGTGACATCGGAGATCACACTCACGACTGACGCGCCACCAGGGTGGCCGCGAGCAGCATCGTCGGCATGAAACGTGTCCCGATCGCGCTCGCCGCGGCCCTCGCCTCGGCTGTCCTGCTGCACTTCGGCACCGGGCTGCACCCCGTGGCCTGGCTGACGTGGCTCGCTCCCTTGCCCGTGCTGCTCGCCGCCCCCCGGGTCAGGGGCGGCTCGGCCTTCGCCGCGGGCGCCCTCGCCTGGCTCGGCGGGCAACTGCAGTGGTGGCCGTACTTCACCGGGACGATCGAGACGCCCGTCCCGGTGGCGGCCGGTCTTCTCGCCGGACCGGCGCTGCTGTACGGCCTCGGCGTGCTGCTTCACCGTTCGCTGCTGGCCAGGCGGCGGCCGCTGTCGGCCGTGCTCGCCGTACCGGCGCTGTGGGTCGGCGTCGAATACCTGATGGCGCTGGCCGGACCGCACGGCGCCTGGTGGAGCCTGGCATACACGCAGGCCGACGTGCTGCCCGTCGTGCAGACGGCCTCCGTCGCCGGCGTCTGGGGGATCACCTTCCTGCTCCTGCTCGTGCCCGCCGCCGTGGCCGCGCTTCTCGCACCGGGCGCGACCCGCCGGCTCCCTGTCGCGGTGACCGCGGGCGCGCTGGTGGCGCCGGCCCTGGCGTACGGCCTCGTGCGGCTCGGCACCGGCCAGGACGGCGGGCAGCACCGCGAAGTCGCGCTGATCTCCACCGACAACCCGCTCGGCACCGCGGAACCGGACACCCCGCAGGGGCGCGACCTGCTCCGGCGCTACGGCCGGGCCGTCGAGGCGGCCGCCGCCCGCGGTGCCGGGATCGCGGTGCTGCCGGAGGCGACGTTCGGGGCGGCCACCGCCCGCCTGCCGCTGGCCAGGCCGGGAGTGACGGTCGTCGCCGGCGTCGCGCTCCGCACCGGCGCGACGCGGACCAACAGCGCGCTGGTCTACCCGTCCGGCGCCCGCTACGACAAGCACCACATGATTCCCGGCTTGGAGTCGGAGTTCACGTCCGGCAGCACGCTGACCATGCTCGGCCCGACGACGGGCCTGATCATCTGCAAGGACCTCGACTTCCCCTGGCTGGTCCGGCAGTACCGCCAGGCCGGCGCGACGGCGCTGCTCGCCCCCGCCTGGGACTTCGACGACGACGCCTGGCTGCACAGCCGCATGGCGATGGTCCGCGGGGTGGAGAGCGGGTTGTCGGTGGTCCGCGTGGCCCGCCAGGGCTTCCTCACGGTGAGCGACACCCGGGGACGGGTGCTGGCCGAAGGCCGCAGCGGCGAATCCGGCGTGGAGACGGTGTTCGCGGCGCTGCCGCAGCAGGGCGCCTCGACCGTCTACACCAGCCTGGGCGACTGGGCCGCCTGGTCCTCGGTCGCGATGCTGCTCGTCGCACTCGCCGGACTCCGCATCGCCGCCCCGCACAGGATGCCGGATCAGCAGCCTTTGGCGGGCTGAACCCGCACGATCTTCCCACGGACGGGAGGCGCCCTGTCACGACCGGGGATCTGATCAGGACACCGAGGTCAGGTGGCCGTATCTGGACAGGGCCGTGGCCAGGTCGCCGGATTCGCCACGGAGGACCGCGTCCAGGAAGGCGACGGTGGCCTCCGCGGTGATGCGCGGCCCGGCGGTCCGGCCGAGCGAGCCGACGAGCGCGGGCAGGGGCGGCAGGAAGAGCGGGGCGTCGGTGAAGGTGAGGTGCGCCGTGCCGGGGACGGTGAGCCGGTAGCTCGTCGCCGTGCTGAGCTGAAGCACCCGCGTGAGGCGCGGGATGTATTCCGGCGTCTCGCCCGGTTCGACGTCGTGGGTGAGCGCGAGCACGGGCTGGTGGAACGGTCGCGTCACGGGGTCGCGGGGGAAGCCGTCCAGGTCGATGACGGCTGCGAACCGAGGGTCCTGGCGGGCGGCCTGCAGGGCGGCGGCGCCTCCGAGGGAGTGGCCGGTCGCCGCGGCGCGGCGGGTGTCGAGCCGCCCGGTCAGGAGGCCGGGGATCTCTCCACGGTCCAGGCGGCCGAGCTGGGTGAGCACGAAGCTGAGATCGGCGGCCCGGACCGCCGTCCACCCGGCCGCGCGCCTGTCGTCCTCCGTCTGGTCGCCGGTGGCCGCGACCCGGGTGCGGATCGTCCGGCCGTCGGTGAGGGTGACGACGGCCGAGTCGTACGGGTGGTCGAGGGCCGCCACGACGTACCCGCGGCCGGCCAGTTCCTCGGCCCAGGCGGTGTTCTGGGTACGCACGCCGCCGAGCCCGGGCGAGAACAGCACCACGGGGAACCGGCCGCCGCCGCCGGCCACCGGCGCATCGGGCACCGAGTTCGTGCGGGCGCGTGGCGGCTCGTCGAGGATGAAGCCCGGAAGGCCCAGATAGTCGGCCTCACCACGGGCGACGAGCTGTGCTTCTCGCATGGTGCGGCCGAGGTACCGGGCCCGCTGGGCGGCCGGGGGAGCGTCCTGCGCGGGATACCAGAGCTGGACGACGACCGTCCGCTTGTCATCGGTCCGGGACGTGGCGTTCTCCGCGCGATCAGGGTCGCTCCATTGCACGACGGTGGTGCCGACGGCGTAGGCGCCCGACGGCTCGGGGAACACGGGCACGGGCAGCGCCCACGCCGCCACCGCGCCCGCGAGGATCAGGGCCAGGCAGGCCGCCGATCCCGGCAGGGCCAGCCACCATCGAGCCCGCCGTACGGGCCGTCCGGCCCGCCGTCGCAGCAGTGAAGGAGCAGCGAACGCCAGCGCGATGGCCCCTCCCGCGAGGACGGGGAGGAGTTGCCAGCGGATCCCGAGCACGGCCAGCACGGTCGCGGACACCGCGAGGAGCGCCGCGCCGGCCAGTGTCGAGAGGTGGCGCGCCCTGGGCGGCAGCCAGCGAGCCGGCACCAGTGCGACTGCGGATGCCAAGGCCACGAGCTCTACGGGGGAGAGCCCGAACACGGTCACGTTCATGTGATCACCGTGGCGGAACGACCCCGACCGGACATCGGGCCCAGTACCGAGAGTCGCCTGCGACCCCGGTATGACCCTTCGCGCCCCGTCTGCGACTGTGGGCTGATCTCTGCTCACCGGAAGATGTGGATGTTCTCCCGGACCCAGTCGTCAAGGGTCAGCGGCGGCCGGCCGGTGAGCCTTTGGACGGTGTCGAAGATCTGCCGGTCCCAGGCGGTCGATTGGCGCTTGAGCTCCAGCAGCGCCTCCAGCCGAGGCCCCGACCAGCCGAGGCGGTCGAATTCCGCCCGGGTTTCGGACGGCGTGCGTTCGACGAGCTTGATCGGGTGGCCGAGCACCTGGCCGACGATGTCGGCCTGGTCCCGGGGCGAGAGGGCCCGGCCGCCGGTGAGGGTGTACGCCTGGCCGTCGTGGCCGGGCGTGGTGAGGACGTGCGCGGCGACGGCCGCGATGTCGCGGGGATGGATCATCGCGGAGACGGGGTCGCCTTGGGTGACGTACATGGTGTGCTCGGCGGCGATGGCCGGGGCGTAGCCGTACAGGTAGACCATGAAGGTGCCGGGGCGCAGGATCGTCCACGGCAGGCCGGAGTCCATGATGACCTGTTCGCCGAGCCGGTGGCCGGTGCTGATGGGGTCGGTGGCGTCGAAGGTGACGCCGCTGGTGGACAGCTTGACCAGATGGGACGCCCCGGCCCGGGCCGCCGCGGCGACCAGGTTGCGTTCCTGGACGGGACCGTCGGGGCCGTAGCCGGGCGGCAGGACGAAGACCTTGTCGACGCCGTCGAGTGCGGCGTCGAGGGTGTCGGGCCGGTCGAAGTCACCGGTGGCGACCTCGACGCCGGCGGGGAACGTGGCCTTGGCGGGATCGCGGGTCATGGCCCGGACGGGGACGTTCCGGCCGGCGAGCAGGGCGAGGAGTTCGGAGCCGACCGTGCCGGTGGCGCCGGTGACGAGGAACATGAGAGGTCCTTTCTCGGAGTTCAGGAACGGGAGAGCTTGACGTCGGGGAGGAACAGGGACAGGGCCAGCCCGATCGACGCGATCGCGATGGAGCACCGGGCCGGCGTCGATCACCGCGCGCAGCAGCCCGATCGGCGCGAACAGGACCATGCTCGCGAGGGGATGGTGGCGCCGGCGGGCGCGGTCACGGCAGGTGCGGAAGAACGGGAAGTCACGAAGATCCTGGCGATCAGAGAAGCAAGCTCCGGCGGAGCCTGCGAACGAACGGAAGAACATCGGCCCTGAACGGGCGACGGAGATGGGATCGGTCAGGCGTGAACCTGACGCGAACCGGCCTGCTCGGCCCTCTCAACCCTGATCCACCCGCTCGCGGGCTTGTCGATCAAGGTCCTTCATGTGTTCGTCTGTTCTCGAGGCTCCCGATTGATCGCCAGGATGCGGAAAGTCCGGAGTTGATCAACCGGACGGCGGCGACGCTAACACTCCAGGCCGGGGCGCTGCAACTTCGGACCGGCCGGTGAACGTCCGCAGACCCGCCGGACCGCCCTGGACGGCGGGGTGGCCGATGGCGTCCGGGGAACGGCGTGCGCGGGTGGCTAGCCGAGGAACGCCGTCCGGTTCTCCTCGGCCCAGGAGGCGAACGTCCGCGCGGGCGTCCCGGTCAGTTCCTCCACGAGCGAGGTGAGCTCGATCGGCCGGCCGTCGCAGCCCTTCCAGTAGTCCAGCAGGGCGTCCGCGAGGGTCGCGTCCATGTACTGCGCCATTTCGGCCTTCCACTCCTGCCTGGTGACGGGTGTGATCGCGATGTCCCGCCCGGTGACGCGCGAGAGGGTCTCGACCTGGTCGGTGAACGTGAGCGACTGCGGTCCGGTCAGCCTGTACGTCCTGCCGCCGAGGGCGGGGTCGGCCAGGACGGCAGCCGCCACCGCCGCGATGTCCGCCTCGTGGATGGCGTCGACGTGCGCGTGCGGGTAGGGCAGGGTGATCGGCCTCCCCGACTTGATCGCCCAGGACCATGCCATCGCGTTGCCGCAGAAGGTGCCGGGCCGCAGAACGGTGCTCGGCACGGGTGAGGCGGCCAGGGCGCGTTCGGAGACGAGATGCGAGGCGGCCAAGGGGCTGCTGTCGGGGTCGGGCGTGAGCACGGCAGCAGAGGACAGCAGCACGACGTGCTCGACCCCGGCGGCCTCGGCCGCCGCGGCGAACTCCTGCGCGTGTGACGGTTCGGCGTAGAGGAAGACCGAGGTCACGCCTGCGAGCGCGGGAGCGAAGGTGGTCGGGTCGCCCAGGTCGCACCTGACGACGGACGGGTCGGCGGGGGCCTTGGAGGCCGGTCGTACGGGCAGGCCCTGCTCGCGCAGGAGGCCGATGAGCGCGGTCGCGACAGCGCCGCGAGCGCCCGTGACAAGAGTGGTCATGTCAGTACAGATCCCCTCACAGGCGCTCGCCACCTTGAGCGCGGCGCCTGTCGATAGAATGAAGGCGTGACACAGAAGTTGTGTCGCGCAAGTATTGCGTGACGCACATTATGAGGAGGATGGAGCCGCCCGTGTCAAACCGAGCCGAGACACTCAAGCGCATCAGCGACGAGAGTCAGCGCCACTACGCGGCCTACACGCTGTTCAACCAGGCCATGGCCGACCGGCTCGGCCTCCATCCCACCGACCTGCAATGCGTGGCCCTGCTGGATCTGGAGGACGGGCCGATCAGCACCGGTGAGATCGCCCGCCTGGCCGGTCTCACCCCGGGATCGGCCACCCGCCTGGTCGACCGCCTGGACAAAGCAGGTCTCGTCGTACGGCACGCCGACCCGGCCGACCGCAGGCGCGCCCTGGTCGCCCTGTCCCCGGAGGCCCGCGCCCGGATCGGTTCGGCCTGGGACGTCCCGGGCAGGGCGTTCGTCGAGATGCTCGACCACTACGACGACGACGCGCTGGCCCTGATCGCCGACTACCTCCACCGGGCCGCTTCGGTGGGCCGCGCGCAGGCGCAGCGCCTCACGGCTTCCACCTAGGGTCTGCTTCGGCCACCCGGCCGCCCCGAGACCCCGTTCGGCAGGACGGTGAAAGCATGGTCTAGCGTGATCGCCATGAAGGCGGCAGCTCGGTATCTGTACTGGTTGGCGTGGGCGCAGAAGGGCCGGGTCGCGCTGGGTGCGACACTGGGCACCCTGTGGACGGTCGGCCTCACGCTCCCGCCGTACCTGCTGTCCAGGGCGATCGACGACAACCTGGCGCCCGGCTGGGTCCTGGCGCTGCTCGGCTCCGGCCTCGCCAACGCCTGGCTGGCGATGATGCGGCACCGCACGATGACCAAGATCCGGATGGACGCCAACTTCCGCACGGTGCGCGCCCTGGTGGAGCAGATCAACACTCTCGGCGCGGACCTGACCAAGCGCACCTCGGCAGGCGAGGTCGTGACGATCGGCATCGGCGACGTCATCACGATCGCCGCCACGCTGACGGTGACCGGTCCCGGGGTGGGCGCGGTGATCAGCTACGGGGTGGTGGCGGCGCTGCTGCTCCAGGTCTCCGTGGTGCTGGCCGTGGTGGTGCTGCTCGGCGTGCCGGTGCTGGCGATCGTGCTCGGGCCGCTGCTCGGGCGGCTGATGAAGGTGCAGAACGGCTACCGCGAGAGCCAGGGCAGACTGACCACCCGGCTGGTGGACCTGATCGAGGGGCTGCGGGTGCTCAACGCGTTCGGCGGCAAGGACGCCTACGCCGAGCGTTACCTCGCCGACTCGGCGCGCCTGCGCGAGCAGGGTTACCGAGTGGCGTCGCTGACGAGCTGGATCGGCGCGCTGGGCGTCGGGCTGCCCGCGCTGTTCCTGGCAGCAGTGACGTGGCTGGGCGCCAGGCTGGCCGCAGACGGCGCGATCACGGTGGGCGAGCTGGTCGGCGTCTACGGATACATCGCCATGCTGGTGGTCCCCGTTTCGTTCTTCATCGAGGGCAGCTTTCAGATCAGCCACGGCCTGGTCGCCGCCCGGCAGGTCACCCGCTTCCTCGCGCTACGGCCCGGCGACCGCCCCCGATCCCTCGGGACGATGGAGATCACGCCGGGAAGCCTTGTGGGGCTGGTCAGCGCCCGCCCCGAGGAGAGCGTGGCGCTGCTGGAGAGCCTCGGCGGCTTCGACGGCACCTCTTTGATCGCCGACCACGACGCCGCGCTGTTCGCCGGCACGCTGCGCGAGGTGCTGCAGGGCCGGGGCGCGGCCGACGACGAGACCATCCGTCGCGCCGTCACCGTCGCCGCCGCCCAGGACGTGGTCGCCGGACTGCGCCACGGGCTGGACTCCATGATCGAACCGGCCGGGCGCAACCTGTCGGGCGGCCAGCGGCAGCGGGTGCGCCTGGCCAGGGCACTGGTGGCCGATCCCGAGGTGCTGCTGGCGGTGGAGCCCACCTCCGCGCTGGACGCGCACACCGAATCCCTGCTCGCGCAGCGCCTTCGTGCGGCGCGCGCCGGCCGTACGACGGTCGTCGCCACCACGTCGCCGCTGCTGCTCGCCCATACCGACCAGGTCGTCCTGATCGAGGACGGCCGGGTGTCCGCGACCGGCACCCACCGCGACCTGCTGGAATCCAGCGACGAGTACCGGACGGTGGTGTCATGATCCGCGACCTCCCCGTCGCCGACCGCAAGCACGTGCGGCAGGCGGCCCTGCGACTGATCCGCCGCGACGTCCCCGGGTTCACCGCCACCCTCCTCCTCAACGGCCTGGCGGCGTCCGCGGCCCTGGTCAGCCCGTGGCTGCTGGGCCGCATCATCGACACCATCTCCGCCGGCGGCGCCATCGACGTCCTGGCCGCGGTCGCCGTGGGCGGGGCGCTGCTGCAGCTCATCCTGTCCCGGTATGCCGAGAAGGTCGGCACCCGCTTCAGCGAGCGCACCCAGGAGCACATCCGCCAGGAGTTCCTCGACCGGGTGCTCGCCCTGCCCGCCGCCACGGTCGAGCACATCCGCACCGGAGACCTGACCGCCCGTGGCACCACGGACGTCGGCGTGGTCGGGCGCACCCTGCGCGACGCCGCCCCGGCCGTGCTGATCTCCTCCCTGCAGGCACTCTTCCTCGTCGTGGCCGTCTTCCTGGTCGACCCGCTGATGGGAGCCTGCGGTCTGGTCGCGCTCGCCGGCGTCGCGGCCGCCTCCCGCTGGTACCTGCGCCGTGCCCGCGACGCCTACCTGGAGGAGGGCGCCGCCCGCTCGGAACTGGCCGAACACCTGGCCGCCAACGCCGCCGGCGCCCGCACCATCGAAGCACTCGGCCTCCAGGACCGGCGGACCAGCGCCGCCGAGCGGGTGATCGAGCGCGGGCGGGTCGCCCAGCTCAGAACCCTCTTCCTGCGCGGCGTCCTCTGGCCGTCGGTGGAGGTCTCCGCTCTGCTCCCTCCGGTCCTGGTCCTGCTGCTCGGCGGAGTCCTGCTGGACAGCGGCCAGGTCACCCTCGGCGCCGTGGTCTCCTCCGTGCTCTACCTTCGCCAGCTCCAGCAGCCCGTCGAGACCATCCTCATCTGGATGGAACAGCTGCAGAGCAGCGGCGCCTCCTTCGCCCGGCTCGAAGGACTCCGGACCCCGGCGGCGCGGGCCGACGTGACCGCCCCTGACCCCCAGGACGACCACATCGTGGCGACCGGCGTGCACTTCGCCTACGAATCCACCGACGACGTCGTCACCGGCGTGGACCTGACCGTGCGGCCCGGCGAGCACCTGGCCGTCGTCGGCCCTTCGGGAGCCGGCAAGTCCACGCTCGGCAAGCTGCTGGCCGGCATCGACCGCCCCCGCCTCGGCACGGTCACCGTCGGCTCGGTCCCCGTCGCCGACCTGTCTCCCGCCCAGCTCCGCAAGCACGTCGTGCTGGTCACCCAGGAGCAGCACCTGTTTCTCGGCACCGTCCGCGACAACCTGCAGCCGGCCGACCCCAATGCCGACGACAACCAGATGGAGAAGGCCCTGGCGGTCGTCGGCGCGGACTGGGTCACCTCACTGGACGACGAGCTCGGTTCGCAGTCCTCCGGCACCGAACTCGGCCCCGACCGGGTGCAGCAGCTCGCCCTGGCCCGGGTCGTCCTGGCCGACCCGCACACCGTCATCCTCGACGAGGCCACCGCCATGCTCGACCCGCGTACGGCCCGTCGCGCCGAACGGTCGCTGGCGGCGGTGCTGGACGGACGCACGGTGATCGCGATCGCGCACCGGCTGCACACGGCGCGGGACGCGGACCGGGTGGTGGTGATGGAGGCCGGACGCGTCGTGGAGGTCGGCGCGCACGACGAGCTGGTCGCGGCCGGCGGGGTCTATCAGTCGTTGTGGAGGGCTCACACCCCTGAGTCATCGCTCTGACCTGCGAGATCGGTGAATCCGCGTGCACGACACCGACGTGTGCGAGCGAGAGCAGTCGGTGTGTCCGTCTCGCGTCCTTCTGCCGGTACGTCGGGACAGGAAACTGCGGACGGCGGCCGGCGGTCAGGGCCGCCGTCACGCGAGCGGAGGAGGGGCCACACGCCGACGCCGGGCCGGTCCCGCGCTCCCCGGAGCCTGAGTGGCCGCCCCTCGCGCACCGGGACCGATGGCTGTCGTGGGTTCCAATCCTCTGCCTACGCCTCGTTCCCGCGGGCGAAACTTGCCCGAGTGGCGCAGGCAACCTCCTGAGGCGCTCAGGCGTATGGGTGGGGGACGTCACTTCGCATCTCTGGAGGAAACCCATGAAGCTCGCGACCGCCCCGGTCCGGCCGCTGATCGCCCTCGGCACCGGCCTGGCCGCCGTGGGCGCCGCCGCCCTGCTGGGCCTGCCAGGCGTCGTGAAGGCACCGGAGACACGGCTCGCGGCCGCCGCGTCGGCTCCGGCGGAAGGCGCCTACTGGCATACGAGGGTGCTGACCCGGCGCACCGGTCCCCGCCAGATGGGCAGCGGCGCGAATCGCTACTGGGTGGTGGAGCAGACGCTCAACGAGGAATGGACCGCGCCCGACGGCAAGGCCTGGTTCGGGTACCGGACGGCGGGGGCGTACCCGAAGAGCGCGGCGGACCGGAAGGCGTGGCGTCGTGACGGCTCGCCGGCCAGGTGGACCCGCACGGCCGACGGGCAAGTCGTGAAGCTGTCGACCGAGCCGGACAAGGGCCGCGTCGGGCCCGTACGGGGCAAGGACGACACGTTCTTTCTGGCCGGTCAGCGGCTGACGTACGACGAGGTCCAGCGACTGCCCGCGGACCCGAACGCGTTGAAGTCCTGGCTCTCCAAGGCCGCGCGGGTCTCACGGGTCAGTCAGAACAGCATGGACGAGTTCATCGCCGGGGCGCTGCTGGAGATGCTCTATCGGCTTCCGACGCCCAAGAACGTCCGCGCCGCGGCCTATCAGAGCTTGCTGACGATACCCGCTGTCCGTTCGCGGGGAGAGTCCAAGGACAGCATGGGCAGAGCGGGCGCGGCCCTGTCGATCGACCACCCGAAGGTCGTTCAGCGGAACGGACTGACGATCAAGGACAAGACCGACCTGATCGTGGACACCGGCACGATGCTTCTGCTGTCCGAGAGCCAGACGAGCGCGATCAGGGGCAAGCTGTCCCTCGACGAGACCAGCACCCACACCGTGCTCGCGGCCGGCTGGACCAACACCGCGCCGGCCGTGCCCGCCCTGCCGTAGCGACGCGCGTGGGGGAGCTCATCACTCCGCGCTCGCGTCGGGATCGATACTCGCACCGTCCGCCGGCGGATCGACTGCGTCGGCATGAAACAGACCCCCATCCGTCTCCGGACCGCGTGACTGAGCACGCGGTCCGGGACGTGGTTCATCGCGTCATGCGGAGGCCGCGTCGGAGTGGACTCCCTGGTCAAGCAGGGCGTTGATCATCTCCTGGAGTCGGTCGCGTCCGACGGTGCCGAGTGCACCGGACAGGGCCTGGGCGAGCTTGTCGAACGGGTCGTCCATCGGCAGCTCCTTCACCTTCTCGGCCAGTTCCTCCACGCCCCACAGCCCGTCTTTGTGGATGTGGCCGCCGAGGGACCAGCCATGATTGACCGTGACCGTTCCGCCTCGTACCGACAACACCTGGCCGGTGAGCGGGCAGGCTGCGCCGGCCAGGTAGGCGGCAACAGGTGCGCAGGCGGCCGGGTGCAGTGGGTCGAACCGGCCCGCCGGCGGTTCCTCGCTCATACCTGGAACGGCGAGAGTGAGGCGGGTCCGGGCCATCGAGGGCGAGATGCAGTTGACCCGCACGCCGTATCGGCCGAGTTCGAGGGCGGCCACGGTGGTCAGCGCCGCGACCCCGGCGTTGCCTGCCGCATAGGAGACCTGCGCGGGCAGCGGGTTGAGCAGCCCGGAGCCGGAGGAGGTGTTGACCACGGCGCGGTCGGCGTGGACCCCTGCCTGATGCCGGTCGCGCCAGTGGCGGGCCGCCCAGTGCGTCACCGCGAAGGTGCCCTTCAACTTGACGGCCACGACGTCGTCGAAGTCCTCCGCCGACAGGTCGGTCAGGCCCATGTTCCGTTCGATGGTCGCGTTGTTGACCACGACGTGCAGGTCGCCGAAGGACTCCAGAGCCGTCTCCACCATGCGGCGGGCGCCGTCCCAGTCGGTGACGCTGTCGGTGTTGGCCACGGCCTGTCCGCCGTGGGCGGTGATCTCTTCGACGACCTTCGCGGCTACGCCGACGTCGCCGCCCGTGCCGTCGATGGCGACGCCGGGGTCGTTGACAACGACCTTGGCCCCTTCGGCGGCGAAGAACAGCGCCTCTTCCCGCCCGATGCCGCGCCCTGCTCCGGTGATGAGGACGACGCGTCCGTCCAGACTTCCCATGAACGATCTCCTTCACTGACTGCAGTCTATGTAGTGATTCACAGTATGCATTAATTCAGAAGATGCAATAAACTGCCCTGCGTGATGGAGAAGCACGGACTGCGAGAGCGCAAGAAGCAGCGCACCCGGCAGGCACTCATCGAGGCGGCGGTGCGCCTGTTCGAGGCCAAGGGCTACGACCACGTGACGGTGGCCGAGATCGCCGACGCCGCGGAGGTGTCCCCCCGCACCTTCTTCCTCCACTTCCAGACCAGGGAGGATGTGCTTCTGGCCAATGCCGACGTGCGCGTCGATCTGGCGCTGCAGGCGATCGCCGAGCGCCGCGCCGGGGAACAGCTGTCCGAGGTGCTGGTGCGGGCGATGGACCAGATGATCGCCGATACCTGGGACAGCGACCTCCCCAGCGGGCTCGCGGCACTGCGGGCACGGCTCGCGGCCTCGGTGCCGGCGCTACAGGCCCGGCTGCTTCAGCGATACCTCACTGCGCAGGCCGAACTGGCCCAGGCTCTGCAGCGGGCATTCCCCGACAGGCTCGACACGATCACCGCCTCCGCCCTGGTCGGCGCGATGGTGGGCGCGATCAGCGCAGCCGCACTGACCGCGCTGCAGCGCGGCGACGGACCCGGCGAGGTACGGAACGCCATGCGGCAGGCCATGGCTTTGGTGGCGCAATCCGTCACCTGACCCCGTCCATCCGGCCATGTGCGGAAGCCGTAACCAGCTCGCGTGGGGGAGGCGAGTCACCCGCACAGGCGATCAATCGTCCTGGAGGCCAGGAGAAGGTGCAGGCATGGCGATGAAACTCGTGCATGCGGCCCCGGCCACCAGCGACACCGCACAACACTGGGGAGAGGTGGTCCCGAGCTGGATCCCGGTCATCGGCGGCAGACGTGTGCCGCCCATGGCGGCGGTCGTCCCTGCCGTGGCCGGTGGGCTGCTCTTGACTGCGGTCGCGGTCTGGATGGTGCTCTCCTGGGTCGGCGTCTCCGACAGCATCGCGTACGAGAATGGCTGGTGGCGGGCGCTGGCGATGATGTCCATCACCCCGACGGCGCTGTGGGGCCCGACAGTGCTCGCCCTGGCCTGCTCCTACCACCTGCGCCGCCGCCCCGCTCGCGGTTGAGAGGTCCCAACAGAATGATCTTTGTCGTGCCTTGCTCTCTCGCTGTAGCCGAGAGAGGAGCACGGGCTGCCGAGCCGAAGCCGTGGGAGGTCAGTGACGAGCTGTGGGCTGTGATGAGCCGCTGTTACCCCATTGTCAGCGGCGTTTCCGTCATCCAGGGCGCAGGCGGCTGGATGACGGGCCGGCCTTGCGGGGGTGTCCGGACGGCGCCCGGTCCCGGCCCGCCGCCGGCGGCCGGCGACAGCTGCCCGCACACCGGCCGCGCTCGCGTCCTGCTGGAGAAGTACGCCGGGCTCGAATCTGCACCGGCTGCGCCGGTCTGCAGCCACCCACCTCGGCGACGCCGAGATCCCGCTGCAGCTCATCATGGACAAGACCCGGCACAAGAACCCTCGCACCGCCATGCGCCACGTCAAACCCGGCGCCGAGGCCATCGCCAAGGTCACCGAGGTCCTGGCACCCCGCCGCCGTACCCACTGATCATGACGGGCGGCTGGCTGGAGCTGTAGGAGTCCGGGCCATCACGTCACGGATCACCAACTGGCGAGGAAGCCCCAGGTCGCTACCGCTGATTCCGGCACTCAGCTCCTCGAAGGCCGACGACCGTGGCTCCGGCACGGCGCGCGATGCATGGTTCGTGCTGGTGTGGCTGTCACCAGGGCACCGTTCCGGCGTCGTCGAAGAACTGGCCGGTCGGTCCGTCGTCAGGCAGGGTTGCGAGGCGGATCGCGATGGCCGCGCCCTGTTGCGGTGTGCGGACGCCTTGGAAGCCGTTGAGGTCGGTGGCGGTGAAGCCGGGACAGCCGGAGTTGATCAGGATGTTGGTGCCGCTCAGTTCCTTGACGTACTGGATGGTGAGCGCGTTGAGGAAGGTCTTCGAGGCCAAGTAGGCGGCGGGAACCTGGCCCATGTCGATGCCCGGTGTGGTGTGCAGGGTGAGCGAGCCGACGCTGCTGGACATGTTGACGATCCGCGGTGACGCCGAGTCGCGCAGCATCGGCAGCATCGCGTTGGTGACCCGGATGACGCCGATCACATTGGTTTCCACGACAGCTCGCACGGTCGCGGGCTCGACCGTGGTCGGTGTCTGTGGCATCCCGCCGGTGATCGCGGCATTGTTGACCAGGACGTCGAGCCCTCCGGCATGGCCGGCGATGAGCTCGGCCGCGGCGGCGACACTTTCGTCGTCGGTGACGTCGAGCGGCACGGCGAACGCATCGGTTCCGGCCGCACGCAGCTTCTCGACCGCGGTGTCGCGGCGATGTCGATCCCTCGCGCCCACACCGACTCGCCAGCCAAGGGCGCCCAGGCCCGCGGCGATCTCGTATCCGATCCCCTTGTTCGCGCCGGTCACCAGCGCGATCGTCCGTTCACTCATGCCGTCGATCATGTTGCGGACTCGGGTGGGCGTCCAAGACCGGTCAGGTGGGCGACGATACCGCACGGGTATTGGTCAAGGTCAGCGCCGGATACGATGAGCCGGTGGAGACGCGGGAGTTGCGATACTTCGTCGCGGTAGCCGAGGAGTTGCACTTCGGGCGGGCGGCACGACGGCTCGCGATGGCGCAGCCGCCCCTGTCGCGGGCGATCCAGCAGCTGGAACGGCGGCTCGGAGTCGTGCTGCTGCACCGCACCGCTCGCGCCGTCGCCTTGACCGAGGCCGGGTCGGTGCTGCTCCGGGAGGCCCGGCTCGCGCTCGACGCGGTCGAAGCCGCCGAGCGCCGCACCCGCCGCGCCGCGGCCGACCGGCCCGGTGTGGTCCTGGCCACCAAGGCCGGGGCGTCCAGGGAACTGTTGTCGAAGCTGCTGCACGCCTACGCCGCTGAACCGGGCGCCGTGGCCGTCGAGGTGATGCTGTGCGGGCCGGGCGAGCCGGAACCGCTGCTGCGCACCGGGCGTGCCGACGTGGCTCTGCTCCACCGGCCCTACGACACGACAGCCGGATTCGACACCGAGGATCTGCACACCGAACAGCAGGTCGTGGTCCTGCCCAAGGGGCATCCCCTCGCCAACCGGGCGTATCTGTCGTTGGACGAGGTCAAGGCCCAGACGGACCTGCCCCTGCCGCGCTGGCCTGGACCGGGTGGCGGTCATCCGGACGGCCCCGGCCCGCAGGTGCGCGACCATACCCAACTGTTCCAGCTGATCGCCCTCGGGCTGGCCTGCGCCGTCGTGCCCGAGTCGCTCCGCGACCAGCTACGCGACGACCACGCCGTCGTGCCGGTGCCGGACGCCCCGGCCGTCACGACCGTCATCGCCTGGCCGCCGCACAGCAGATCCAGAGCCGTCGCCGACCTCGTCCGCACCGCGACCCGCGTATAGCCGAGTCCGGTCGGTGACGGGCGACAAGATCCGACCGCTCACGCCGGATTGACGAGGTTCAGCCGTGGCCACCACCGGCGACATCCAGGTGTGTGCAAGGGACCACGGATGATTCCCGGCGGCGGTGTTCCGATTCGCTCCGGAGACTCACGCAAGCGTTCGAGCGCGAGACTGCATGGAGCGAATGACGGCGACGTCGAGGCCGATCTGCTCGGCGAATGCCCCGGTGTCCCACGCAGGCGACCGTTTCGCCCTCGACCACGGTCCTGACCACCTCCTCGTGGATGTCAGGGGTGACCTTGGCGAAGAGCATCGACCACACTGGCCGGTCGATGATCACTGCACTGGCCGCCCGCCGCCCCGAGCGCGCACGCGGCGCATATCACCTGTTCGACGCCACACCGGCACTTCAAGCTCGCATCCACCAGTTGGTGTGGCGCGACCAGGAGCACGTCGTCGAAGCCCTGCTGACCGGAGTGCCCCGGACTCCCGAGGCCGAGTTCCGCGCGCGTGTCATCACCCACGCCGTCACCGGGACGATCCGCGTGGCGGTTGTCGCCTGGATCCAGTCCGGCCAGCGCAGCACCGTCGTCGCACATTGCGAACAAGCACTGACGTTCTTGCGCGAAGAGTTCGCTCACTGACGGGGTATTTCCGGAAGGAGCGCGACAATCGCGACGCAACTGCGGAGGTCACGAAGTACGAGGACGGCGAACGCCGTTGCATCGTTCAGCAGATCACCGACGAGTTCGGCGTCACCCGCCCCACCGGCTACCGACCTGCAACGCCGCCCTGGACCGGCGGGTGGCGATCACGCGAAGAAGGGCGCCGTGGATCAGCGTGCCGCCGCTGGACAAGCAGGAGTGGGCGGCCGCCCTGAAGGCGGAGATCTCCTGTCGGTGGGGCGATCGATCCGCTTGTCCAGGCATGGAGAGGTGATCGCGCGGGCCGTCGCCGGGGCCGGATGACCGACCGTGTCGAACGAGTTCTCGATCGCCGTCGGTGGCGAGGGTCCACTTGGGCGCCTCAAGGACGCGGTCTGCGAGGCGCCACCTCCGCCATTTCCCGCGGCTGCGGGTCGCCGCTCGCCGTGAATCCGCTCCCCGGAGCGGCGACATGCCGCCTCCCGGCCCCGGGACGGGCCGGGAGGCGGCGCGCTACAGCGGGCGCGAGCAGGGGACGCCGCCGCCTGCGTGGTTGATCAGATCCTGGTAGACGACGCTCTTGACGATCGGGGTGTCACTCTTGACCGTCTGGACGACCTTGCCGTTGCGCTTCAGCTCGAAGACGGGGGTCGTCCCGGGCACCATCGGCGCCTTGAAGGACACCATGCCCGGCCCGGTCACCTCCTTGGTCTGGACGTCCGTGCCCTGCTTGATGGTCAGGGTGCCGGCCTCCTTGACGAAGGCGAGCAGTTCGACGTTGTTGGTGGCCGCGTCACCGTAGGGGATGGAGATGGCGCCGATGGTCTGCCTGGAGGCGTCGAACGGCGCGTCGGTGCGGTGGCTGCGGTGGAAGTAGTACAGGGCGTCGCGCTTGACGCTGGGCTCCTTGCCGGTCTTGAACCAGGTCGTGTAGTAGGCGACGACGTCGGCGGGCGCGTAGCCACGCTCGACCGACGGCGCCAGCCACGACTCGGCGTAGTCGTTCCAGGTGAGCAGGTTGACGATGTCGGCGTCGCCCTCCATGGCCTTGACGAACGACTGCCGCAGGGTGCCGCTGTTGGACGGTTCCCAGTAGCGCTTGTCACGCGGGCGGACGTCCTCCAGGGCGGCCGGGGCCATGTAGAACTTGCCGCGCTTGGCCGCCTCGATGCCGGACTTGCGGTAGCCGTCCGTGGAGCTCTGCCAGCGGACGCCCCAGGAGGAGTAGCCGGCGACGGAGTCGTTCCACTCGGTCTTGCCCGAGCCGCTCCAGTCCAGGAAGATCGGCACCAGCACCGTCTTCATGCCCTGGGCGGCCAGCTTCTCGCGCACGGTGTCCCACCAGGCCGGGCTCTGACGCTCGGGGTAGAACGGCGCCAGCGGGATCGTCCCGTCGGGCAGCTTGTACAGCGACGGGTGCCCCTTGGCCATCAGGACGTCGGAGATCACCTTGTCGGGCGCGGCGCCCTTGGTGGTCGGGAAGTCCGGGCTGAGCATGATCCGGAAGCCGGGGTCCACCGCCTTGGCGGCCGCCAGCATCTTGGGGAACTGGTTGAAGCGCTGGTCGCTGGTCGAGGTGTGGTGCTCGTAGACGAAGCCGTCCAGGCCCATGGCGATGGCCTGACGCACCTCGACCTCGAAGTCCGCCTGCCGCCAGTCGCCGGAGCGCACCGGACGGGTAAGCGGCCGGTCGCGGGAGTGGCCGCCCTGCCCGGCGTACATGCCGTTGGAGCCGGCGGGGTCCAGCCAGGAGGCGTACTGGTCCTTGGCCGGGTCCTTGTTGTCGATGGACAGCGGATAGGGCGGGAAGTAGAAGGCGAACACCTTCTTGTCGTAGGAGCGCAGCGTCGAGGCGGCCGGCTTGTCGAACGGCAGGCAGGGCACGCTGCCCGTCGCCGTCGGGGAGGCCGTGGGGGAGGCCGTCGGAGATGTGGTCGGAGATGTGGTCGGGGACGCCGTGGGGGTGGGGCCGGTGGTCGGGGTAGCCGTCGGGGTGGCGGCAGGCGTGTAGGTGACCTTGAGGTTCGGTCCCTTGCCGGTCGTGCGCGAGGAGTACAGCACCGCCACCGGGCCCTTGGACGCGGTCAGCCCGAAGGAGTAGCTGCCGTTGCCGGCGTAGGCCTCGCTGACGTCCAGTTCCGCCGACGTGTCGGCGGTGAAGCCGGTGTGGCTGGTCAGCGCCGTGCCGAACGTCGGTCTGCTGGTCCAGGACGTGGTGGTCTGCGACCACGTGCCGGTGACCTTGTGCGCGCTGACGGTGGTGTCCGTGGTGCGGGTCGAACGCACCTGGAGCGTCAGCTTGACGTTCCGGGCGTCGGCCGGGACGCCGGAGACCTTGAACTGCATGAGAGCTCGGCGCTCGGCGTTGGTGGCGTCGTTGCAGGTCTTGACGCAGACCGACATCCACTCGGCGCTGCCGTAAACGGTTTCCGGCGCGGCCTGACTGATGAACACGTCGTTGGTCGAGGGCACCACGACGCTCACCGGCGCCGCCGAAGCCGACGCGTCCGCCGCGCCCGCGCTCAGCGCGCAGGCCACGGCGACGAGGACGGCGGGCACCGCCCGTCGATAGGTTGACAAAGGGCCTCCAGTCGGGGGGGTTCCCTGGGGTGAATGTGGATCACCTTAGCCGCGCCTTACAAACCTCCGGCGATAAAATCCACCTTTTTGTCAGCTCCATAAATAGCCGTTTGCGCTGTAAATCCGATTGGATCGGGCCATGTTCCGACATGTGATCGTCCCGTCACACGGGCAGAGCCGCCACCAGGGGCGCGGAAGGGTGAAGTGGGCCTGACCATGTCGGCCGGGCCTGCCAAGATCGCGACATGACGATCGAAGGGCTGACGCCGTTCCGGTGGCAGCTGTCGCCGTACGGCGACCGAGGCAACTCCCTCGGCGAGATCTACTGCGTGACCTTGCTGCGCGAACTCGACCCGAGCGCTCGTACGTTGAACCAAGCCGGATCTTCGGTGGCCGTAGAATCGCCGCGGCAGCCTTCACGGGAAGCGGGGAGCCGCGGATGAGAGTCGGAATCTCCGGCGCGCACGGGACCGGGAAGACGACGCTGGCCGAGGCGCTGTGTGAGCACCTGCCGGGCCACGTGGTGGTCGACGAGCCGTACTACCTGCTTGAGGAGGAGGGGTACGAGTTCGGGTTCCCGCCGTCCTTGGAGGACTACCGGGCCATGCTCGCGCGCTCGGTGCAGAGCATGACCTCGCCGCTGTCGGCGGCCGGGGTCGTCTTTGACCGGACACCACTGGACTTTCTCGCGTACCTGGCCGCGATCGGCGCCGACCCCTCGGGCGAGGCCGGAACCGCAGGGCTCCGGGCCGCCTTTGCGGGCCTTGACCTGCTGATCGTCACGCCGGTCACAGCGGAGACGGAGCGGGTGTTGCCGGCTGCGGAGATGCACGTGCTCCGCTCGCGGGTGAATGACGCGCTGCTGGACCTGGTCTATGACGACCCGCTGAGCGCCTGGGAGTCCATCCCGGTGCTGGAGCTCAGCGGGTCGCTGGATGGCCGACTGGCCGCGGTCCTCGCCGCCCTGGGCCAGGCGGTGTCCTGGCCGAGCGTGAATGCGCTGTCGGGAAGCCTTCTGAACTGACACCCCCTCGTCGGCGATCGGAGTCCCCGGAGCGGACTGCTGCGAAGATCAGCCGAGCGTGAACGTCCTGGCGCGGATGCGGCGCCGGCTGGGAGGGTGGGCCTCATGATGGAGGACTTGAGGGACGCCGAGCGCCGGCTCCAGGCCGCGCAGCTCGCTGGAGATGTCGAGGCGCTGGATCGGCTGCTGGATGATCGGCTGATCTTCACCTTCGGTGCGAACGTTGCCACCAAGGCGGACGATCTGGAGCTGCACCGCACTCGGACGCAGGTGGTGACGAGGGTGGCCGAGGAGGAGTTGACCGTGCTCGTCGATGGGCGCACCGGGGTGACGTGGTTTCTCGGCACCATCGAAGGCACCGTTTCCGGGGCGCCGTTCGCGGCCAGGATGCGCTACACCCGTACTTGGCTGTACGACGACACGCACGGCTGGCGAATCATCGCCGTGCACGCCGGCACGACCGATTGACATAGCCGACACGTTGTCCGACGATCGGCCGGCCGGCCGGTCGTCGGCGAGATTCGACCGAAGGGAGCTCGCGCAGTAGCGGGCACAGGCTCGCACGCCGCCGCTACGCGCGAATCACCATTCACCTTCGACCTGCGAAGCGGGAACGGCGCCCCGGACGTGCACTGGTTCAGCTCAGAGCGGCTCGAACCAGGTCGAGGCCACGGAGATGTGCGCGCGAACACCCTGGAAGTCGAGGTCGGCGTCCCCTGACGGACACGCCGTGACCTGGGGTGATGCCGCCCGTTCGGGCCGAGGTCGTCATCGACGCCCTTCACGGGCGAGAACCCGACGGGCGCGCCATCGGCGTCGACGTGGCCGACAGGAGGTCCGCGGGCAGAGGATCGGATCCGAGAACCCGGCGGACAGCCGTCGACGCCGATCACGAGATGAAGCACCTTCGCCGGCGACGACTCCGACAGCCTCGGCGTCACGCACGCCCGCTCACGTCACGCACGCCCGCTCACGTCACGCACGCCCGCGATGTCGGTGGTCGCCACGCGGAATCTGGACCGGCGACTCGGCCCCGACAAAAGGTGCGAAACGTGCATCGTGCACGTTCGTGCAGGTCTGTTGACCATCCGTTCACAGGCACGTCACAGTGGCGCGACACCCCAGCACTGACTGAAGGAGTGCCTGTGACTACCCTCCGCTTTACGCGCGACATCCCGATCAGTGATGCCACCGACGTGCTCGTCGTGGGCGGCGGCCCCGCCGGGATCGCCGCGGCCGTCGCCGCCGCGCGCGCCGGCGCCTCCGTACGGCTCGTCGAGCGGTTCGGCTTCCTCGGCGGCAACCTGACAGCAGGGCTCGTCGGCCCGTGCATGACGTCGTTCTCCCTGGACGGCGGCACGCAACTGGTCCGCGGGATCTTCGACGAGTTCGTCCGCAGGATGGAGGACGCCGGCGGCGCGGTCCACCCCTCGCGGACGAAGTCCGGGAGCGAGTACTCCGGGTTCATGGTGTTCGGGCACGAGGCGGTCACGCCGTTCGATCCCGAGGCGGCCAAGCAGGCCGCGATGGAGATGTGCCTGGAGGCGGGGGTCGAGCTGCTGCTGCACAGCTTCGTCGCCGACACCGTCGTGGCCGACGGCCGGGTCACCGGCGTCGTCGTCGCGAACAAGAGCGGCCTCGCGCTCCTGCCCGCCACCGTCACCGTCGACTGCTCGGGCGACGGAGACGTGGCCGCCCGCGGCGGCGCCGCCTTCGAGTACGGCCGCGCGGCCGACGGCGAGGTGCAGCCGATGACGGTGTTCTTCCGGGTCTCGAACGTCGACGACGCCAAGGTACGGGCCTACCAGGACGCCCACCCCGACGAGCTGTTCCCCTACCAGGGCATCGTCGAGCGGGCCCGGCAGGAGGGCCGGTTCCCGATCCCGCGCCGCGGCGTCCAGCTGTTCAGGACGCTGGAGCCCGGAGTCTGGCGGATCAACACGACGCGCGTGCTCGGCATGAACGGCACCGACGCCGGCGACCTGACCCGCGCCGAGGTGCTCGGCCGGCGGCAGGTGAGCCGGCTCATGACCTTCTTCCACGAGAACCTGCCGGGCCTTGAGGAGGCCAAGCTGCTCGACACCGCCGCCACCGTCGGGGTGCGCGAGAGCCGGCGTATCGTCGGCGAGTACGTCCTGACCTTGGAGGATCTCATCGACGGCAGACACTTCGAGGACGTCATCGCGGTGGCCGGCTACCCCGTCGACATCCACAGCCCGGTCGGCGGCGACGGGCCGTTCGAGGACGGCATCCCGCCCACCGCCAACATCTACGAGATCCCGTTCCGCAGCCTGGTCCCGGCGGAGCTCGACGGCGTGCTCGTGGCCGGGCGCTGCGTCTCGGCGACGCACGAGGCGCTGGCCGCCGTACGGGTGATGCCGCCGTCGTTCGCGATGGGCGAGGCCGCCGGGCTCGGCGCGGCGATGGCCGTCGCCGCCGGCACCGCGCCGCGGCTCGTGGACGTGCCCGACCTCCAGCGGCGGCTGCTGGAGCAGGGCGCCTACCTCGGCCCGCAGGCCGAGCGGCTCGCCGTCGCGGGCGACCGGTCAGGAGCGGCCCGATGATCCGCCGCGTGGTCTCCGCGAGCACGATCGGGACCGCGCTGGAATGGTACGACTTCATGTTGTACGGCACCGCGGCCGCGCTCGTCTTCGGCGGCGTGTTCTTCCCCAAGGGCGACCCGCTCGCGGCGACGCTGGCCTCGCTCGGCACGTTCGCGGTCGGCTTTTTCGCCCGCCCGGTCGGCGGCCTGCTGTTCGGCCACCTCGGCGACCGGTACGGCCGCAGGTTCGTGCTGGTCGTGACGCTGACCGTGATGGCGATCTCCTCGACGGCGATCGGCCTGATCCCCAGTTACCAGTCGATCGGCGTCGCCGCCCCGGTGCTGCTGGTCGTGCTCCGCGTGGCCCAGGGGCTCGGGGCCGGCGCCGAGTACGCGGGCGGCGCGCTGATGGCCGCCGAGCACGCCCCTCCGGGCCGTCGCGGGCTGTTCGCCGCCATCCCGCCCACGGGCAACGCGCTCGGCGTCATCCTCGCCACCCTGGTGTTCACCCCGTTCACCTGGCTGGCGCAGGACGCGTTCCTGAGCTGGGGGTGGCGGGTGCCGTTCCTGCTCAGCATCCTGATCCTGCCGATCGGCCTCTACATCAGGTCGCGGGTCGACGAGACGCCGGCGTTCACCGAGTCGGTCGAGGCGGGTGAGCGCAGCGCGGCGCCCGTCGTCGCGGTCCTGCGGGAGGCTCCGGGGTCGCTGCTGAAGGGTTTCCTGGTCAGCGTCGGGCCGAACGTCGCGACGTACATCCCGAGCGTCTACGCCCTCTCCTACGTGACCGGGAACGTCGGGCTGGCGGCGGCGGTCGCCACCGGCGGCCTGCTCGTGGCCAACACCGTCAAGCTCGTCACGCTGCCCCTGTCCGGCGCGTTGTCCGACCGGTTCGGCCGCAGACCGGTGTTCGTCGCCGGGGCCACGCTGTGCGCCGCCGCGGCGTTCCCGTTCTTCTGGCTGCTCGACACCGGGAACCCGATGCTGGTGTGGCTGGCCATGGTCCTCGTGCTGACGTTCGCGAACGACCTGATGCTGGGGGCGCAGGCGTCCATGTTGCCGGAGCAGTTCCCGACCAGGATGCGCTTCACGGGCGTGGCGGCCAGCCGGGAACTGGCCGCGGCGGCGGCGGGCGGCACGCTGCCGTTCATCGCGGCCTTCCTGACCGCGCGCACTCAGGGCACCTGGGCGATCTCGTCGCTGATGGTGGTGATGTGCGCCATCGCGATCGTCGGCGCGCTGGGCGTCAAGGACGGCCGCGACGTCCCCCTCGGCGGCGGGGACGCCGAGGGCGGCGAGGCGTCGTCCGCGCTCACGGATGGCGCTCCAGCAGAACGTGCGCGGTGATCTCGTCGATGACGAGGTCGGTGACGTAACCGCCGGTGAGGGCCGCGTGCAGGGCGTCGACCTTGTGGTCGCCCGACACCGCGCAGATCCGGTGCTTCACCTGCCGGAGCTGGTCGAGGTCGGGTCCACTCGTCCGGGCGTTGAAGCCGACGCCCTCGTGCGATCCGTCCAGGCGGTAGAACGAGGTGGCGATGTCGCCCACGGCGCCGTCCCGCCTGAGTGAGGCGAAGTCGGCCTCGTCGAGGAAGTAGCCGCTCAGGTAGGGGCTGCTGGGCACGCCGTCCGTCACGGTGCCGACGCTGAACAGCACGGCGTCGGCGCTCTGCTGCAGCTCGACGACCCGCCGCACGCTCCGCTCCGCCAGCAGCAGCTCCTTGGTACGGGCTGAGTCGAAGAACAGCGGCAGCGGGAACTGCTGGACGTACGCGCCGAACGCCGCCCCGAACGCGGTCAGCACGGCGCCCGCGTAGTGCATGCCCGTCGTGCGGGCGTTGCCGAGGCCGTTGAGCTGCACGATCTGGCAGTTGGCGGTCTGCTTGGGGACCAGGCAGCGGCTGATCGCGTTGACCATCGTGCCCCACGACAGGCCGATGATCATGTCGGAGTCGAACACCGACGTGAGCAGCCGTGCCGTGTAGACGGCACGACGTTCCAGCCGCTCGACCGTCGAGGCCGTGGCGGGCACCGGCACCACGTGCGCGTGCACGCCGTAGCGGCCGGCGAGATCCGCCTCGCTGCGCGTGGAGCGCGAGCGCGGCGGCATCACGCGGATCTCGACCAGGCCCACGTCCCGCGCGTACGCGAGCAGCCGGGACACCGTCGACCGGGAGGCGCCGAGCTCCCGGGCGATCGTGTCCATGGTGACACCGTGCAGGTAGTACTTGCGGGCCGCCCACAGGGCGTCCTCCACCCTGTGGCCGGCGGCCGGGCGCTCGCCTTCGACGGACATATCGCCTTCCTACAGCCGAGCGCCGCGGATCAGCAAGCGTCCTCCCAGGTGAGAGAGCCCCGGCGGCGCAGCAGGAAGGCGCCGCCAACCGCGACATCGCCTACGTCGTGGCGGCCCGGACACCGAGGACGACCAGCACCACCGCCGTCACCTTGCCGACCGCACGCCTGAAGCGGGCCTTGTGCAGCATGGACGCCCCTTGGCGAACCAGGGCCGTCCAGGTCAGCAGCCACACCGCCATCAGCAGGGCATGGGCGGTGGCCAGGGTGAAGATCTGCCCGTTGAGGGGACGATCGGGCACGATGAACTGCGGGACCAGGGTCAGGTAGATGGAGGCCGCCTTGGGGTTGAGCACGTTCGCGAGCAGGGCCTGGGTGTAGACGGAGCCGGTACGCCTCGGCCGTTCCGTCAGCGGGGGAGGCGGGGGCCGGGTGGTGGAGCGCCAGGTCCACAGGCCGAGGCCGACGAGGTAGGCGGCCCCGAGGAGTTTGACGATGGTGAAGGCCTGGCTGGAGTGCATGACCAGGGCCGACAGTCCGGCGATGGCCAGGGTCGCGTGGGTGTACAGGCCGCTGACCGTACCGAGGATGATCGGGAGGGCCTGCCGGTGACCACCGGCCGTGACGTGCTGGATGAGCAGAGTCAGGCTGGCGCCCGGCGTGGCGATGACGGGCAGGATCGCCAGGAGGAACGCAGTGACCGCGTACGTGTGGGTCATGCCTGGAGCACGACGCGGAAGTGGGTGGTGAGGCGGTGGTCGTCGTCCAGGATGTGGAAGGCGAGGCCGGGCGGCTGGTCGCGGTCGGCGGGCTGGTCGCCCTCCCACGGCAGGCGCAGGGTCCAGGTGACGGCCGGTGCGACGATCAAAGGACGACCGGCGAAGGTGGAGGCGGCCGCGGTGTGAGCGTGGCCGGTGAGCACGGCGACGACCTGCGGATGGGCGTCGAGCAGCGCGGCCAGGTCGCCGGGCGCCTCCAGCCGCCCTGAGTCGGGCAGCGGGTGGTGGAGTACGACGGGCGGCTGATGGAAGGCGATCAGCGCGGGCGTGCCCGGGGCGAGTCCGTCGAGGGTGGCGTGCATCCAGGCGAGCGTTTCGGCGTCGAGCCGGCCCTCGTCGCGCCCGGGAATGGTGGAGTCGCACATCAGGATGGCGGTGCCGGCGACGTGGTGCACCCGGTTGACGGGGCCGGGCGCGGACGGCTGTCGCAGCAGCGCCTTGCGGTAGGCCGGGCGGACGTCGTGGTTGCCGGGGCAGGTGAGCACCGGGAAGGGGGCGGCCAGGATCTGGGCGGCCTGCTCGTACTCGGCCTCCTCGCCGTGGTCGGCGATGTCACCGGTGACCAGCAGGGCGTCGACCGGGCGGGGCAGCGCCCTCAGGTGGTCCATGACCTGGGTGGCGCGCCGGGTCGCCCTGTCGGTGCCGTCCAGGTGCAGGTCGCTGATCTGAGCCAGGAGCAACGTCATCGTGCGATCCCCAAGCTTTCTAATGGTTAAATGGGATTTAGCGTTAGGGACCATAGAGTACGAAAGAGGCCGTGAGCAACCGGGAGGTTCGAGTGGAGCGCTGGCCGGCACTGGAACTGGCGAGCACGATCCGCCACGACGGCAACGGCGGTGTCGCCGACGACCTGGCGACGGCGCAGAGCACGACCCGCTGGATCCATCAGCAGGCCGAGTTGCTGGCCGGCCGCGTCGACGTCGCGGAGCTCACGGCGGGGGAGGAGCTCAGGGGCGAGATCGTCGGGCTCCGCCGGGCCGTGCGGGCGCTGTTCGCGCAAGCGGTCAGCCCGGCGCCCCCGAGCCGGGCCGATGCCCACCGGCTGATGCCGGTCGAGCAGGCGCTGGCGCACCTCAACGCGGCTGCCGCCCGTGAGGCGATCGTCCCGCAACTCGACTGGCCCGCGAGCGGAACACCCCGTACGGCGGTGTTGTCGACCGAGCGCGATGCGAGCGTCCAGCTGATCGCGGCCCTGGCGCGGGCCGCCATCGATTTCCTGAGCGGTCCGCAGCGTGAGCAGTTGCGGGCCTGCAACGCGCCGCGCTGCGTACGCTACTTCGTCAAGAGCCACGGGCGGCAGGAGTGGTGCAAGCCGTCATGCGGCAACCGCGCCCGAGCCGCACGCCACTACCAGCGCCACAACACCACGACCGCCCCAGAGCTGCCCGGGTCCTGACCGGCACCGTGGACGGCGGCGGCCGGCTGAGCTCGGACGCCGCCGTCCAGAACATGAGGGAGCCGGCCAGGCGAGCCGTCAGCTGGTCGCCGAGGCGATCCGGTACGCGCGGATCACGGTCTGCTCGACGACGTTGCCGGACACGTCGATCGACTTGGCTCGCAACGACACGAACCCGTCACCATCCGGGTGGCGCAGCACCACCTCCGAGTGCCGGACCTGCGCCTTCGCCCAGGTGGCCCCGTCATCGTAGGAGACCTCCACGGACAGGTCCCGTGCGCGGCCCGCCGCGCTGCCGGGCAACGCATGCACGCTGACCGGGACGGTGAAGGCACGACCGGCCGGTGCGGTGTTCCGCGCGTCGAGCTCGGGAGCGAAGCGCACCACGGACACGGGCAACCGGGTGAGGGCGTCTGTGGTGTCGGACCGGAACGTCCAAGACGCGGAAACGCGCGTGGACAGCGTCGCCGGAGCTCCCCGCTCCGCCTCGGCGACCAGCCGGTACGCCGCCCGCCCGGCGGGCACGGAGAAGCCCGCGATCAGGGACGGCGCCTCGCCGACGAGCACGCCGTCGCGGTAGAGAGCGATGTGTTCGCCGGCCCTGGAGGAGTAGCCGAGCGAACCCCGCCCGTCGCCGAACATCCACAGATCAGCCGAGACGACGTCGCCGGTGCGGCTGACACTGTCACCGACCTGGTCCCCGGACGGCAGGGAAGGGCCGAACACACCCCGGTTCCACCGCTCGGTGGTGACCTGACCGGCCTGGTAGCGCGTGAACCCGGACTCGAACTGATTGACCCGCCCGTCGGGGCCGTGTTCCCGCAGCAGGTTCTGCCAGCGGACGCCTCCGTCAGTGTTGAGGTGTACCGTCCGCACCGAGGGAGTGGTGAACGAGGTCGGGACCACGTAGGAGGGGATGGCGGCGTTGCGCGGCCAGGCCCGGCCGGCCGCCCTGACCTCCGCGTCGGGCAGGTGACTGGCGTAATCCATGCGTACGGTCGCCAAGCTCTTCAGGTCCACCGACCGTTCGAAGCCGGTCACCATCCGCCCTGGCTGAAACCAGGCCGCCCGGTAGGTGTCCGTGCCTGCCGTCCATTCTCCGGCCACCTCGGTCAGCAGGCCGTCGTAGTCGCGCGCGGGCCCGAGCTGGGCGGTGAAACGCCGGTCGAACCCGTAGCCGACCCACCCCCTGGCCGACGGGCCACCGGCTGCCTGCCATTGATAGACGACCTGGGCCGACGCCGGCATCGCGTCGGTGCTCGGCGGCTTCACGGCGAGCGGTCTGCCGAGCCGGGCGTCGGCCTCGACCGTCCGCGCCCGGTCCAGGACCAGCTCGGGCTGGACGAGCAGGGTGAGGCCCGCCTCGTCCAGGACGACGGTGTCCACTTGCCACGTGCCCTTCGGCAGGCGCGTGGTGAAGCTGCTCTGCCCGCCGAACACCACGATCGGCGGCTGCGAGACGTCCAGCCGCCTGATCGACATCTCGAAGTCACCGGTGGCGGCTCCGGCCCGGCTGGTGTGGCGCACCGTCAGGTCGTAACTTTCGACCTCCTTCTCCACACCGACCGGCGTGCTCACGCTCACACCGCCAGGCCCTGTGGCCAGGACGTATCCACTCACCAGCCCGTCGGCCACGTCGGCGCGGGTGTCGGCGGTGACCGTCGCCGCGGCCTGGCCGCCGGCAGGCACGGTGAGCGTGCTCGGGCTCACGGTGAAGACCGCACTGCCCCTCGCCCGCAAGGTGAGCGTGACCGGTGTCGTGGAATCGTTGTGGTAGGCCAGCTTCTTGACGACCGGCCGGTCGTCGTCGTGCGGCCACGCCTGCACGCCGAACCCCAGCCCGGGCGGCCGCACCGTCACCGTCTGCGCCGTGGCACGGTCCGCGTTCACCCGGCCCGCTCCCTGTGCGAAGACGCCGATCTCCGGTCGCGGCTCGGCCGAGGCCATCAGCGCGGCCTTCAGCCGGTCGCCCCTCCAATCGGGGTGCTGCCCCGCCAGCAGAGCGGCCGCTCCCGTCACGTGCGGCGTCGCCATCGAGGTACCGGATTTGGCGACGTAGGAGCCGGTCCCGGGGCTGTCCTTCCCGCGCGCGGCCGTGATGTCCACCCCGGGAGCGGTGACATCCGGTTTGAGCCCGCCGTCGCCCGGCCTGGGCCCCGTGTTGGAGAAAGCGGCAAGCCTGTCGGACCTGTCGACCGCGCCGACGGCCAGTGCGGCGTCCGCCGTGGCCGGGGTGCTGACCCCGCGCTCCAGCCCATCGTTGCCCGCGGCGATCACGAAGAGGGTGCCGTACTGGTCGCTGAGGGCTTCGACCGCCTGCTCCAGGGGGTCCTGCTCGGGTGTGCCCGGCATGCCGAGGCTCATGTTCACCACCCGGGCGCCCTGCTCCGCCGCCCACTGCATGCCGGCCAGGATCGCCGAGTCGGTGCAGAAGCGCGACGCGCACACCCTGCCGTCCAGCAGCGTGACGCCCGCGGCGACGCCACGGTAGCGCCCACCGGACGCCGCACCGCTCCCGGCGATGGTGGAGGCCACGTGAGTGCCGTGCCCGACAAGGTCACGCTCGTCGGGCTCATCCGTGAAGTCCTGCCGGCCGCTCACCTTGCCCGCCAGGTCAGGATGGGTGGCGTCGATCCCGGTGTCCAGTACCGCGACCTTGACCCCTTCCCCGGTGAAGCCCTTCGCCCAGGCCGCGGGCGCCCCGATCTGCAGGACGCTGGTGTCCAGCGACACCTCTCGTAGCCCGTCGAGCCATACCTTGGCCTTCCCGCCGGCGTCCCACAGGAGCCCCGCTGCCCCGGCCTTCTCCTGCCCTCCGGTGAGGTCCTTCCAGAAACGGGAGGCGTGCGCCCGCTCCTCCCTCACCGCGAACCCGCCGACCGCGGCCAGCGCCGTTCCGTTCGAGGCTCCGGCCGGCGTCCGGGGCTGAGCGGCCCCGGTGACGACGAGTGGGAGATCCCTTCGCCGATCGTCGTAGCCGTACTCCAGCAGGGTGGTCACATCGAACAGCCGCGCGTCCAGCCGCCCCGCGTTCAGCAGCGGCCTCGCGTCACTCGGCACGACGCGCAACCGCCCGCCGCTCTCGTCGGTGATGAAGGTGACCCCCTTCCTCCCCTCACCGGCCTCGATCACCGCGCCGCGCGGCCCGGTGACTGTGACACGGTCACCGCTGATCAGCGTGACGGTCCGTGGGGCCGGGGCGGGTGGCTGCGTTCCGGCAGGCGGGGACACGGCGACGGCCGGGCCGGGGGCGAGCAGAGCGGCGCTGAGCAGTAACGCCCCAGCCGCACCGGCTCTCTTTCTCAAACGCATGGATGCTCCTGATCGACGAGAAGTGGATCAGTACTTCTCAGCCGATCGCGAGATTCCTTTCACGCCTTGCCCCGCGGCCTCGTGCGGAAGGCGCGGCCCGCCAGGATGTCCGCCGGGCCGGTTGCTGTATGAATGATCGCAGCAAGGGGCAGGTGAGCGGAGGCGATCTCGATGGCCAACGGCGACACGGTCGAGGGACGGGTGATCTCCCCGGTCCTGGTCGGCCGCGAGGAGGAGCTTCGCCGCCTGGCCGCGGCGGTGAGCCGGCCGCCCGCCGTGGTGGTCCTCGAAGGCGAGGCCGGGATCGGCAAGAGCAGGCTGCTGGCGGAGCTGGCGACGCGGCCCGGGACGGCCGATCGGCTGCTGCTGTGCGGGGGCGCCCGGCGTATCCGGGAGCCGTTCCCCCTGGGCCCGCTGGTGGAGGCGCTGCGCGGGGCCGAGGAGCCGCTGGCGCGGGCCGAGCTGTCGCCGGTGGCGGGCGCGCTGCGCGGCCTGCTGCCCGAGCTGGCGCCGGTGCTACCGCCCGCGCTGGAGCCGCTGGACGATCGCGCCGCCGAACGGCACCGGCTGTTCCGCGGGCTCGCCGACGTGCTGCGGGCGCTCGGCCCGGTGGTGCTGGTCGTGGAGGACCTGCACTGGGCCGACGAGCAGACCGTCGAGTTCCTCGCCTACGCGCTGGCGGCGCCGCCTCCGGGGTTGTCGGTCGTGCTCACCTACCGGGGTGAGGAGGCCGGCACGGAGGTCAGGGAGGTGACCGGGCGGCCCGCCGACGCGGTGTTCCACGATCACATCCTGCTGAAGGCGCTGGACGTCGCGCAGACCGGCGACCTGGCGGCGGCGATCCTCGGGGAGCCGGGCGTCACCGACGACTTCGGCGCGCATCTGCACGAGCTGTCGTCGGGGTTGCCGCTGGCCGTGCAGGAGCTGATGGCGCTGCTGCGCGCGCGGGGCGCACTGATCAGGCTGCGCAGCGGACGGTGGGCGCGCAAAGCGGTGGCGGAGCTGGACGTGCCGCCGGGCGTGCGGGACTCGGTGCGCGAGCGGGTCGCGCGGCTGCCGGAGGCGGCGCGTGCCGTGGCGGAGGCGGCGGCGGTGTTACAGGCGCCGGCGCGTCCGGCGGACCTGGCCCGGGTGTCCGGGCTGCCCAGGGCCGAGACCGTGGCCGGGGTGGACGAGCTGCTGATGTCCGGGCTGCTGGCCGAGCAGGCGGGCGCGGTGGCGTTCCGGCACGTCCTGGCCGCGCAGGCGATCTACGGCGCGATCCCGCTCGGACGGCGGCAGGAGCTGCACGCGCGGGCGGCGGCGGCCGTACGGATGCTGAGCCCGGTGCCGCTCGGCCAGGAGGCCCACCATCTGCGCCAGGCCGGGCGGCTGGCCGACTGGGTCGGGGCCGCCGAGCGGGCGGCCGAGCTGGCCTCCCGGCTCGGCGACGACGCCGAGGCGGTGCGGATACTGGAGGACGTGCTGCGCCACGCGCCGCACGCCCCGGACCGCAGGGGCCGCCTGGCCGCCCGCCTGGGCTGGGCCGCCGCCCAGGTGCTGCGCCCTCCGCAGATCATCGACCTGCTGTCGCAGGCGCTGGAGACGGAGCAGCCGGGCCCGCTGCGCGGAGAGCTGAACTTCCTCGTCGGCACCCTTCAGGAGAGGCTCGGGGTGGACCCGGACGTGCAGCGCCGCACGATCGCCGCCGCCGTCGGCGACCTCGCCGACCGGCCCGACCTCGCAGCGTGGGCGATGGCGACGCTCGGCAGGCCGATGGACCCGGGCGTGCCGCTGGCCGAGCACGTCGTGTGGCTGGAACGGGCCCTGGAGACCGCGCCGCGCATCGGCGACCCGGTCGAGGAGGTGTTCGTCCTCGGCAAGGTCGCGACCTCCTTCAGCGGGTACGGCGACCCGCGCTGGCTGGCGCTGACCGAGGAGGTGCGCCGCAGGACCGGCGGCCGCCCACGGCATCGGCAGGAGGTGGGCGCCTACCGGTCCATCGCGGAGAACGCCTGCCTCGCGGGCGGCTACGAGGTCGCCGCCGAGCTGCTGGACGCGGCGATGCGGGGCGCCGCGGGCGAGGAGTCGTCACGCGAGCCGCTGTCGCGCTGCCGGCTGATCGCCCTGCTGCTGGCCTGCTGCCGTGGCCGCTGGGACGGCCTGGAGGAGGAGACCGCGCTGCTGCTCGACGAGTACGGCGGGCGGCCGTACGACCGCCTGGGCGCCGAGATCGTCGCGGCCTGCCTGGCGCTGGCGCGCGGCGAGGTCGACACCGCCAGGCGCGAGCTGCCCGAGGTCACCGGGAACGCTCTGGCCCATGGCGCCTACGAGTTGCTCACGCTGTCGGCGGCGGCGTTCCTGCGGCTGTCCACGGCGAGCGGCGAGGCCGGGACCGCACTCGCGGCGACCGAGGCGGCCGTCGAGGTGTGGGAGACCAAGGGCCTCTGGCCGCTGGCGGTGCGCGCGCTGCCCGCACTGGCCGAGGCGATGGCGGCGGCAGGACGGCGGGACGACGCGGTCGCGCTGGTGGAACGCCTGTCGGTGAAGCTCGGCGGCCTCGACGCGCCGATGGCTCCGGCGGCGCTGGGGCACGCGCGCGGCCATCTCATCGGGGACGACACGGAGGCCGCGGCGGAGTTCCGCGCGGCGGCGACCGGCTACGACCTGCTGGGGGCGCCGTACGAGGCGGCCCAGGCCCGCGAGCTGGCGGCCGGACGGCTGTTCGCGGCCGGGGCCGCCGAGGCGGAGGAGCTGCTGGTGGAGGCGATGGCGGCGTTCCGCGACCTGGCCGCCCGATGGGACCTCGACCGCGCCGCGCAGCTCGCCCGCAGGCACGGCGTGACGGTCAAGGGCCGCTACCCCGGCGGTCCGCAGGGCTACGGCGACGACCTGTCGCCTCGGGAGCGGGAGATAGCCGAAATGGCCGCCGCCGGGCTGACCAACCGGGAGATCGGCCGACGGCTGTTCGTCTCGCCCAGGACGGTGGAGAAGCACCTCGGCGCCGCGCTGCGCAAGCTCGGCCTGCGCTCCCGTACCGCGCTCGGCGCGCGTCTCGGGGACCCCCGTAGTGACCCACCCGGTACGGGCACCGCGAATGGGGTGGCCTACCCATAGTCCCCGCCGGGGGACGCGAACGAGGCTTGTGGCATGTCCGAAACCGATTCCCCCGATGGCGAACCGGCCGGCGCCGACCCAGCGCCGGAAGGACCGGCGGCCCCGCCGGAGAAGCCGGCCGTCGAACCCCTTGAGGACGCCCCCGAAGGGTTCGAGCCCGTCTGAATCACCCCCCAGCAGCCGAAAGGGCAGTTCCGCATGTCCCCACGCAGATCACCGCATGATCCCCCCTCCCTCAGGCCCCGCCGCGCCGGCGCGCTCCTCGCGGCCTCGGCCCTCGTCCTCGGCACGCTCGCCGTCCCCGGCGTCCCCGCCCTGGCCGCCCAGGAACCCGGGCCCGCCGCCCCGGCGACCGGCCAGGTCACCGGCCCGATCGCGCTGACCGGGCTCGGCAGGGGCGACCGCACGGTCACCCTGATCACCGGCGACCGGGTGCGCCTCAGCGACGCGGGTGGCGGCACGTACTCCGTCCGGCCCGAGTCGAGCGGGCGCCCCGATGGCACCACCGCCCAGCTCTCCACGCTCGCCACCCCGAAGGGGGTGTACGTCACCCCGAGCGACGCCGTGCCCGCCATCAACGCGGGCCGCCTGGACCCGGAGCTGTTCAACGTCACCTACCTGGCCGAGAACGGCTACACCGACGACCAGACCAAGCAGTTGCCCGTCATCGTGCAGTATCCCGGGCAGTACACCGACAGGGCCGTCGCCTCGGCGGCCGAGGCCATCCCCGCCAGCGAGCCCGTGCTCACGCTGGAAAGCCTCAACGCCTCGGCGCTCCAGGTCACCAAGGCCGAGGCGGGCGCCTTCTGGACCGCGGTGCGGGCCGTACCCGACGGGAACGGGCTCGCCGGGCGGTCGGCGCTGCGCGGCGGGATCGCCAAGGTGTGGCTGGACGGCAAGGTCGAGGCCGACCTCGCCGAGAGCGTCCCGATGATCGGCGCGCCGCAAGCGTGGGCCGGCGGCCATGACGGCACCGGCGTGAAGGTCGCGGTCCTCGACACCGGGATCGACGCCACGCACCCCGACCTGGCCGACCGGATCGCCGACAGCAAGTCCTTCATCCCCGGCGAGGAGGTGCGGGACGGCCACGGCCACGGCACCCACGTCGCCTCCACCATCGCCGGTTCCGGCGCGGGCGGAGGCGGCAGGCACAAGGGCGTCGCGCCCGGCGCCCGGCTGGTCGTCGGCAAGGTGCTGTCCGACGAGGGACAGGGCCAGGACTCCCAGATCATCGAGGGCATGGAGTGGGCCGCCGCCTCCGGAGCCAAGGTGATCAGCATGAGCCTGGGCGGAGGTCCCAGTGACGGGAGCGACCCGATGAGCCAGGCGGTCGACGCTCTCAGCGCGTCGGCCGGGGCACTGTTCGTGATCGCCGCGGGCAACGAGGGCGGGGGAGGGGCCGGGACCGTCGCCACCCCCGGCACCGCCGACGCCGCGCTCACCGTGGCCGCCGTGGACAAGAACGACGCGTGGGCCCCCTTCTCCAGCCAGGGACCGCGTGTCGGCGGCGGACTGAAGCCGGACATCGCCGCTCCCGGCGTGGCCATCACCGCGGCGCGCGCCGCCGGCACGAGCCTGGGCAGCCCGCTCGACGAGCACTACACCACCGCGAACGGCACCTCGATGGCCACCCCGCACGTCGCCGGAGCCGCCGCGATCATGGCGCAGCGCCACCCCGGGTGGACGGGACCGCAGCTCAAGGCCGCGCTCATGTCGACCGCCAAGGACGACGCGCTCAGCGTGTACAAGCAGGGCGCCGGCCGGGTCGACCTGGCCAGGGCGTACACGCAGCAGGTCTTCGCCACCACCGGCGGGATCGACTTCGGCGCCGTCGAGAGCGGCGCCGAGCCCACCACCCGGGAGGTGACCTACACCAACCTGGGCGGCGCGCCCGTCACGCTGACGCTCGCCGCGGACCTGCGCGGGTCGGCGGGCGGCGCGGTCGAGGGCGGGCTGCGCCTCGGCGGGACGACGCTCACCGTGCCCGCCGGAGGCACCGCCACCGCCGCCGTCACCGTCGACCCCAAGACCCTGACCGGCCTGGACAACTACACCGGCGCCGTCACCGCGACCGCCGACGGCGTCCGGCTGCGCACCCCCGTGGGCGTCGTCCGCGAGGTGCCCAAGGCCACGCTCACCATCCACACCCTGGGCCGCGACGGCAAGCCGCTGACCCCCTGGGCCCAGGACACCATCGACGTCTCCGGCGACAAGGGCGTCATCGGCGGCGTCTCCGTGACCGCCGAGGGCACCACGGTCGTCCGCGTCCCGCAGGGCGTCATCAGCGTGGCGCAGTTCGTCGAGTGGGTCGGCGACGACGACCGGTTCAACCTGGCGATGCTCTCCGTGCCGGAGCTCAACGTCACGGGGGACACCGAGATCACGCTCGACGGCCGGAAGCTGAGCGAGGTGCGGTTCGACACCCCGGAGCCCGCCGAGCCGCTGAGCAACTTCCCCAACCTGGCGTATCAGCGGACCGTGGTCAACGGAGGCTCCTACATGGGGTTCACCTGGCCGCGCGCGCCCTATGGAGGGTTCGCCCGGCTGTGGGCGCTGCCCACCGAGAAGGTCACCAAGGGCGCCTTCCGCTTCCACACCCGCTTCACCCTCGGACAGGCCGAGGTCGCCATGAGCGTGCGCGGGCGCGGGCGCGACAAGCTCACTCTGCACCCGGTCCCCGCGCTGCACGGTTTCAACACGTCCGGGGTGCACGAGCAGAGTGACGGATTCCCCGACTTCCGGCCGTTCACCGGGACGCGGGACCTGGAGGTCGCCGACGTCGGCGAGGGCATGCCCGAGGACCTCGCGGGCCGTGACCTGCGCGGCAAGCTCGTCCTGCTGGAGGCGCCGATGTCGAGCGGCGTGTTCGGCGACGCCTGCGGCGTCCAGATCGAGCGCATCGGCCCGATCCGTGACGCCGGCGCGGCGGCGGTCGCGCACTTCCCGAAGGCCGGGACCGGCTGCGCGATCCCGCTGGGCTTCACGCAGATCCCGTTCACCGGGGAGGCCAGACCCATCGGCGTGCCGACGGTGTCCCTGCCCTCCAGGGAAGGGCTCGCCCTGCGCGACCGGCTCACCCGCGGCAGGCAGGTGACCGTACGGGTGACCGGCACCGAGGAGTCGCCCTACACCTACACCTTCGCCCCCTACGAGGAGGGCCGGGTGTCGCGCTCACTGCACTACACGTTCAAGGAGCGCGACCTGGCCAGGGTCGATCTGGACGCCCACGTCGTGTCCCCGCACCGCTACGACGACTGGCGGTACGCGGCCAGGCCCGACGACGTCCTGCCGCTGTCGGCGAGCCTCGCCGGGTGGGGTGGCCCCAGGCTCACCCGGCAGGAACGCCGCGACTGGGTCGGGCCACTTGACGGCGGACTCCTCTGGTCGCACGGCATGGAGGAGATGCGCGGCGCACCGGCGGACTTCCGCGTCCCGCAGTGGGCGCTGGAGGTGTTCGACCAGCCGGTACGCGTCCGGCGGACCTGGATGGCCACGCCGCTCACTCCCGGCGCCGCGACCGGCTCGGCCAAGGTTTACGGGCTGGCCCGGCCGGGCGCCAATCTGGGTGCGTTCTTCCGGTGCATGATGTGCGTCCAGGGCGACAAGCTGTGGGCGGAGTTCGAGCCCAGCTACGGCTCCCCGGGCACCAGGCAGTACAGCGGCGGCTACTGGCCGGTCAACGACCTGACCAAACCGGGCTTCGACGTCCGTCTCTACAGAGACGGCCGGGAGATCCCGCGCGCCGAGGCCGGCGGCTCGACCATCCTGCCGGTCTTCACCCTGCCGAAGCAGTCGGGCAGCTACCGGGTGACCGCCAGGAACGACCGGCACGACACCGAGTGGACCTTCACCGTCCCGGTCGGGACCGAGCGCCTGCCCGGCTCGTTCTGCTCGCTGGAAGCGCTGTACGGGACGGCCCAGCCCTGCCGGCCGGCTCCGGTCGTGTTCGTCGGCTACGACCTGGGCGACACGCTGGACGCCGCCAACAGCGTGCGCGCCGGGCGTACGCACTCCTTCACGGTGTCCGCCTACCACTCGCCGTCCGCGTCGAAGATGGCCGGCATCGCCGGTCTGAAGTTGTGGGCCAGCACCGACGACGGCGCCACGTACACGCCGGTCGCCGTGCAGCGCGGCAAGGACGGCACTTACACTGCGCGGACCCGCTATCCGGAACTCGGCGCCACCAAGGGCGCCGTGACCCTCAAGGTCGAGGCGTGGGACGAGGCGGGCAACACCGTCAAGCAGACCACCCTCCGGGCTTTCGACCTGCGTTGACGATCTCCCGGGGGCGCGCGGCCGGCTCCGGGCCGGCCGC
>NZ_JBSFGF010000035.1:0-70969 GCF_053596455.1 Nonomuraea sp. NPDC001699 | reverse complement strand
CATCCGCTGCCTCAAGCGCTACATCGCCCGCGAGCTCTACCAGATCATCACCAAGCGATCATGATCGCCCCACTTGACGTCAATAGGAGCATCCCAGCCACTGGACGGTGGGCCGGCCACCATCACCTGACCGGCCCACCATCCAGCCGGGGTGTCGGTGGGTGGGGGGCGTCGGTGGGTGGGGCGGTACGGTCGGGGGGTGAGCACAACTGCGTTTTCCGCGGCCGTCGCCCAAGCCCGCGACCTGCTTCGCTGGCGTTCGCCGCTGCGGACCGAGCTCTGGGCGGCCCGGCTCACCGCCGGTCTGGAGCCCGACGAGGTGGAGCCGTTCCTGCGCGAGCTGGCCGAGGACGGGAGCGCCGAGTCGCGCCTCACCCTCGCCGCCCTGGCCGCGATCGACAGGACCGGTCGGACGGGGACGCACCCCTTCCCGGACGCCGACGACGAGCCGGCTGACCCGACGGCCGATCAGCACGTACCGGACGGAGACCGGCGGGACTCGGAGCCAGGAGCCTCCGGCACACAGGACCGGGAAGCCTTCGCCACGTCCGGCACACAGGAGCGGGAAGCCTTCGCCACGTCCGGCACACAGGACCGGGAAGCTCTCGGGGCGTCCGAGGGGCGGGAGCCGGAATCGGATGAGGGACCGCTGCGGATTCTCGGGGTGGAGGTTCCCGGGACGACGTACGCCGATCTCGGACTGCCCGGCTGGGTAGGCCGTATGGGCCAGGTGACCTGCGAAGGAGCCTGGTACGGCAAGGCCGACCCGTACGGCGAGCAGACCTTGGCCGTCCTGTCGTTCCGGTACGGGAACGGCAAGGAGCCGCACCTCCTCGTCGTCGGCATCGACCAGCCCAACGGCGGCCTCGCCGTCGACGCCGTCGTCGAGGAGGTCAAGTTCCTCGACGATCTGGGCCTGAGCCCGGCCGAGCCCGGGGTGGTGGCCGGGCGGGTGCTGGACGGGTTCGAGCTGGGCGACCGGATCATGGGGGCTCAGGTGGCCGACACGCTGGCCGCCGTCCGTCCGCTGGCCGTCGCGCGGGCCCTCGCCGTGCCGGGGCTCGTCCGGCAGGCGCCCGACGGGACGATGGCCGACTTCCACGACCTGCCCGACGTGCCGGGGGCGCGGGAGGCGTTCGAGAAGCTCGTGGAGTTCGTGGGCGGGCGTCCGCTGTGGTGGAGTCCGGCCCGGGTGAGCCAGTTCCTGACGTCGTGGCTGCCGAGGGAGGCCATCCTGTCGGACCCGGCGGTGGCCGCGATGCCGGAGGTGGTCCGGGCGTGGAGCCGCTTCAACGGCGGCCATCCCGCCGTCCTGCACCAGATCGACCTGGACGCCCCGCGCCTGCCCGCCCTGATGGCGGACGAGTCCCTGGCAGGACTCGGGAAGCGCATCGCCCGCCGACAGCTGTGACGAGGGCCCGGGCAGCGAACGTGTGACCGAGGGGTGGGCCTTGCCGGAAGTGGGTGGACCGCGATGGGGGTGGGGGCGGCTATGCTGCGCAGTGACGTTTAGCAGTGCCCCACTTGGGCGTTTCGAGGGAGACTTGCGCGATGTACAAGGAGTTCGCTGTCGAGGCCGTCATGTGGCTCGTCCCGGTTGCGGTGCTGATCGGGGTCGCGCTCCTCGTCACCGCCTGACCCAGGACCCGAGGAGTGACGGGGGCCGGGCGCAGGCTCGGCCCCCGTCCGCTGCCTGAGAGGCAGGCGGGGAGGGTGAGGTCAGGATGCCCAGGCCAGTAAGTCTTCAGGTCGAGTCCGATGGTCTGGTCGTATGCCCCCAGAGCCAGGCGTGGAGCTGCTCGAAGACGACTCGGTCGGGAACACGGGCCGATGGCAGCCCAACGGGTGGATGACGGTTCGCTCAGGAGGAGAACCTGGAACTGGTCCCACAGGGGGTCGGTGACAGAAGCGGGGAGTATGGGCACGTGAGCTTCTGCTGATCCTTGACGTGCCGGGCGGGGCGTGCTGCCACGCACCGCGCGAGGGCAGTGCGTGGCGGCATGGTTTCTTATTCGGCCTTCGGCTGGAGCTCTGTCGTGGCCGAGGAACGGCTGATGACCACGGCACCGACGACCAGCCCGGCGATGGCGAGCACCGCGGCGATCAGGAACGGGTCGCCGGCGTGTACGGCGGGGGCGAACCCAATGCCCACGTAGACCGCTACGCCGCTGGCCCCTCCAAGCTGGTCGGCTGCTCGCTGGATGCCGGAGGCGATCCCGGCGTCCTCGTCAGTGGTTCCGCTGACCGCGATGTATTGCAGCCCCACCAGGCCAAAGCCCATCCCGGCGGCGATCAGCAGCATCGCCGGAAGCAGCCACGCCGCTCCGGCCCCCAGAGCTGCCACGAGCGCGATCACCGTCATCGCGCCCGCAGCGGAGCCGAGGCCTGCCAGCACGCACGCGCGTGCTCCCCAGCTTCCCAGCAGCCGGGGCACAAGAACCGAGGCCGCGATCAGCGCGACGGCCAACGGCAGCATCGTGAGCCCGGCGCCCAGCGGACCGATCCCGAGACGCTCCTGCAGGTAGAACGTGAACAGCAGGAACGAGGTCGACAGCGCCCCGCTGAGCAGCATCGTCGTCAGGTTCGCCCTCATGCGGGGGCGGTTGGCGAAGAAGGCCGGCGGCACCAGCGGGTTCAGGGACCGCGACTCGACCCGCATGAACCTGGCGGCGGCCAGCACCGCGCCGACCAGCGACGCCAGGCTCACCCACGGGCTCGTGCCGGGTTCACCCGCCTCGACCGCGGCGTAGGTGAACAGCAGCGGGCATGCGGTCAGCAAGATCGCGCCCGGCAGGTCCAGTCGGGCCCGTCCACGGGGAGCGGGACGGTCGCCCTGGACAAGCATGAGCGCGGCCACGATCACGACCAGGATGAACGGCACCGAGATCAGGAAGATCCATCGCCAGCCCAGATGGGCGGTGATGATTCCCGACAGGGCGAACCCGAGCACCAGCCCGCAGCTGGCGACCGCAGCCCACACGCTCAGAGCTCGCGACCGGCGTGGGCCTTCCGGGAACATGAGCACGATGGTGGCCATCGCGGCCGGCAGCGCGATTGCCTCGCCGGCTCCCTGAAGGAGGCGCGCGACCACCAGGACTGCGAACGAGGGGGCCAGCCCCGCCAGCAGAGACGCTGCACCGAACAAGGTGGTTCCGACCAGCAGCGTGCGGCGACGGCCCAGCAGGTCGCCGAGGCGACCGCCGAGCATCAGCAGCCCGCCGCCGGTGATAGTGTAGCCAACCACTACCCAGGTCAACGAGTGGCCCTCGACGCCGAGATTCGCACCGATCGAGGGCAGCGCGATGTTGACCACGGTCACGTCGACCGCGATGAGGAACTGCAGCATGGACATCGCGCACAGCACGAGCCATGCGCGCGTGGAAGACGCACTTCGCCCGCGGGAAGAAGAAATGCCTGAAAGCATCGAGTGCTCCGTCGCTCTGAAGAGTTTCCGGGCAGCACAGAGAGCCGCTCCGGACTGATCACGAAGCGGCTGGACGTTCCAGGTTGGTGGTGCTGTGAGTCGAACGTCCCGCCGCTAGCGGGGCGTTCTGGTCACTGCCGCGCAAGCGGCCGAGCACGATGCGGCTGACATGCATTCAGCCTAGCAGCGGACATCTATCACCCAGAGGCACCTCAGGAGCGCCTATCCGCGCGACCTCTAAGGGGCCGTCCTGGCGGAGCCGTTTGAGCGCCTGCTTCTCCAGTTGCCTGACGCGTTCCCTGGTCAGCCCGAGGCGGTCCGCGATGGCACGGTGTTCGGCGACTTCCTGCACCCCCATGCCGTCCTCGTCGGCGATCAGGTCGGCGATGCGACCCTGAGCAGCCGCGACAGCTCCTCGCCCACGCGGATGGGCAGCCGTACGGTGCGGCTCTTGTCGTGGATGCCGCGTTCGATGGCCTGGCGGATCCACCACATCCCGTACGTCGAGAACTTGTACCCGCGGGTGTAGTCGAACTTCTCCACGGCCCTGATCAGCCCGAGGTTGCCCTCCTGGATGACGTCGAGCAGCGGCAGCCCGCGGAAGGCGTAACGCTTGGCGGCGGCGACGACCAGGCGGAGGTTGGACCTGATCAGGCGGAGAAGAGGGGGTTCTTGCCGATCTGCTTCAGGTACATGCCGAGCGGATCGGGCTCTGCGGCCGACATGTGCCGGCAACTACCCGGTGAACGGCGGCGAATTCCCGGCTTCGTTGAGTTCCGCGATGGCGAGTTCGGCCGTGCTGCGGATGTCGAAGAACTTGTCCAGCGCGGTGATCGCGAACAGGTGCTTGCACCGGCCGTTGAGACCGGACAGCAGCAGCTTGCCGCCGGAGGCGGTGACGGCCTTGTGCAGGTAGACCAGCACGGACAGGCCGGAGGAGTCGCAGACGCTGACGGCCTGCATGTCGATGACGAGGAGCGGCGGCTGGGTGAGGTCGAGCGCCTTGGTGACGCGGTCGCGCACCTCGGCCGCGGACCCGAAGTCGAAATCTCCAGTCAGCCGCGCGATGACGCAGGGGCCCTGGAGTCCGAGGCTGATCGACAAAGCCTGCTCCGAAGTCACCCAGCTCCACCTACCTGCGTCGCTTTCCCACTTGTCGTCACTTCTCGACCACTTTACGAGAAGTAACGCCTTGGGTTGAACACCAGCATCTGCTCAATCTGGTCGTCGGTGACACCGGAGTCGAGCAGTGCGGCCAGTACGTCATCGTGAATGTGATCGTAGCGCCAGTTCGGCGCGAGCGTGCTTCTGGCCTCGTCCCATGCGCCGCCGAAGTAGTCCATGAAGCAGGCGGTGTCGTGGCTGAGGACCATGCGGTCGGCGTATCCGCGTCCGCAGAGGGCGGCGACCGTGGCCACGCGCTGCTCGGTCGAGTTGTAGGCGTCGAGACCGAACCGGTCCATCCCCAGCGTCGCGCCGGTGTCGGCCAGGCGCATCAGGTAGTCGAGGTCGTTGCTGTCGCCCGCGTGCCCGATGACCACCTTCTCCAGGTTCACCCCTTCCTTGGCGAACAGGTCGAGCACGAGCAGACCGCTCTGGGTGAAGGAGTTCGTGTGTACGGTGATCGGCGCCCCGGTCCGTACGTGGGCCCGCGCGACGGCCCGGCAGATGCGCTCGACGCCGGGCGTCAGGCCCTTGTGCTCCACCACGCACTTGAGCAACGCGGCCTTGACCCCGGTGTCGGCGATGCCCTCGGTGAGGTCCCGGACGAAGTCGTCGATCATCGGGTCCGGCATGTCGAGGAACAGGCCGGGGCCGCGGTGTTCGTACTGGTGGGGCAGTTCCTCGAAGGCGTAGAGGCCGGTGGCGACGACGATGTTGAGTCCGGGCACCCCGGCGGCCACGCGCTGGATGCGCGGGATGTGGCGGCCCAGGCCCCACACTGTCGGGTCGACGATCGTCCGCACGCCCTTGGCCGCCACCGCGTTGAGCTTCGAGATCGCGTCGGCGACCCGGAACTCCTCGTCCCACCAGGCGCCTTTGCCGTAGTTGTCCACGTGCTCGGCGGCCACGACGAAGACGTGCTCGTGCATCAGCGTCTGACCGAGCTCCTCGACGTCGATCGGACCGCGGACGGTCTCGACGGTGGGCATGGGACCTCCATACCGACTGGTCAGCAAGTGGGCCCAACCTAGGCCGCCCCTGCCGCACCGTCAACCATCCCCGGGTCGGCACGTCCACACCGGGAGTGGACGCGTCCGTACATGTCGGGACTCATCGGGTCAGGCGCGGGAACAGCGGCTCCGGCCGTGGCAACCGCTCCCCCGCCACCGCCGCCGCCACCCGCGCCGCCGCCGTCGGCAGGAAGGGCTCCAGGTGGTCGGCCAGCGTCCGGCACGCCCCCACCAGCACGCCCAGCGACGCCTCCCGCTCGGCCGGGGGCTGCTTCCACGGCCGGACGCGCTCGACGTACCTGTTCGCCTCCTCGACCAGCCGCCACACCGCTCCGGCGGCCCGGCGGAAGTCGAAGTCCCCCAGCGCGCCGTGCACGTCGCCCGGCCCGAACTCCTCGCGCACCTCCGGCACGTATCCGTCCAGGAACCGGTGGACCATGGTGACCACCCGGTTGACCAGGTTGCCCACGCCGTTGGCCAGGTCCTCGTCGGCCCTGGCGACCAGGCGTTCCTCGGTGAAGTCGGCGTCGCCCACGCGCGGCACCTCGCGCAGCAGCCACCACCGCACCGCGTCCACGCCGTACGCGTCCACCAGGGCCACCGGGTCGGCGGCCGTCCCGGACGACTTGCTGATCTTGCGGCCGTTCGCCGTGAGGTAGTCGTGCACGAAGATCTGCGAGGGCGGCGGCTGCCCGGCGGCCAGCAGCATCGCCGGCCAGTAGACCGCGTGGAAGCGGATCACCCCCTTCCCGACCAGGTGCACCTTGTCCGGCTCGGCCACCCACCAGCGCTCGTATTCCGAGCCCTCCAGGGCGGTGACGTAGTTGGCGAGGGCGTCCCACCACACGTACACGACCTGGCTGGGATCGCCCGGCACGGGGATGCCCCAGCCGCGGGCGCGCGCCGCCGACCGCGAGACGCTGATGTCGGCCAGCCCCGCCTCGACGAACGCCAGCACCTCGTTGCGCCGGGCCGCCGGCTCGATGCGCAGGTCGCCGCCGCGGATGAGGTCGAGCAGGGCGTCCTGGTAGCGGGAGAGCCGGAAGAACCAGTTCCGCTCCGACACCGCCTGCAGGGGCGCCTCGTGCCCTTCCTCGCAGGGGCCCTCCGGGTAGAACTGCTCGCAGCCCACGCAGTAGAGCCCTTCGTAGTGCCGCTGGTAGAGGTCGCCTTCGACGGCCTTCCAGATGCGTTCGACGCCGGCGCGGTGCCCGGGATGGCTGCTCGTCCTGACGAACGCGTCGAAGGACAGGTCCAGCGGTTCCCGCAGCCCTTGGAAGGCGGCCGCGTTGCGGTCCACGAACTCCCGTACCGGCACTCCTTCGGCCTCGGCGGCCAGCACGTTCTTCAGCGAGTTGTCGTCGGTCCCGGTCTGGAACCGCACGGGTTCGCCGCGCCGCCGGTGGTGCCTGGCCAGCACGTCCGCCTGGACGAGCTCCAGCGCGTGCCCGAGGTGCGGTCGCGCGTTGACGTAGGGGATGGTCGTCGTGATGTACATCGGTCGCCTCCCGAAGGGGCCCCGACACGACGAGAGGCCCCGGGTCGCAGGGCCTCAACAGGACGTCGTCGGTGAAACCCCCTACGGGGTCATCATCACCGCGCTGATCGTCATGTCGGCATCGTACCGTTCTCAGGCGAGCCCGGCGAGCTTGTAAAGCACCAGCGACCCGGCCACCGCCACGTTGAGGCTGGCCCCGGTGCCGATCATCGGGATCTCGACCACGGCGTCGAGCAGGTCGAGCGCCTCGCCGGGGATGCCGGTGGCCTCATGACCGAGCACGACGACGGTGGGCTCGCGGGCCATGGGCAGGTCGGCCAGCCTGATGGCGTTCTCGGCCAGCTCGACGCCCAGCACGCGCTCGCGCCGGGAGGCCAGCCAGGGCAGCGGTTTCACCCAGTGCACGCACGCCCCGGCCCGCAGCGTGTTCCCCCTGGCCAGCGCCTCGGGGACCCACGGCAGGCGCGGCACGGCCATGCAGGCGCCGGCCGCGTCGCAGGTGCGCAGCAGGGTGCCGAGGTTGACGCCGTGCATGGGCCACAGAGGGGCGACGGTGAGGTGGCCGAGGCATCGGGGCGGCCTGCGCCGCCGCTGGGCCCGGAGCTCTCCGGAGGTGCGCACCCGGATGCCGCTCATGCGGCCGGGAGGAGGTTCCTTACGCGGACGTTCACGAGGAGGGCGCTTTCGTCGGCACGCCCGGGCCATCACCGAAGGGATTCGCGGCCAGTCTACGCCCGCGAGCCGGTCGAGGCACGATCACGAGCGATGGCGTACGGCCCACGCGACCAGCCCCACGGCGAAGACCGCCACGCCCGCGAGCACGGACGCGAGCGGCAACGTGAACGCCAGCACCAGGCACAGGACCAGCCCGAGCACCGGCACGGCCTTGACCGGCGCGCCCTCGGCCCGCGAGAGCGTCAGCGCGCCGGCGTTGGCGATCGCGTAGTAGACCAGCACCCCGAACGAGGAGAACCCGATCGCGCCGCGCAGGTCGGCCACCAGCAGCAGCACGACCACCGCGGCCCCCACCGCCGCCTCGGCCCGGCGCGGGACCCGCCGCTGCGGATCGACCGCGGCCAGCACGCCCGGCAGGTCGCGCTCCCTGGCCATCGCCAGCACGGTACGCGAGACGCCGAGCAGCAGCGCGAGCAGCGCCCCGAGCGAGGCCACCGCCGCCCCTGCCCCCACGACCGGGACCAGCCACTCGGCCCCGCCCCGCCGTGCGACGTCGGCCAGCGGCGCCGCCGACCCGGCCAGCCCGGACGCCCCGAGCGTGCGCAGGGCGGCCACCGCCACCAGCGTGTAGACGACGAGCGTGACGCCCAGGGCGATGCCGATCGCCCGCGGGATGGCCCGGGCCGGATCGCGCACCTCCTCCCCCAGCGTGGCGATCCTGGCGTATCCGGCGAACGCGAAGAACAGCAGCCCGGCGCCCTGAAGCACCCCCCACAGGCCGCCCCCGGACAGCGCGGCCTCGGGCGTCACAGACGACCGCTCCCCCGTCAGCCCGGCGACGATCACCGCCGCCAGCACGGCGAGCACGAGCACGACGATCACCCGGGCGACCGCGGCCGAGCGCTGGACGCCGTAGAGGTTGAGCAGGGTGATCGCGACGACCGCCGCGACGGCCAGGGGCCGGGCCGCGCCGGGGGCGACGTACGAGCCGAAGGTGAGCGCCATCGCGGCGCACGAGGCCGTCTTGCCGACGGTGAAGCCCCAGCCCGCCAGGTAGCCCCACAGCGGGCCGAGCCGTCGCCTGCCGTAGACGTAGGTGCCGCCGGACTCGGGGTAGAGCGCGGCCAGCCGGGCCGAGGACGTGGCGTTGCAGTAGGCCACGACGGCGGCGAGCGCGAGGGCGGCGAGCAGCCTGCCTCCCGCCGCGGCGGCGGCCGGGGCGAAGGCGGCGAACACGCCCGCGCCGATCATCGCGCTCAGCCCGACCACGACCGCGTCGCCGGTGCCCAGCCGCCGTGCCAGGCCGTCAGCCATGCCGCCCCTTCCTCCGGGCCCGCGCCCGCGTCGGGGGTCGCCGGTCAGGGGATCCCGAGGGGGCCCACTCTGCCGTACGTTCCCGGCGTTCCCGTCCCCGGGGCCGTCAGGAGGTCGCCTCGGGGCCCGGGACCACCAGCACGGGACGGCGGGCGTGGTGCAGGACGCGGTCCGAGGTGCTGCCGAGCAGCAACGACCGTACTCCGCCCAGTCCCCGTGTCCCGGTGACGATGAGGGTGGCGTCGATCTCGTCGGCCACGTCCACGATGGTCGACCACACCGCCACCGAGTCCAGGTCGCACCGCGGTGTCGCGTCGAGGCCGGCCTCGCGGGCCAGCTCGGCGCCGTGTCCGGCCAGCTCGGTCATCGCCTGGCCGATCGCCTCGTCCTCGGCCGCGGTGTTGTCGAGGGTCATCATGAGCCCGGCCGAGGCGCGGGCCGAGGTCATCGCCAGCCGCTCCCACACCGTCAGCACGACGGCGGACCTGTCCTGCACCGCTCGTCCGGCGAAGGCGATGGCGGCCTTGGAGTCGTCCGAACCGTCATAGGCGATCAAAATGGTCATGTTCACAGCTCCTTGCCCGAGGTCAGATGCCTCTCCTCTTTCCAGGAGCGGACCGTTCTCACGCGAAAGGGGGCGGGAAGATCATCCCGCCCCTCGCGAACCAGGCGTCACGCCAGCACGGCCGACACCCGCCGGGCCGCCGGCCTGAGCATCGACAGGCCCGCCAGCGCCAGCACCCCGATCTCGGTCACGACCACGACCCGCTGCGTCAGGCCCGCCGGGATGTCGTCGTTGCTCAAGGGGATGCCGAACATGCGCACCACGTACGGGACCACGACCAGCAGCAGCGCGCCGAGGGCCACGCCACTCAGCACCCGCATCGCCGTGGCGTACCTGGTCCTGGCCTTGGCCAGCAGGAAGCCCGCGGCGGGCATCACCAGGAAGGCGGCGAAGGCGGCGTAGCGGTGGATGCCTCCGGACAACGACAGCGGCACCCCGGGACGGTCGGTCGGGAACGCCCCGATCAGGAACATGCTCGCCCCCCACGCCAGCAGCAGCGCGACGACCCAGCGGTTCGCTCCGGAGCGGCGCAGCGCCTCGGCGATCAGCCCGGACCCGACGGCGAACAGCGTCAGCGAGGCCGGCAGCAACCATCCGGACGCCTGGAAGGCGTACTCGCTGATCACGCTGTGCAACGGGTCGAGGCCCGCTTCGGCGTGCAAGGTGAGCATGGCGCCGGTCCCGATGCCGATCGCCGTGAATCCGCTGGCAAGCAATCCCCTCATGCCTTAAAGCTCGCGGAATGCGCTCTTTGCCAACATCGGAGATGAGCCCCAGCGGGCCCTGACTCGTCCCTTAAGACCTTGGTCGCGGGGCCTCAGGGTCGGGCCTCCGACCTGCGGGAAGATGACCCTGAGTAGGGCCTGCCCCCTCAGGGTGGCTACAGCCGGCGGCACCCTCGATTTGACTTCGAGTGCACTCAAAGGGTGAACCTTTACGCATGACGATCCAAGAGGCCGCCCAGCGTTCGGGCCTCAGCGCCCACACCTTGCGCTACTACGAGCGCATCGGGCTCATCCACTCGGTCGGCCGCAACCTCAGCGGGCACCGGGACTACGCGGAGGAGGATCTCCGCTGGCTGGACTTCCTCACCAAGCTCAGGACCACCGGCATGCCCATCGCCGACATGTGCCGTTACGCGGAGCTGCGCCGCATGGGCGAGCACACCTCCCCCGAGCGCCTGGCCATGCTGGAGCTGCACCGCGAGCGCGTCCAGGCCAGGATCGCCGAGCTGAGCAAGGACATCAAGGTCCTCGACCTGAAGATCGACGTCTACAAGGGCCGGGTGTGAGCGGGCGTCCTCCCGCCCGCTAGCCGAGCGCGCCGGAGGCCGGGCGCCGGGCCTCGCGCCTGGTCACACCGGTCACGATCACCAGCGCGACCAGCACGACGGCGATCAGCGGGACCGGCGTCGGCGTCAGCGCCGACAACAGCACCAGCACGGCCGCCCCCAGGAAGGCCGCGCTGTCGGCCGCGCCGTAGCGGTGGGGCCGCACGTGCAGCAGCCAGACCATGAACAGGAACACCGCGACGGGCACCGAGACGGCCAGCGCCGCGCCCGTGCCGGACAGGTGGGCCGTGCCCGACTCGAAGTCGATGGCCACCTCGACCCCGGCGCTGAAGGCCCCGACGGCCGCGAAGACGGCGTAGTGGCCGTACCCCCACAGGATGGCGCGCCTGGTGGAGTCGAGGATGTCGGCGGTCGGCGGGTCGAAGTAGAGCCACCACATGGCGAACGCGATCACCAGCGCGCCCAGGGCCAGCACGATCAGCTCGGGCCGCAGGCCGCCGCCGCGCGCCTCGCCCTGGAAGGCCACCGTGGCGGCCAGCACGTTCTCGCCCATCATGATGATCGTGAACGAGCCGTACCGCTCGGCGATGTGGTGCGGGTGCCAGGCGGTCGGGCTGCCGCGCTCGGCCCATACGGGCACCGAGAGCTCCAGGACGACGCCGAACGCGAACGCCGCCAGGTACCACTCCCCCGGCACGACCAGCAGCGGGATCCAGCCGGCCTGCGCGAGGCAGATGCCGATGGCGTACCGCACGGCCGTAGGCCGTCCCGCCGGGTCGCCGCAGGCCGCGCGCAGCCAGTGGGCGGCCATGGCCAGGCGCATGATCAGGTATCCGGCGTAGACGACGCGGAAGTCGTGGTCCTGGAACGCCCTGGGCACCCCGGCGGCCAGCACCAGCACGCCCGACATCTGCACGAGCGTGGTCAGCCGGAACAGCCAGTCGTCGTTGTTGTAGGCGGAGGCGAACCAGGTGTGGTTCATCCACGCCCACCAGATGGCGAAGAACGTGGTCAGGTAGCCGAGGACGCCCTGGGCCAGGTGCCCTTCGCTGAGCGCGTGGTGGAGCTGGGAGCCGGCGAAGGAGACCGCGACGACGAAGCACAGGTCGAAGAAGAGTTCGAGGTTGGTGGCGGTGCGATGGGACTCGCCCGCGTCGCGTGCCCGCATGGGCCGGAGCCGGATCATCCTCCGATGTCTACACCAGGACGTCCGGCAGGTCGAAGTAGGCGCGGACCGCGGTCGCGCCGGGGCGGGTGTGGACGCGTACGAGATCGCTGAGCAGGTTGACGATGAGCAGGCCGCGCGAGCCGGAGCGCTGCGCCTCGACGGGGACGCGTCCGGCCAGCGGATCGGCGATGTGACCGCGGTCGGCGACCTCGCAGACCAGCCGCGCGTCCTCGGTCCAGATCCTGACCAGGCCGGAGCCGCCGCCGTGGTCGAGGCTGTTCGCGCCGAGTTCGGCCACCACGAGGCGGATGTCGTCGAGCCGGTCGTCCCCGAAGCCCGCCGCACTGGCCTGCTCGCCCGCGAGGTTGCGGGCCGCGGCCAGGTCGGTGCGGTCGAAACGCAGCGAGACGCACGCCGCCGGCTCGTCGAAGGGCCGGTTGTGCCGGGCGACGACCAGATCGGGCGCGTAGCGGGGGCTGGCCCGCTCACCTGTGGCGTCGCGCAGCACGGGATGGGTGCGCTCGGCCTCGCGCAGCACCTCGGGCGTCAGCCCCTCCAGGTCGTACGGGCACAGGATCGTGACGTGCCGGCCCGCGAACGACAGGTTGATCAGCGCCTCGTGCTGGGCGCAGGCCGGGTATTCGGTGCCCGAGCGGCCGGGCCAGACGGGCTCGCCGATGATCCGCACGTGCTGGCCGGGATGCCGGTCGGCGACGGCCCGCAGCACGGCGGGGATGATGCGCCCCGGGTTGCGGCCCGCCACGCCCATGTCGATCAGGGTCACCCGGGAGGCGTCGGCGCCGAGCCCGGCCTCGATCTTGGCCAGATTCGCGGCGGGCACGGCCACCGCGACGGGCTCGCCTGCGGCCAGCCCCTCGCGCACGAAATCCGTGGTGGCAGCCACATATTCCGGGTCACCTCGGTAGAAGAGGGCCGGATGCACGAAGAGGTCCGCCGACATCAGGCATCACGGTACCTGCGCATGAGGACTCCAAGACAATCAAATGGGTATTTGTCGGGTGTGAAGAGACTTCAGCTCGTACGCAGGCCCCTGAGGGGGCGCCGGTACTCCCACCTCGATCTGCGGACCCCTTCAGGGCGACGCCTCCCGTTCTGATCGCCGCGAACCTATGCTCGGGACATGTCGGAAATGCAGATGCGGGTCTCCGACGAGGACCGGGAGCGCACGGCAGGGCAGCTCCAGCAGGCGTTCGCCGAAGGCCGCCTGACGCGTCCCGAGCTCGAAGACCGGCTTGAACTCGCGTTCACCTCCAAGACCTATGGCGACCTGCTCGGCCTGATCACCGATCTGCCCGCCGGGACGGCACCGGCCGACGACGTGGTCGAGCTGGAGTCCAAGAGCGGCCACGTGCGCCGCTCGGGCGACTGGGCCGTCCCCCGGCGGCTGCGGATCGCCTCCAGGTACGGCAGCGTCGATCTCGACCTGTCCCAGGCCGTCATCCCCCACCCGGTCGTCGACCTCGAACTCGACCTCACGTACGGCTCCGCCAAGATCGTCGTTCCCGAGGGCGCCGTCGTGAACGTGGACGCCTTCCGCACCGACTGGGGGCAGACCGTCGTCACCGACGTGCCCGGCAGGCGGCGGCCCGGCGTGCTCTACCTGGTGGTCGGCGGCCGGGCCAAGTACGGCGGCCTGCGGGTGCGCTATCCGCGCAAACGCTGGTTCACCCACTGATGGAAGGCCGAGATGTGGTGCTCGCTCGGCACCAGCACGCCGCCCGCCCGGTAGGCGCGTGACCCCATGCCGAGCTGGGTCCGCTCGCAGGCGTCGAAGTCCTGCTCGTTGACCCGGTGGAACAGCTCGACCGACGGCGACAGGTCGGCCCCGGAGGCCACCACGTCCGGGTGGTAGAGCCAGTCGCACTCGACGACCGTGCGGTCGGCGGCCATGGGGAACATCCGGTGCAGGATCACGTGGTCGGGCACCAGGTTGACGAACACCTGCGGCTTGACGGTGATCGCGTAGTAGCGGCGGTCCTGCTCCGGCGCCACGTCGGGGAGGCGGCCGAAGCCCGCGCCGCCGTCCACGGTGAAGCCCTCGACACGCGGCGCGAAATCGGCGCCGTGGCCCACGTAGTACTGGGCGGCGTACCCGCCGGCGAACTCGGGCAGCACGGCCACCAGCTCGGGGTGGATCGTGGCGCAGTGGTAGCACTCCATGAAGTTCTCGACGACGAGCTTCCAGTTGGCCTTGACGTCGTAGACGACGCGGCGGCCCAGGGCGAGCCGGTCGACGTGGTAGTTCTCGATCGCGGCGGGGTCGCCGAGGCGCTCGGTGGCCGCGTACGTGACGGTGTCCTCGAAGGAGGGCGGCTCGTCGGCCAGGCACACCCAGGCGTAGCCGAGCCATTCGCGCAGGGCCACCGGGACCAGGCCGTACTCGACGCGGTCGACGTCGGGCATCCTCGCCAGGTTGGGGGCGGCGGCGAGGCGGCCGTCCAGGTCGTAGGACCAGGCGTGGTAGGCGCACCTGATCGTCCGTCTGACCTCGCCCTGCTCCTCCATGCACAGCCGCGCCCCGCGGTGGCGGCAGACGTTGAGGAAGGCGCGCAGCAGCCCGTCGCGCCCGCGGACCACGATCACGCTCTCGCCGCCCACCTGGACGGTCCGGAACGCGCCGGGGCCGGGCAGGTCGCCGGCCCGGACGGCGCAGAACCACATGGACTCGAAGATCTTGGCCTGCTCCTCGGCGAACAGGTCGGGATCGGTGTAGGAGCGGCCGGGAAGCGTGGAGATCAAGCTCGACGTGGTGGTCAACCGACACCCCTTGTTGCGCATTACGCACCGAGTTGCTCTATATGCGACATCGTCCGGCGGCTTTCACAAGGCTGTCAAGAGGTAGGAGCTGAACCTGCGCAGCGACTCCGTGTGCACCCAGGTCGCCATCCGGTCGGGGAGCAGTCCGGCGAACGAGCGCTGCCGGTTCGTCACCTCGGTCCCGGCGATCATGGCGGGCCGCCGCGCGATCCGCGCCCTGGCCCGCTCGTACGCGCGCAGGTCGCCACCGGCCGAGCGGGTCAGCAGCCAGGCGTCCTCCAGCGCCTGGTTGGCGCCCTGGGCCATGGTGGGCGGCATGGTGTGGGCCGCGTCCCCGGCCAGCGTGGTCGGGCCCCTGCCCCACACCCGGGGGATCGTGTGCCGGTGGTGCGGGAAGAAGTCGATCTCCTTCATCGTCTCCAGCACCGTGGGCACCGGGTCGGCCCAGCCGCCGAACCGCTCGCGCAGGCGCGGCACGATGTCGGGGTCGTCCCCCCAGAACGGCCCGCCGGGCGACGCCTGGACGTCGAACCACCACAGCAGCCTGCCCTCGCCCGCCGGGATCAGCCCGCACAGCTCCCGCCGTCCGGCGATCATCACGGCCCGGCGAGCCCCGGTCAGCGACGTCGGCGCGGTGGTGAACCCCTGCCAGGTGACCCAGCCGCTCAGCGTGGCCGGATCGTCCCCCCACAGGGCGCGGCGCACCGCCGACCTGCGGCCGTCGGCCCCCACCAGCAGGTCGCCGCGTACGACGCGGCCGTCGGACAGCCGCGCCTCGGCCCGCTCGGGCTCGGCGTGCTCGACGCCCGCGCCGTAGACGACGGGCACACCCTCGCACAACGCCTCGACCAGCTCACGCCGGGCCACGTGGACGCACGGACGCCCGTAGCGCCGCTCGGCGGCGGTGAGGTCGATGGTGAACAGCCGGCGGCCGTCGTCGGCCCATGACTCCATCGTCTCCAGCCGCCATCCGACGTCCGCGTGCCCGACGCCGAGCTCGTCGAGGATGGCCGTGCTGCCGGGCCACAGGGTGACCGAGCCGCCCGCCGTGCGCTGCTCGGGCGCCTTCTCGTACACCTCGACGTCATGACCGGCGTTCAGCAGGCCGCGCGCCGCCGCGAGCCCCGCGACCCCGGCTCCCGCCACGATTACTCTCATAGAAGCCCCACTTTGAGAGACTGTCAGTATCAGATACTTGGAGTATCACAATGTCCGCGCGTGGCCGCAAGCCCGACCCCACGGTCCATCACCGCATCAGGCAGGCCGCCACCGAGCTGCTGCTCTCCCACGGTCTGGACTTCACCATGGACGACGTCGCCCACGCGGCAGGCGTGGGCCGGGCGAGCGTGTTCCGTCGCTACGCCACCAAACGCGACATGCTGCTCGAATCGCTCGGCGGCCTCATGGACACGCACGTCGCCGTCCCCGACACCGGCTCGCTCGAAGGCGACCTGCGCGTGGTGGTCGCCGACACCCTCGCCCTGTGGCGGCAGCCCGGCGTCGCCCGCCTGACCAGGCAGATGTACGGCGAGACCGGCCGCGACCCCGCCGTGGCCGACATCATCCGCACCGGCATGCGCACCCGCATGGAACGTTCGTGGATCGTCTACGAGCGCGCGATCGACCGCGGCGAGCTGCCCCCGGACGCCGACCTGTGGCTGCTGACGGACCTGTTCGCGGGCCTGGTGACCTACCGAGGCATGCTCGACCTGCCCATGCCCGGCCCCGCGGAGGTCGTCGAGGTGCTGCTGCGCGGCTTTACGCGCATCTGACGGCCGGAATGTTAGCGGCGTGCAAGCGGCGATCAAGCAGAGATCGCTAATGTCCTCCTCGTACGGAAAACCAACGAAGGGCACCAAAAATGACTCCCCCTCGCCGACTCGCCCTCGCGGTCGCGACGATCTCCCTTGCCGTTCTGTCCACCGCCTGCGGTGCCGTCGGCCAGGCCGTTGACTGCAACAGCGCCGTCAACGAGCTTTCGAAGATCACCACTGAGTGGAGCGGCGCCATCACGAAGAACGCCACGGACACCGCGGCGATCGGCGACGCCTCCAAGGCCGCCGCCGCCAAGACCAAGGAGCTCGCCGGCAAGTACGACGGCGACGTCGCGGCCGCCCTGAACGACTTCGCCTCCGGCTTCGAGAGCCTGGAGAGCGGCGACCTCAGCAAGGCGACCGAGTTCAGCGGCAAGATGAGCGGCTTCACTTCCAAGATCACCGCTGCCTGCTCCTGATCGGCCCGCGGTCGCCGCACCGCCTGCGGGGGGCAGGCCGGCGCGGTGACCGCGTCATCCGGTCCGTCGGAATGGGGAACGGACAGGACCGGATGGCCCCTTTACGCTTGCTGCCGTGACGGACGAAACGGTGATCGCACGGCCGCAGGCAGACACCGCACTCCCCGCCAGAGTGCTCTTCCGCCACCGTGTGCGGGTCGGCGCCCTCGCGCTGCTCGCCGCGGTGGCGTACGCCGTTCTCGGGCTGGTCAAGCTGGCCACCTTCCGCGCGACCACGTTCGACCTGGTGATCGTGGATCAGGCCGTGCGCAACTACGCCCGGTTCCGGCCGCCGTACGTGCCGGTGCTCGGCGTCTTCCACGAGCGCGGCACGGACTACCTCCAGCTCGCCGACCACTTCTCGCCCATCTACGCGCTGCTCGCGCCGTTCTACTGGGTGCACGACGGGCCCGAGACGCTCATCGTGGCCCAGGCGCTGCTGTTCGCGGGGGCGATCCCGTTCCTGTGGCTGTTCACCCGGCGCGTGCTCGGGGTCGGGCCCGCCTATCTGGTCGCCGTGGCGTACGCGCTGTCGTGGCCGATCGCGCAGGCCGTCGCCTTCGACGCGCACGAGGTGATGTTCGTCCCGCTGCTCACCGCGATCATGATCGAGCGTTACCACGCCGGGCGCGTGCTGCCGGCGTTCCTGGCGATGCTCGGGCTCCTGCTCGTCAAGGAGGACATGGGGCTCCTGGTGATCGGGGCGGGGCTGTACCTGTTCGCCGTCGGCGACCGCCTGCGCGGCGTCGTGGCCGCGCTGCTCGGCGCGGGGGCCGTCGTGCTCGTCCGCGGCCTGCTGATCACCTCGTTCGGCGGCGACAGCAAGGACTTCTGGGCCTACGGCCACCTCGGCCCCGACGCGCCCGGCGCGCTGCTCGCGATGTTGCGCGACCCGCTCGCCGCCCTGCTGCTGCCCTTCAGCGACGAGGCCAAGGTCGACACGCTGTTCCTGCTGGTCTGGCCGACGCTGTTGCTGTGCCTGCTGTCGCCGCTGTCGCTGGCGGCGCTGCCGCACGTGCTCGAACGCCTGCTGTCCGACCGTCCGCAGTGGTGGCAGGCCGACTTCCAGTACAGCGCGTTCACCGTGCTGATCCTCTTCTGCGCCGGCGTGGACGGCCTGGCCAGGCTGCTGCGCTGGACCGGCCGCGCCGATCGGCGGGGGCTCGAACTGGCCTGGGCCGCCGCGGCCTGCGCCGTCGCCCTCACCCTGGTGCCCAGGTTCGCGCTCGACCAGCTCTACCATCCCGCCTTCTACAAGGAGGACAAGGCCGCCGCCGCGGCCGAGGCGGTGAGCAGGGTGCCCTCGGGGGTGACGGTCGAGGCGGTCAACTCCGTCGGTCCCGCGCTGAGCTCGCGCACCACCGTCCTGCTGTGGAGCGCGGCCCCGCGCGGCGCCCCGTGGATCGTGGCCGACACCGCCCGCTGGGAGTTCCCGTTCGGCTCGGCCGACGACCAGCGCAACCGGGTCGAGCAGCTCCAGACCGAGGGCTACACGAAGGTGTACGAACGCGACGGGTACGTCGTCCTCCGGCGGAACTGACCGTACCGGCCGATGCCGCAGAATGTCGGCATGGGAATGATCGTGCTCACCGGCGCCGCCGGCATGGTGGGCGGCGCCGTACGCGAGCGGCTCCGCCAGTCCGCCACCAGGCTGATCCTGGTCGACAGGGAGCCCGTGGAGGCCGGGCCGGGCGAGGAGGCCGTCCGCACCGACCTGTCGGACCTGGCCGCGACCGTGGCGCTGGTCAAGGGCGCCGACGCGATCGTGCACCTGGCCGGCGTGCCGGACGAGGCGCCCCTGCCCGACCTGCTCGACGGCAACGTGCTGACCACCCACCGCGTGCTGGAGGCGGCCCGGCTGGCCGGCGTGCCACGCGTGGTGCTGGCCAGTAGCAACCGCCTGACCGGCATGTACCCGGCCACCGCGACGATCTCCCCCGACCTTCCGCCGCGCCCCGACGGCCTGTACGGCGTCAGCAAGGCCGCCGTGGAGGCCCTCGGCCGCCTGTACGCCGACAAGTTCGGCCTTGAGGTGGTCTGCCTGCGCATCGGCAGCCTGGAGTCCGAGCCTCAGGACGTCCGCCACCTGGCGACCTGGCTGAGCCCCCGCGACTGCGCCGGGTTCGTCCACGCCGCCGTCACCACGCCCGGCCTGCGCTTCCTGGCCGCCTACGCCGTCTCGGCCAACACCCGCCGCTTCTGGCTGCTCTCCCCCGAACTCGGCTACGAGCCCGAGGACGACGCCGAGTCGTACGCCGCCCGCGTGACCGGCACGCCGGACGCCTTCTTCACCGAGGGCGTCCCGCAGGGCGGCGACTTCGCCTCGCGCGAGTACACGCTGCGCAGGGGCCGCCTGGCCTAACGCGCGATCGCCTGCTCGTAGGCCCGGTCGAACCCCTCCAGCACCCCGGCCCACGAGCCCGCGACGGGCGGCGTCGAGCGGTTGTGGGCGGCGATCTCCCGGCGCAGCCCCGCGTCGGAGCACAGCCGCGCCACCGCCCCGGCCAGGTCGCCCAGCGTGCGGCCGAGCAGCCCCTCGGTGCCGTCCTTGACGAAGTCGGCGACACCGCTCTGGGCCCTGGCCACCACCGGCACGCCGGCCGCCCGCGCCTCCAGCGCCGCGATGCCGAACGACTCCCTGGCCGCCGGGGCCACGAAGACGTCGGCCGAGTCGAGCACCTTGGCGATCTGCTCCCGCGTGTAGCGGCCCGGCAGCGACACCCAGCCGGTCATGCCGTGCTTGACCAGGAACCGTTCCATGCGGGCGCGGGCGGGCCCGTCGCCCACGATCGTGGCGCGCATCGGGATCTCGGCGGGCACCCGCTCCCGCGCGGCCAGCAGCAGCCTGAGCAGCCGTACGGGCTGCTTGCGCGGCGCGAGCCGGCCGACGGCGACCACGTGCACCTCCGCCCGCGCGGCGGGCACGCCCGGGGAGGGCGCCCAGCCCGTCAGGTCGAGGCCGTTGGGGACCACCCGAACCGGCACGCCGGGCCCCGCCACCGCCCTGATCGGCGCCGCCGCCGCCGTGCTCACCGTGGTGGCCACCAGCCCCCAGCGCTGCCAGCCGAACGCCAGCCGCAGCAGCCGGTAGAGCCCCCGCGTGACCGGGTCCCACATGCTGTGCACGGTCACCACGCACGGCACCCCCGCCCGCCGCGCCGCCCGCACCCCCATCCAGGCGAACGGCGAGACCGCTCCGGTGTGCACGTGCACCACGTCGGGCCGGACGACGGAGATGCCCCGAGTGAGATGCCCCACTCCGAACGGATGGACCGGCAGGTCGAACGGCATCCTGGCGACGACCCTGCGCACCCCCGGCAACGCCTCGCCCCTGGTCGCCGTGGCCACGAGCACGTCGTGCCCGGCCTCGCGCTGAGCGCGCACGAGGTCGGCCACCTGGACCTCGATCCCCCCGAGTCTCGGCAGGTAACAGTCACTCACGTGAAAGATCCGCACCCCTCCCAGACTAATCTGGGCGTGTGCCTCCACGTACCGCGGTCTTCTTCCACGCCCATCCCGACGACGAGGCTTTGCTCACGGCGGGCACCATGGCGATGCTCGCGGCCGAGGGCCACCGCGTGGTGCTCGTGGTCGCGACGGCCGGCGAACGCGGCCTGGCCGAGATCGGCCCCGGCGAGGAGCTGCGCGAGACCAGGCTCAAGGAGCTCTACGAGTCGGCCGCGCTGCTCGGCTGCGCCCGCGTCGAGTGCCTGGGCTACGGCGACTCCGGGCTCAGCCCCAAGGGCGGCGTCGCCGACGAGCGGCCCGACAACGCCTTCATCGACGCCGACACCGAGGCCGCGGCCAGGGCGCTGGCGGCGATCCTGGAGGAGGAGAAGGCCGACCTGCTGTCGATCTACGACCCGGCCGGCGGCTACGGGCACCCCGACCACGTGCAGGTCCACCGGGTGGGCAAGCGGGCGGCGCAGATCGCGGGCACGGAGATCGTCCTGGAGGCGACGGTCAACCGCGACCCGCTGGTACGGCTGCTGCGCATGGCGGGCCGGGTGTACAAGTTCCCGCCGGAGTTCGACGTGCGCACGTTCGAGAGCGCGTACTCGGCGAGCGACACGATCACCCACCGGGTCAACGTCCGCCGGTACGCCCGGCAGAAGCGCGCCTCGATGGCCGCGCACGCCTCCCAGGCCAGCGGCGGCGACAGCGACCGCACCCTCGCCGTCGTGCTGAAGGTCCCCGGCCCGCTCTACCGCCTGGTCTTCGGCACCGAGTGGTTCGTCCGCCGCGACCTGCCCCCCGGCGCTCGTCTCACTCACCCTTTCGACCGATGGCCGAAGTAGCACCTGAGGGTGACGTGCCGGCTCCGGCGACCCGTCAGACTGGTGGGCGATGAAGAACAAGCCGCTCCAGATCGCCCTGTCCGTCCTGTCGCTCGGGCTGGCCGTGCTGCTCGTGGTCTACCTGCCGCAGATCGTGCGCACGCTCACCGGCAAGCCGGTCTCCTGGCACGCAATCGGCGAGGTCTTCGGGGCGCTCGGCGCCGGCCAGATCGTCCTGATGACGGCCCTGTGGCTGCTGAGCCTGCTGGCGTACACGTTCGTGCTGACCAACTCGCTGCCGGGGCTGACCAACCTCCAGGGCCTCACACTCAACGCGGCGGGCAGCGCGGTCAGCAACCTGCTGCCGTTCGGCGGCGCGGTCGGGGTGGCGCTGTCGTTCGCCATGACCAGGGGCTGGGGCTTCGCCAACCGGCCCATCGTGGTGATGACGCTGGTCAGCGGCATCTGGAACACCTTGTTCAGGTTCATCCTGCCGGCCGTGGGCATCATCGCGCTGCTCATGGCGGGCGAGGTGCTCGACCCGGCGTTCGTCAAGGCGGGCTGGACGGGCGCGATCTCCATCCTGGCGCTCTGCGTGATCGTGGCCGTCGCCCTCTACTGGGACCGCGCCGCCGCCGTGCTCGGCCGGGCGCTCGACGGGCTCACCCGGCTGCTGCGCCTGAAGGTGCACGCCTCCGAGGCCTTCCACCGGCTGCGCGCCGACACCGCGGAGATCGTCCGTACGCGCGCGCTCGGCCTGTCGCTCGGCATGGTGTTCTTCCTGGGCTTCCAGTGGGCGATCATGGCGGCCTGCATGTGGGCCACCGGCGCCTGGCCGGGCCTGGCCCAGTCGATCGCGGTCTTCGCGCTGTCCCGCGTGCTCACCAGCGCCGTGATCACGCCCAGCGGGGCCGGGATCATGGAGAGCGGGGTCGCCGCGTTGCTGATCACGTTCGGGGTGCCGGGCACTCCGGCCGTCGCGACAGCACTACTTTTCGGCTTCTGGACTTACACTATCGAGATCCCGTTCGGCGGCCTCGCACTGGGCGCGTGGGCGCTCCTGCGCAGGCGCAACGGCCGGAACGCCGCCGCGGAGCCCCCGTCCGCGATCTCGAAGGCCCCTCAGTGACAATCCCAAAGCCATCAAACACCTTGTGCGCCGTTCGGAAGCCCGCATAGCGTGGCGGCTGACATGGTGGCGTTCCGGGTTCTGGGGCCAGTCGAGGCGTACGAACACGACGACGAACTCGACCTCGGCGGGTTGCGGCAGCGGGCCGTCCTCGCCCGACTTCTCGTGGCCAGAGGTCAGGTCGTGCCGGTTGACACGCTTCTTTACGATCTGTGGGACGACGACGCCGCCAAGGGCGCCCAGTCGGGTCTCCAGGTCTACATCTCCCGCCTGCGCAGAGTGCTCGAACCGGGCCGTCCGCGCGGCGGCCCCAACCGTCTGCTGGTGACCGTCGCCTCCGGCTACGCCCTGCGCGTGGCCGCCGAGCAGGTCGACGCGCTGCGCTTCGAGCAACTGGTCAGGGCGGCGGGCGAACACCTCGAAGAGGGCGACCCGCAGTCCGCCCGCGGCCGCCTGGAGAAGGCGCTCGGCCTGTGGCGCGGCACCCCCTACTCCGACTTCGCCGACCAGCCCTGGGCCGAGGCCGAGGTCAACCGGCTGGCCGAGCTGCGCCTGGTGGCCCGCGAGCGGCACGCCGACACCGGCCTGCGGCTGGGCCTGCACGCCGAGACCGTGCCCGACCTGGAGGCGCTGACCACCGAACACCCGCTGCGCGAGGAGGGCTGGCGGCTGCTGGCGCTCGGCCTCTACCGCTGCGGCCGGCAGGGCGACGCGCTGGCCGCGCTGCGCAGGGCCAGGAACATGCTGGCCGACGAGCTGGGCATCGACCCGGGCCCCGCGCTGCGCAAGCTGGAGTCCGACATCCTGGCCCAGTCCCCCGAACTGGAGCTGGCCGCGCCGCCGCGGCCCGCCAGGTCCGCCCCGGTCACCGACACCTGGCCGCCGCGGCCCGCCGCCGCCCACGTCGAGCCGCCGCCGCTGGAGCCCGAGCCGTTCGTCGGCCGCGACGCCGAGCTGGCCAGGCTGACCACCGCCGCCTCGCGCACCGGCCGCTTCCAGGTCTCGATCGTGACCGGCGTCGCCGGCGCGGGCAAGACCACGCTGCTGCGCCAGCTCGACGGCAGGCTCGGCGCCGACGGCTGGATCACCGCCTCCGGCGCCTGCCCCGACTCCAGCGCGACCCCGCCGGGCTGGGCCTGGGTGGAGATCCTGCGCTCGCTGATCGGCGCGACCGGCGCCGGCGAATACGCCCAGCTCCTCGCCCCCCTGCTCGACGACACCGCCCCCGACCCCGACGAGGACGAGGTCTCCGGCGGCTTCCGCCTGCACCGCGCGGTCGGCGGCTACCTCGCCGGCGTGGCCCGCCGCGCGCCGGTGCTGCTGACGCTGGAAGACCTCCACTGGGCCGACGACCAGACGCTGGCCCTGCTGCGCGCGCTGCCGAGCCTGCTGGCCACCAGCCGCGTCCTGCTCGTCGTGACGTGCCGGGAGAGCGAGCTCGACGACCGCCAGTCCGACGTGCTGGCCGCCCTGGCCCGCCTCGAACCGGTCCGCGTGGGCCTGTCCGGTCTCGACCCCAAGGCCGTGGCCGAGCTGGTCAAGGCCACCTGCGTCCGCGAGATCGACGAGGACGCGGTCGAGTCCATCGTCGAGCGCACCGGCGGCAACCCGTTCTTCGTGCGCGAGACCGTGCGCCTGCTCGACGCCGAGGGCGCGGCCGACCGGGCCAGCGCCACGCAGGTGCTCTCGCGCGTGCCCTCGGGCGTGCGCGACGTGCTGCGGCGGCGCATCTCGCGGCTGCCCGCGGGCGCCCAGCAGATCCTGCTCCAGGCCGCGGTCATCGGCCGCGACGTCGACCTCGACGTGCTGGTCACGGTCGCCGGTGACGAAGACGCGGTGATCGAGGCGGTCGAGGCCGCGCTGCTGGCCGGCCTGGTGACCGAGCCGGGGCCGGGGCTGCTGCGCTTCGACCACGACCTGGTGCGCGACACGATCTACTCCGACGCCTCCCGGCTGCGCCGCACCCGGCTGCACGCCGCCGTCGCCGCGGTGATCGAGCAGCGCACGTCCTCCGACGTGGCGGCGCTGGCCCACCACTACTTCCTGGCCGACGCGGCCGAGAAGGCCGTCCACTACGCGGGCCTGGCGGCCGAGCAGGCCGAGCGGCGCTTCGCCCACCGCGAGGCGGCCACGTTGTGGGAGCAGGCCATCGCGGCCTTCGACCGGGGCGGCCCCCGTACCGAGGACAAGGGGCGCGAGCCCGGCCAGGAGCGTGCCAAGGAGCGGCTGCGGCTGATGCTGCGCCAGATCAAGGCGCTGGCGCTGTGCGGCGACATGACGGCCGCCAGGCTGCTGCGCCGCCAGGCCATGGACGCCGCGCTGCCGCTCGGCGACCTGGAGATCACCGCGAAGGTGGCGGCGTCGCTGGCCGTGCCGCACAAGGGCATGGCGCGCGACTTCACCCGCACCGCGTGGGAGATCGTCGACGTGACCGAGCAGGCGCTCATCGAGCTGCCTGCGGGCGAGCAGCGCCTGCGGGCGAGCCTGCTCACCACGCTGGCGCTGGAGCTGGAGGGCTCCTCCTCGCCCGAGCGCGGGCGTCAGGCGTCGCTGGAGGCGCTGGAGCTGGCCAGGCAGAGCGGCGACCCGACGCTGATCGCGGCGGCGTTGAGCGGCCGGCTGCGCCAGTCCTACGACATCCCGGCCGTCGACACCCGCGAGGGCATCGGCAGGGAGCTGCTGGAGGTCGCCCAGCGCTCGGGCCAGATGGCCACGCAGGCCCTGGCCCACCTGGTGCTGCTGGAGTGCGCGGCGGCCAGGGGCGAGTTCGCGGCCGCCGACCAGCACGCCGCCGCCGCCGACCGGCTGGCCAAGCAGTACGACCTGTCGGCCCCCGCGGCCGTCGTCGTCTGGTACGCCGGCCAGCGCCTGATGATCTCCGGCGACTACGCGGGCGCCGAACGCACCTACCGTGAGGCCGCCCGGATGACCGCGCGGGCCGGCATGCTCGAAGGCCGCCAGGACCTCCCGCTGATCACCGCGTTCTGCCTGCACCTGGTCGACGGCCGGGCGGCCCAGACCGTCGACCTGCTGGCGGCGGCCCACCAGCGTGGCGCCAAGTGGACGCTCGACGCCTACGCGCTCGCGCTGGCCTCGGCCGGGCATCTCGACGACGCCAGGGCGGTCGCCGCGACGCGCCCGCCGGTCCGGCCCGACTTCCTCTACGAGCTGGTGATGACCTGGCGCGCCCTGGCGGGCATGCTGCTGGACGACCGCGAGCGCATGGTCGACTGCTACGACAAGCTCAAGCCGTTCGCCGACCGGGTGGCCGGCGCGGGCACGGGCGTCGTGGCGCTGTGGCCGGTGGCGCTGACCCTCGGCGACCTGGCCATCCGGCTGGGCCAGCCCGACGCGGCGCGCGCGCACTACGAGAAGGCGCTGGAGGTGGCCCAGCGGGTGGGCGTGCCGCGCTGGGTCGAGGCGGCGCGGCGCTCGGTCAGCAGCTCACCTGGAAACGCTCGCTCATGACGGTCCCGCCGGGCCGGGCGATCAGCTCGACCCGGTACCACCCGGCGTTGCCGGTGATCTGCGGCTGCCATTCCACGTTCCGGCTGCCGCCGGCGAATCCGGAGTGGTCCACCAGGTAGGTGCGCCACGTCCTGGCCGCCGGGCTCCAGCGCGACAGCCGCCAGCGGTACAGGACCGTCGTGCCCGGCCGCGGGTTGACCAGCAGGCCGCGGGCCAGGAACGACTTGCCGCAGCCGGGGGTGGCGTCGGGCAGGGCGCTGAGGGCGATCTCGCCCGCCCTGGCGGGGGCGCTCCGGGCCGGGGCGGTGATGGGCAGCTCGCGGGCCGAGAGGGTGACGGTCCGCGCGGGCCCGGTGTCCGAGCCGGCGCTGCCGTAGGCGGAGACGCCGACGTAGGCGCTGGTGAAGGCCAAGGCCGCCACGAACAGCTTGACCGCGTTGGCGGTACCGCCTGCCAGGACCACCGCGCTTCTCGACGACATGATCAACACCCCTTTTGCTCAGTTCAGGTATAGGGCGTGAGGGTTGAGGGGTGGTTGTCGCCTACTTGCAGCCGGTGCCATGCCCTTGCAAGCTGATGTGGCGGAATGCCTTCTCCTTGACTAAGGTAAGGCTGACCTAAGGCGTTGGAGTGGGGGTGAGCGGGCTCATGTGGCATGCGGCTGCCGCCCTCCCTGATCCCGCCCGGCCGTTCTGGTTCGGGCTGCCGTACTGGCTGGTGGGGGCCGTTCTCATCCTCGCGCTGTTCGGCGCGTTCCAGGTCTACTACTGGGTCGGCCGCAAGCTCGGCGAGAAGCTCCACGAGTCGCGGGTCGGCGTACGGCTCGGCCGCGAGCGCATCGCCAGGATCGAGGGCGTCGTCGAGAAGTGGGGCGCGCTGGCCGTCTACGGCTGCTTCTGGGTGCCCATGCTGCGGCACACGCTGCCGTGGGTGGCGGGCGCGCTTCGGGTGTCCTATCCCTGGTACGTGGTGGCGAGCGCGCTCGGCTGCCTGACCTGGGCGCCCATCTGGTGGTTCGGGCTCACGGCGCTGGTGTGGGGCTGGCTGGAGCTGGCCGCCCGCTCGCCCGCCGGCGCGCTGCTGCTGCTCGCGGCGGTCGCGGCCGGCGTCGCGTGGTTCTTCGTCCGCCGCCGGCGTAAGGCGCTGGCCTCGTCCTAGATCGCCGCCGGGGTCTGGTCGTCGATGGCGGCCTCTGGAGCGTTCCTGCGTACGGTCTCGATGCCGTTCACGCAGGCGGCCTTGCTGGGATAGCCCTCGCCCACGGCCAGCGTCTGCCCGTTGTTCGCGACGAGCGCGAAACGGAACGCACCTCGCTCGTCCTGACTGATGATGAATCTGCCTGCCACGGCCTCGTCTCCCCGCAGATGTCGGATCTATCAAGCATTTACCCCCAACTGGGCGCCACTTACGGCCGAGTTTCGCAAACCAAGCCTTGATCTCCTGCGAACATGTCTGGCATGCGTATTGGGGGTTTCATCGGCTCTGCCGTACTCGCGTTGCTTGTGGGGATCTCTTACCCGGCGTCCGCCGCACGGGCCGCCGACGTCCCGGCGGTGAAGGCCGGGGCGGCGTACGTGGTGGACTCGGACGGAACGATCCACTTCAGGAAGCGGGAGACCCGGCGGGTGCCGGTCGCCAGCCTGGTCAAGGTGATGACGGCCTACGTCGTCCTGCGGGAGGGACGCCTGAACGAGGCGATCACGGTCACCGCCGCCGACACGAAGCACGCGACCAGCAACGGCGCGACTACGGCGGGCCTGCGCAAGGGCGAGCGCCTCACGGCCAGGGACCTGCTGTACGGCCTCATGCTCCCCTCGGGCGCCGATGCCGCCAACGCCCTGGCCAGGAAGTACGGGCCGGGCAAGACGGCGTTCGTGGCCAAGATGAACCGGGCCGCCCGCTCGCTCGGCCTCGCCGACACCCGCTACACCAACCCCGACGGGCTGCCCACGCCGGCCAACGGCGGCTACTCGACCGCCGTGGACCAGGTCACGCTGGCGCAGCGGGCGCTGACCGACCCGACCTTCCGCGCGGTGGTGGGCAGCCAGGTGCACAAGGTCGCCAAGTCGGCCCTGCACCGGGCGCACACCTGGCGCAACTCCAACAAGCTGCTCGGCCGGTCGGACGGCGTGCTGGGCGTGAAGACCGGCTACACGAACGCGGCGCAGTACTGCCTGCTGTTCGCCGGTGAGCGCAACGGCAAGCTCGTGGTGGGGGCGCTGCTCCACGACGGGGACGAGCGCCGCTTCACCACCGCCGCGCAACTGCTGGACTACGCGGGCGAGCAGATGGCCGCCGGCTGACCCGCGAGGGTCAGCCGAACGTGAGCCGGCCCGCCGCGGGCAACGTGCTCAGGCCCCCGGTCGCACAGGCCAGGATGCCCATGGCGGGCGTGATCGAGCCGCGGACGTGCTCGCCGGACAGCGGCCCCGAGGCGACCGTGCCGGTCAGGAAGCTGTCGGCCGGGCTCTGGGTGGCCAGCCGGTCGGCCCGCGCGCGCACCTGCGAGGTGCCGACCGGCCGCCCGTCGAGGCCGAACCAGGTGATGCGGACGACGCCGTGGACGCGCCGGGCGCTCGCGCACGAAGCCTGGCCGACGCTCTTCAGGGTGACCCAGCCCGAGCGCAGGTAGGGGGCCGTGCCGTCGCCCGACAGGCAGCCGGTGAGCTGGAGGTTGCCGCGGACCGACACCGGCCTCGCGGTCAGGCCGACGCGCGGGCTGAAGGTCAGCGGCCGGCCGTCGGGTGAGCTGACGGCGCAGGTCAGGGCGTGCTGGTCGGGAGCGGCCCACAGAGGGGAGGCCGCCGACGCGTACGGGGTCGCCGCGGCCGCGGCCGCGATGATCCAGGCCAGCTTCACAGGACCTCCGTCGGTCGCTCTCGGTGATCGGCAGCTCACATCTTGCCGTATCCCCGGTGGGTGACGGTCCTCCGCCGGCCCGAAAGGCGACAGCCTGGCCGTCGGTCGCGATTGAGGCGGCCGGCCCTGGGTACCCGCTGATCGCAAACTGAAACCACTCAGGTGGACTTCGCCCCCCGAAGCCGACCCCAGGGTCGATTCACGCAGATAGGGTGGTGAATCTACCCCTCCGCAATAAGGAAGATCATGGCGGAATTCATCGAAGTCCGCACGACGATCGAGGGCCATGAGCAGGCCGCCGCGCTCGCGCACACGATCCTGCTCGCGGAGCTGGCCACCTCGATCGACATCGCGGAAGCCCCGGCCGCGGAGGCCGGGGACTCCTGGCAGCTCACGCTCATCACCCCGCGGGAGCGGGCCGCCGCGCTGGAGGCGCACATCGTCGCGAACGGCGGCGCCGTCGACTCCCAGCCGGTGCTGCACGACATCGACACCTACCCCGACTGGCTCACCGAGGACACCGACCGCCCCTGAACCGGCTATCGCGGCGGCTGCTCCCAGTCCCAGCGCGGCACCTCGCGCAGCGGATGGAGCTGGTCGTCGGTCTCGGCGTGGGAGTTCTGGAGCGCGACCTGCGTGCCGAACTCCACGTGCGAGCGGAGCGAGGCCCGGAACGGCTCGTCGCCGGGCAGCCCGGCCTCGTCGGCGGCCCGCATGTACAGCTCGACGAACCGCAGCCGCTGGGCCTCCTCGATGGCCAGCCCGCGATGCGCCTCGATGAGCAGCGGGAAGCCGCCCATCTCCGCCGAGAACGTGTCGGGGCCGCCGAAGGTCTCGACGGTGAAGGCGGTCAGGTTGTCCACGTGGCCCGCTTTGCCCTCACCGAACAGCGGCTGGAGCAGCGGGTCCGTCAGCAGGCTGCGGTAGAAGATCTCGATGAAGCGGCGTAAGCCCTCTTCGCCGCCGGCGTGCTCGAACAAGGTCTGCATGATTACAGGGTTACACGGCTGGTCGAGACGCCACCAGACCCACTCGCCGGGAGGTCAGCACCCGGCCGGGCGCATCAGCCCGTGGCAGGCGATCGCCGCCGCGGCCACCACGTTGAGCGAGTCGACGCCGGCGTCCATCGCGGCCGGGCTCATGGGGATGCACACCGCGTGGTCGGCCTCGTGCAGCCAGTGGGAGGACAGGCCGTCGCCCTCGGCGCCGAGCAGGAGCGCCACCCGGTCACCCATCGCGATCCGGTCGATGGGGGTCGCGCTCTGGTCGGGGGTCAGCGCCAGGCTCTGGAACCCGGCCTCGCGCAGCTCGCCGAGGCCGGTGTACCAGTCGTCGAGCCGAGCGTACGGGATCGAGAAGACCGCGCCCATGGAGACCTTGACGGCCCGGCGGTAGAGCGGGTCGGCGCAGCGCGGCGAGAGCAGGACGCCGTCGACGCCGAGCGCGGCGGCGCAGCGGAAGATCGCGCCGACGTTGGAGTGGTCGACGAGGTCCTCCAGGACCAGCAGCCGGCGGGCGCCCTTGATCAGGGTCGCGGCCGTGGGCAGCGGCAGGCGTTGCATGGAGGCCAGCGCGCCGCGGTGGATCTGAAAGCCCGCGATGCCGGTCATCAGCTCGTCGCTCACCTCGTAGACGGTGGCGTCGCCGATGACGTCGGACAGCGACTCGTACCAGCGCCGGGTGGTCAGGACCGAGCGGATGGGGTAGCCGGCGGCGACGGCCCGCCTGATCACCTTCTCCCCCTCGGCGAGGAACAGGCCGCGCTCCGCCTCCAGGCTCTTGCGCAGCTCGACGTCCCGCAGCCGGGTGTAGTCGGCGATTCGGGGGTCGTCGGCGTCGAACACGTAGTCAGGCACCTTCCGATACTGCCATGCGCCGCCTGACCTGCCAGACGACCGCGTAGCAGACCAGAACGGCCGAGAGCCCGACCACGGTGCCGGCGCCCGTCTTGGTGACCACGCTCCTGAAGCCCAGCGCGGGGTTGGGCTCGTCCACCAGCGGCCACAGCAGGGCGCCGGCGACGACGCCGAGCGCGCACGCGGCCAGCACGACCCACCGTGCGGCGGGGGCGAGCCGCAGGCGGCCCGGCACGTGGGCCGCCTCGCTCCTGGACAGGGCGCGCCACGCCCACCACACGACCACGGTCAGCCCGACGGCCGACGAGGTGTACTGCAACACGCTGAAGAGCCTGGTCGTGCCGTAGACGAGGGTGTCCGGCCAGGCGCCCCAGCGGGCGGAGGCGTAGGAGTGGGTGAAGGAGTCCCAGAACACGTGGGTGGCCGCGCCGATCACCCCACCGGCCGCCACCGGCAGGATTCTGAGCCGGACCGGACGCAGGAGCGCGGCCCGGCCGGTGAGCGACGGCGGCAGCAGCGAGATCAGCGGATCGCGCAGCACGAGGTGGAACAGCGGCAGGAGCAGCAGCACGGCGGCCAGGTCGAGGGTGAGCACGCCCTGCCAGGAGTGCCAGTTCCCGTAGACGGGCAGGAACGGCACGAAGATCGGCAGGTCGGGGACCATCGCCCCCAGCGCGAGCGCCCACGGATCGGCGAACCGCCGCGCCCGTTCGGAGGCCACCAGCGGCAGCACGGCGGCGATGTGACTCGGCGTGAACGGCACGACCCCTCCCCCGGACGATGACCGCCATTATCCGGTGAATCTTGAACATCCTTTGCCGCACAGGCCTTAAAGTCACCCTGAGTCATGGGTACGTTACGTAACGCTGTCGACGGCCGGATAGCCGGGAGTTCGGGGGTTCATGGTGTCTGACCAGCGGATTCATGAGCATCCGGCCGCGACGGCCGACTGGCTGCGGGCCGCCCGCGCCGCGCGTGCGCTCTCTGTTGCCACGCTCGCCTGGCTGGCCGTGGAGAGCACGCTCGGCCTGGCCGCCGGGCTGTCGGCGCACTCCGTCGCGCTGATCGGCTGGGGGCTGTCGGCCTTCGCCGAGGCGGGGGCGAGCCTGATCGTGGTGTGGCGCTTCACCGGCGCCCGCACGCTCTCGCCGCACGCCGAGACCACCGCCAGGCGCGCGGTGGCGGTGAGCTTCTGGCTGCTCGCGCCCTACCTCGTCGGGCACGTCGCGCACGACCTCGACGCCGGCCACCGGGCCACGCCGACCGTGCTCGGCATCGTGGTCACGACGGTCAGCCTGGTCAGCATGCCGGCGCTGGGGCTGGTCAAGCGGCGGCTGGGGGCGCGGCTGGCGTCGGCGGCGACGTCCGGGGAGGGCACCCAGAACCTGATCTGCGCCGCCATGGCGGCCGGCGTCCTGGTCGGCCTGTGGCTGAACACGCTGGGCTGGTGGTGGGTGGACCCGGCCATGGCGGTGGCCCTCGCGGCGGTCGCCGTGCGTGAGGGGACGCGCGCCTGGCGCGGTCACGCCTGCTGCCACTGAGCGCCACTCTCCGTAATAGGCGCACCAAAAGAGCGGTTTTGCCACACAGAGTCCACCGAGTATCGTTCCCGAAGTATTGCGGAGCAACTCCCGCTAGGGTCTCCGGAAGGTCTCAACGCCTAAGAGGACACCAAGAGGACATCGTGGGGCGACACCGGACAGACGAGCTCGATGGCGGCTACCGAGCCCAGGAACCACCCTCCCGCAGGCGGTCCGTCAGCGGGCGTGGCAGAGTGCTCGTACCGCTGGCCGGGGCCGTCGCCCTGGCCGTGCTCCTCGGCGTCGCGGCGTTCGTGATCTTCAACCGCGAGCACGACTGCTCGGCCGGCAAGCTGCCGCTGCGCGTCGTGGCCACCCCCGACATCCACCCCGCGCTCAGCAAGATCGCCGCCAGCTACACCAAGGCCATGCATTCGATCGACAGCAAGTGCGTCGAGGTCACCGTGGCCAAGGAAGGGGCGGCCAAGACCGCGAACGGGCTGGCCGCCGGCAAGTCCGCCGCGGACGTGTGGGTGGCCGACTCCAGCCTGCTGGTGGGCAACGTCCGCAACTCCCCCGCGGGCTCGGCGCTGCCGGAGCCGGCCGGCTCGGTCGCCGTCTCGCCCGTCGTGCTGGCGACCGCCAAGTCCGCCGCGGCCAAGCTGTCCGGCAGCCTCACGCCGAGCTGGGCGGGCATGATCGCCGCGGCGAACGTCGCCAACCCCGACGGACCGGGCAGGAAGGTCCGGGTGCTGGCGCTCGACCCGCAGAAGAACTCCGCCGGGCTGGCCGCGCTGCTGGCCGCCGCCACCTCGGCCAAGGAGGCCAAGCAGGACAAGGCGCTGGTGGGCGCGCTGAAGGAGATCTCCGGCCAGCTCGCCTCCGACCCGGCGGCGCTGCTGGCCAGCCTGACGGTGAAGTCGGGCAGAAGGGTGCCGGTCGGCGTCGCCACCGAGCAGGCCGTCTACGCCCACAACGCCAAGAAGCCCGAGGCCCCGGTGGTCGCTCTCTATCCCAAGGAGGGCACGCTCAGCCTCGACTACCCGATCACGGTCCTCACCAAGGACCCGGCGGTCCAGAAGGCGGCCACGGACTTCAGGCAGGACCTCGGCACGGACGCGGCCAAGAAGACCCTGCGCGCCGCGGGCTTCCGCAGCGCCGACGGCAAGGCCGGCGACGCGCTGTCGAAGGAGAAGGGGTTCGTCCCCGACAAGCCGGAGGCGCTGCCCAAGCCCGACGCCAAGGCCGTGGCCTCGATGGTGCAGACCTGGTCCCGGCTGAACCTCGGCACCCGCCTGCTCACCCTGCTCGACGTCTCCGGCACGATGGCGCTGCCCGTGCCCGGCACGAACATGACCCGGATGCAGGCCATCAACAAGATCGCCATGGAGGGGCTGGGCCTGTTCCCCGCCGACTCCGAGCTGGGCCTGTGGACGTTCTCCACGCACATGGACGGACAGGGCAAGGACTGGAAGGAACTCGTCTCCGTCGGCCCGCTCGCCGAGTCGACCGACGGCGTGCTCCGCAAGCAGGCGCTGGCCGCCCAGTTCGGGCAGATCCAGGCCAAGGCCACCGGCGACACCGGCCTGAACGACACCATCAGGGCGGCCTACGGCGAGCTGACGAAGACGTACCAGGACGACAAGATCAACACGCTGCTGATCCTCACGGACGGCGCCGGCAACGACGACCCCGACGGCGGCGTCACGAACGCGCAGATCCTGCAGTACCTCAAGAAGACCTACAACCCGAAGCGGCCGATCAGCATCCTGCTCATCGCCTTCGGCCCGGAGGCCGAGGCGGGCAGGAAGCAGATGGACACGCTGGCCAAGACGACCGGCGGCGAGGCCTACATCGCCAAGGACGTGCTCCAGGTCCGCGACTTCTTCCTGCAGGGCATGGAACGCCGGCTCTGCGCCCCCAGCTGCGACGGCTGAGCCACTCCCGTCACAACCATCACGAGGTCATGCCTGTTGGGCATGGCCGGGGCCGCGCCGGTCAACCTGGCCGATCGAGGCGGCGTCCTCTCCCGCGTGGGTGCTTTGAGCGCCCGTTCACCCGCGGGGAGGGGAATCCGTGCCTGGATGGCCGACGGTCGGCCGCGCCGACGATCAAGAGCTGGTCGACGCCCTGCGACGGGCCGACACCGACGCCCCCGCCGACCTGTACGACTCCTACGGCGAACGGCTCCACGACTACGCCTTCTCGCTGATCGGCGACCGGGAGGCGGCCGCGGACGCCGTGCACGACGCCCTGGTGACCGCGCAGGGTTGCGTGGAGCGGCTGAAGGAGGCCGGCCGCCTGCGCCCCTGGCTGTACGCGCTGACCAGGTTCCAGGTCCGGGCCAGGATGGCGCATCGCGGCACGCCCGCCGGGGGCGTGCCGCGGACGCCGCCGGCCGGGCAGCCCGACTCCGAGCTGGCCGAGCTGGTCCGCGAGACGCTGGCCGAGCTGAGCGGGAACGAGCGCGAGATCGTCGAGCTGTCGGTGCGTCACGGCCTGACGCCGGTCGAGGTCGCCTCGGTGCTGGGGCTGACCTCCCGCCAGGCCGCCACGCGGCTCGGCCGGGCCCGCGACCAGTTGGAGAACGCCGCCGCGGCGGTCGTCCTGGCGAAGACGGGCCGCGCGCACTGCCCGGATCTGTCGGCGATGGTGGATTCGTGGGAGGGGCCGCTCACCCCGTTGCTGCGGCGGCGGCTGTCGGGGCACATCGCCGGGTGCGAGGTGTGCACCGAGGGCAAGCACCGGCAGATCTCGGCGTCGCGGCTGCTCGACCTGGTGCCGGTCGAGTTCCCGCCGATCTCGCTGCGCCGCCGGGTGATCGACACCTGCGTCAATCCCGAACGCGACCAGACCAGGACGCTGATCACCGACCGCGGCGACAGCTTCGACAGGGCCGGCTTCCCGGTGGTGGCCGAGCGGCGCTCGCGCCGCCGCCGTCCGCGCCGTCTCGGGCCGGTGGTGCTGGCCGGGGCGTGCGTGCTGGCCGCGACCGGGGCGGTGGTCGTGATGAACGGCGGCGACACCGCGCAGACGGCGCTCACCGTGACGCCCACGCCCGCCCTCTCCTCCGTCGAGCCGGCGGTCACACCCGAGCCTGACCCCGAGCCGGAGCCGGACGACGACCTGACGCCCGAGCCCACGCCGAGCGACGGCGGGCCGGAGACGTCCCCGGCCGCCACGCCCACGGCCCGGCCGTCCGCCCGGCGGCCCAGTCGCGGGCCGGCCGCGCCCACGGTGGTCCGCCGCAGGCCGGTGCCGGTCGCCCGGCTCGGCACGTCGTGCCCCGGCTCGATCGCGGGCGCCGCCAAGATCGGGCTGCGCGCCCGCAACGCCGCGGTCTCCTGGACGGCGACCGCGTCACAGGGCCTGGACGTGTTCCCGGCCAGCGGTTCGGTCAAGGCGGGACGCTCGGTGTCGATCTGGGTGACCGTCCTGGACCCGAGCGCCGCGGGCCGCGGCCGGGTCGCGTTCACCTCGAACGGCGGTGCCGCCACCTGCTCGCTGGCCTGGAACGCCGACCGCGCTCCGCAGACCGACCCGCCGTCCGACCCCCCGGCCACCCCCGAGCCGTCCGAGCTGGCGAGCGAGGACCAGTCGTCGAATGTGGACGCGGCACCACAAGGGTGACGAACAGCCTCCCAGCTAGAGCGGACATAACGGGATAAACAGGACCCTGGCTCGAACATCATAGGCCACATAGGGCATTCTGGTTAGCTTGGGGAACACGCCTGGAAACCCGGAGTCACCATGTCACGTGGCGGAAGTCACATGAAGAACTTCGCCATGCCGGTGAACCTATGCGGCTCTCCAAGCGTCGGCATTGACGTGTCCGGACCCGGATTGGTCCCATGAAAGTGGATCAACCATGTCTTAACCAGAAAGAGCAGGAGAGAAACAGGAGATGCTCAAGCACCGCAGAGCGCTGGCATGGCTGCTGGCACTCGCCTGCATAGCGGGGGCCGTGGTCGCCTTGTTCGACCTCGACACCCCGCTGCGCCCGTTCTTGATCTCCTTGTTCCTTCTCGTGGTTCCGGGGGCGGCGGTCGTGGGACTGTTGCGCGATCGTGACCCGCTTGCCGCACTATCAGTAGGAGCCGCGGCCAGCCTCGTCCTGAACGTGCTCCTCGCCGAAGCCATGCTGCTGTTCAACGCATGGTCGCCCAGAGCCGGGGTCGCGACGGTCGCCGTGCTCGGAGGGTTCATGTACGTGCTTCGCGTGTTGTACCGGGGGAAGAACATGCAGACCGAACAGGGGGCCAGGGCAAGGTGAACATCCAGGTAGTGCGCCCGAGAGACCTCGGAGACTCCGAACGCGCCCGATGGCGCGAGCTCCAGAAGGCCGACCCGAGTCTGGACAACCCGTTCCTTTCGGTCGAGTTCGCGGTCGCGATGGACCAGCTGCGCGACTATGTGCGCGTGGCGGTCATCTCCGACGGCAACCGCATCGCCGGGTTCTTCCCGTACGAACGGCACAGCTTCGGCATCGGGAAACCGCTCGGCGGCTTCCTCACCACCTGCCACGGCCTGATCGCCGTGCCTGACCTGCGGCTCGACGCGAAGGACCTGCTGCGCGCCTGCAAGCTCAGCGTCTTCGACTTCGACCACCTGGTCGCCGGCCAGCCGACGTTCGCCCCGTACGAGGCCGACGTGCGCCCGGCCCCCGTGATGGACTTCACCTCCGGCTTCGACTCATGGCTGGAGCAGGTCAAGGTCAACTCTCCCAAGAACCTCAAGACCGTCCGCTACAAGGAGCGCAAGTTCGGCCGGGAGCAGGGCGGGCTGCGCTTCGAGTGGAACGCGACCGACCCCGAGGTTCTGCGCACGCTGCTGACCTGGAAGTCCGACCAGTACCGGCGCACCGGCCGGGTCGACCGGTTCGCGCAGCCGTGGATCGTCGAACTGATCGACATGATGCATGCCGAGAAATCATCGGATTTCTCGGGCATCCTCACCATGCTTTATGCCGGGGACGTGCCCGTCGCTGGGCATTTCGGCCTCCGTACCGCCACGACCCTTGTAGGGTGGTTCCCCGCCTACGACACCGAGTACGCCCGCTACTCGCCCGGCATCGTCCATCACCTGCAGATGGCCGAGGCCGCCGCGAACGACGGGATGCACATGGTCGACATGGGCAAGGGCGGCAAGGAGTACAAAGACTGGCTCAAGAGCGGGGTCCTGTACGTCGCCGAAGGCCGCATCTCACGACCGTCCGCGACAGCGGCCGTCCACTGGATGGGCCGAACTCCTTTCAACAAAGCTCGAACAATCGTGATGGATCGACCGTCTCTTTATAGGGCGGCCGACCGCGTCCTCAAGGGCTTTGGTCGGGTGCGCACCTCGATGCAGCAGCAACAGGAGTCACCCAATGTAGTCAAGGAACCAACGGGAGCGAGCTGAGCGCTCCTGGCACCACCCCCCGGCACCAGCACACCCTCACTCCACAGGACCCATAGTGCACCGCTCGACGGCTCCGCCATTCCCGCAGCACCCGGGGATGACTCCGGGCGGTGAGCAGGGCCGGGTCCCGGAAGGATATCCCTCGCCATGAGTCCCGAGATCACCAAGCACAACGGCAAGGCCCAGAAGTCGCCCTTGCGTTCCATGCCTCCGCCTTCCAGCTTCACGCCGGTCACCCCTCACCTGGCCATTTCCCCGACGGTGAGCGTGGTCGTACCGGCGATGAACGAGGCCGAGAACCTCCCGCACGTCTTCGCGACGATCCCCCAGTGGGTCGACGAGATCGTGCTCGTCGACGGCAACTCCGTCGACGACACCGTCGAGGTCGCCAAGCGCCTGCGGCCCAACGTGAAAATCGTCACGCAGACCGGCAAGGGCAAGGGCGACGCCCTGTCCGCCGGCTTCGCCGCGTGCACCAGCGACATCATCGTCATGATCGACGCCGACGGCTCGACGGACGGCCGCGAGATCATCTCGTTCGTGGGCGCCCTCGTGACCGGGGCCGACTTCGTCAAGGGCTCGCGCTACGCCGCCGGCGGCGGCAGCGACGACCTGACGCTCAACCGGCGCCTGGGCAACAAGGTCCTCACCGGCATCGTCAACGTGATGTACAAGACCAGCTACACCGACCTGTGCTACGGCTACAACGCGTTCTGGGCGCGTCACCTCGACGTGCTCGACCTCGACTGCGACGGCTTCGAGGTCGAGACCCTGATGAACGTGCGCGCGGCCAAGGCCGGGCTGAAGGTGCACGAGGTGCCCAGCCACGAGCGCAACCGCATTCATGGCGAGAGCAACCTGCGTGCCGTACGAGATGGCTTCCGTGTGCTCAAGACGATCCTGAAGGAGTGGCGTCGCCAGCCCTCCGCCCCTCAGCCTGAGCCCACCGCCACTCCCGCCGCTGACCGAGGCGTCGCGTAAGAGGAACCGTTGTGAACACGTCTGTTGTCATCTGCGTCTACACAGAAGAGCGCTGGGAGGACATCAGGCAGGCAGTCGAGTCGGTCGAGAACCAGAGCCGCCCGGCACACGAGCTGATCCTGGTGGTCGACCACAATCCGGACCTGCACCTGAAGCTCAAGCGCACCTATCCACAGGCCATTGTGGTGGAGAACACGCATGAGCAGGGGTTGTCCGGCGGCAAGAACACCGGCGTGGCCACGGCCACCGGTGAGATCGTCGCGTTTCTCGACGACGACGCGGTCGCCGAAGCGGGATGGCTGGAGGCTTTGGAGGAGGGCTTCCAGGAATCCGGTGTGGTGGGCGTGGGCGGGCGTACCGACCCGTTGTGGGCGTCCAAGCGCCGGCCCCGCTGGTTCCCGTACGAGTTCGACTGGACGGTCGGGTGCACGTACCGCGGCATGCCCGCGGTACGTGCGCCGATCCGCAACGTCATGGGCGGAAACGCCGCCTTCCTGCGCGAGGTCGTCGCCGAGGTCGGCGGCTTCCACAGCGGCATCGGCCGCAGCGTGCAGGGCCGCAAGTCGCGCCCGCTGGGCTGCGAGGAGACCGAGTTCTGCATCAGGCTGAGCCAGCGCAAGCCAGGCTCGGTGATGTTGTTCGAGCCCCGCGCGGTCATCGGGCACAAGGTGTCCAGGCAGCGCGAGGGCTTCGCCTACTTCAGGTCCAGGTGCTACGCGGAGGGCCTGTCGAAGGCCCTGGTCACGCGGGAGGTCGGCACCCAGGACGGGCTGGCCAGCGAGCGCGCCCACGCCATGAAGACGCTGCCGCTCGGCGCGCTTCGCGGGGTGGGCGACGCCCTGCGCGGCGACCTGTCCGGGCTCGGCAGGGCCGCGGCGATCGTCGTCGGCCTGGCCTGGACGACCTGGGGTTACGTGGTGGGCACGGCAAGGCTGAAGGCGGCACGCTCATGATCCGCATTCCGATCCTGATGTACCACTCGGTCAGCGACACCCCCAACGACGACACGCGCCCGCACGCCGTGCGGCCGTCCGACCTGGCCGAGCAGCTCGCCTACCTGTCGGAGAGCGGGTTCACCCCGCTCACGCTGGGCGACCTGGTGGCCGCGCTGAACAAGATCGACGGCCGTACGGTGCCGGAGAAGCCGATCGTCCTGACCTTCGACGACGGCTACGCCGACTTCCACAGCCAGGCGCTGCCCCTGCTCGACCGCTACAACTTCCCGGCCACGGTCTTCCTGACCAGCGGCTGGGTGTCCGACGCGGGCAAGGACGCGGCGGGCCGTCCGCTCGACGACATGCTGTCGTGGGGCCAGGCCCGCGAGGCCGCCCAGAACGGCATCGAGATCGGCGGCCACAGCCACAGCCACCCGCAGCTCGACCAGCTCCGCACCGACGAACTGCGGCAGGAGCTGCGCAGGAACAAGGGCCTGCTGGAGGAGAAGATCGGCGCGCCGGTCGCCACCATGGCCTACCCCTATGGCTACTCCAGCGCCCGGGTCCGCCACGAGGTGCGCAAGGCCGGCTACTTCGCCGCCTGCGCCGTGAGCAACACGATCGCGGCCGACCGCCACGACATGCTCGCCATCCCCCGGCTGACGGTCGGCAAGCCGACGACCATCAGCATGTTCAGACGCGCCGTCGAAGGCAACGCCGTACCTCTCATCTACCTGCGCGAACGCATCCTCACCAAGGGGTACGCGGTCGTCCGGCGGACGAGGTACGGGCTGCAGCGGGTGCGCGGAAATGTCTAGCCTGCGGGAAAAGATCCTCCGCGACCTCAGCAATCCGCTCTTCCGCCAGGGTTACGCCCTGATGGCCAACACGGTCGTCACGGGCACCCTCGGCATGGGCTACTGGCTGCTGGCGGCGCACTTCTACACCCCCGAGGAGTTCGGGCGCGGCCAGGCGGTGATCACCGCGATGCGGCTGTTCGCGTCGCTGACCGCGCTCGGCTTCGTGGGCGCGCTGGCCCGCTTCCTGCCGGTGGCCGGGCGGCGTACCCCCGAGCTCATCCTGCGCGGCTACGGCCTGGCCGCCGCCACGGGCGGGGTCGCGGCGCTCGGCTTCCTGCTGACGCTGCCGCTGTGGGGGAAGACGTACTCGGTGCTGGCCGGCTTCGGGCCAGGGCTGTTCTTCCTCGCCTCGGTGCTGGTGTGGGCCGTCTTCACGCTCCAGGACGTCGTGCTCACCGGCTTGCGCAAGGCCACCTGGGTGCCGGTCAACAACCTGGTGTTCGGGCTGGTCAAGATGGGCCTGCTGGTCGCGCTGGCCAGTGCGCTGCCCGACGGCGGGATCTTCGTCTCGTGGATGATCCCGACCGCGCTCGCCCTCATCCCGGTCAACTGGCTGATCTTCGGCGTCGTGGTGCCCCGGCACGTCAAGAGCCTCGGCACCGCCCACGAACCGCCCCGGCTGCGGCAGATCGGCCGGTTCCTGGCCGGTGACTTCCCCGGGACGCTGTCGATCCTGGCGATCGTCTACCTGGTGCCCGTGGTCGTGGCGACCAAGGTGGGCGAGGCCACGTTCGGGCGCTTCTCGATGGCCCACACCCTGGCCAGCATGATCGAGCTGCTGGCCATGAACATGGCGGTGTCGCTGACGGTCGAGGGGTCCTTCGATCGTTCCAAACTGGCCCTGAACTGCCGGCGGGCGCTGCGGCGCGGCTTCATGATCGTGACGCCGATCATCGTGGTCGCGATCATCGGGGCGCCGCTGATCCTGACCGTCTTCGGCGCCGAGTTCGCCGACGAGGGGTCCACGCTGCTGCGGCTGATGGCGCTGGCGGTGCTGCCGCGGGTGCTGATCGAGGTGTACCTGAGCGCGCTGCGGGCACAGAGTCACGCGCGCACGCTGGCGCTGGTGCAGATCGGGCTGGCGGTGCTGGTGCTGGTGTCCACGGTGGCGCTGTTCCCCAGCTTCGGGGTGAACGCCGTCGGCTACGGACTGCTCTTCAGTGAGCTGCTGGTAGCACTTTTGATCTTCGGAAATCTACGCAAAATACTCAATTTTGGTGAAACTGGGCAGCCGACTGTCACTCAGGGGTCGTCCGGGGCCGCATGATGGTCAACGTGAGGCAACGGGACGGCGATGGCATGACTAAGGGGAAAACCGGCTCTTCCGACGTTCGCAAGGACGCCGGCGAGGAGACAGAGGCACCCTTCGATCCGGAGGCCACAGGGGTGATCCCGCGGCTGACGTTCGACGGCGGCCAGGAGGGCGCGTCCGACGAGGACGCCGCCGGCTCCTCGGATTCGGATTCGGCTGATTCCTCTGCCGAAGTGAACGCCGACACGACGACGGCGTTCCGCATCCCCGGGAACGTGCACATCGGCCACCCTCCCACGGCTGACGAGCCCTCTTCCGGGCCTCCGCAGGCGTTCGCGGAGCGTGGCGCGGAGGCGCAGACTTCCGGGCCCAACGCGTTCACCGCCAGGGCGCCGCACGCACCGGACCCGTCCCCGGCGGGGGCGGCGTCGGGTGGTCCGGCTTCGGCCTCGAAGGGGTCGGCGGCGGCTGGGACCATGCCCATGCCGACCGCGGAGCCCTCTCAGGCCCCCGCCTCCGGGGGTGCCGAGAGTCCGGCTCCCGAGGCGTCCGGCGAAGGCACGGCGGGTTCGGAGACGGCCGCGCACCCCGGCTCGACGGCCCCCAAGGGCGCCGGTGCGGCCGGTGCGGGAGCGGGCCGTGCGGGTACCGCCGACGTGACGGGCGAAGGCGCGTCCGGCGCTGGTGCCGGCTCCGAGGGAGCCGGTTCCACGGCGGGCCGACCTGGTGGGGCGAGCCCCGAGGCGACGAACGCCAGTAGGACCAGCGCCAGTGGGACCGGTGCCGGTGGTGCTGCCGGCGAGGTCGGCCGTGATGGCGAGGCTGAGGGTGAAGGGCCTGAGGCCGGAGAGGCTGACGGCCGGACCGTCGCCTTCCGCGCGCCCGGTTCCAGGACGACCGTTGCCGGTGCCGCCGGTGCCGGTGCCGGTGCGGCTAACGGTGGCCCGGCTGGTGGCGCTTCCGCTGGTGGCGCTCCCGGGAGTGGTGCCTCCGGTGGCGCTTCCGCCGGCGGTGCTTCCGGGGGTGGTGCCGCCGAGGGGGGTGCTTCCCGTGGCGGTGTTGCAGGGGGGCCGGGGGTTGCGGTTGTGGGGGCTCCGGTTGGGGCTCCGGTTGTCGAGCGGGTCGACGTACCCGCAGGTAAGGGCCAAGTTGCCGCAGGCGCGCCCGTCGCGGCGGGGCAGAAGGGCAGGGTCGCCGGGGGGCGGGTCGGGGCGCTGATCGCGAGCGCGCCCAAGTGGTTGCCCGTCGTCCTCGTGCTTGAGGGCCTGCTCATGTACATCCTCGCCCTGCGCGTGCCCCCGGGCCCGCTGCGGGGTGTGGACCCGGCGAACATCAACGGCCTGGGCCTGATCTCGGCGCTGCCCACGACGGCGTTCATCGCCATCCTGATCATGATCGCGTCGTTCTTCGTCACGGTCGCCCAGAGCACCGACCGCAAGTTCCTGCTGCTGTTCCAGATCGCCGCCATCACGTTCGCCCTGCACGGCGCGGGCGCGCTGGTGGCCAGCGAGCCACGTTTCCCCACGGCGTACATCCATGCCGGTTTCGTGGAGTTCATCTCCAGAACGGGCGAGACCGCGATCAGCATCGACGCCCGCATGGGCTGGCCGGGCTTCTTCGCGTTGTTCGCGTTCGTCACCAAGGCCGCCGGCATCACCGACATGACGACGATCCTGCAATGGACGCCGCTGCTGTCGAACCTGCTCTATCTGCTCCCGTTCGTCCTGATCCTGCGTCAGGTGGTGGCGACGACGCGGGCGCGTTGGTTCGCGGCGCTGCTGTTCATCCTCGTGCAGTGGATCGGGCAGGACTACTTCTCGCCGCAAGGGTTCACGTTCGCCCTTTATCTGGCGTTCGTGGCGATCCTGTTGCGGTGGTTCGGACGGGTGGAGCCGCGTACGAAGCCGGTGCCGCCCAAGGGGCTGCGCAAGCTGCTCGGCAAGCTCGACGCGATGACGCCCGGCGAGATCGTGAACACCGGCACCTACCGGGCCGACAAGCTGCTGATGCTGCTGATGCTGCTGGCACTGTTCTTCGCGTCGGTGGCCTCGCACCAGATCACGCCGTTCATGATGATGGGCGTGGTGACGGCGTTCCTGATCTTCAAGCGCACCTCGCTGACGTGGGCGATGCCGTTCTTCCTCGGGCTCGTGACGCTGGCGTGGATCAGCTACATGACCGTGGGGTTCTGGGCGGGTCAGATCGACGCGATCTTCGGCGGTCTGGGCAAGATCTGGCAGAACATCGGCAGCGCCACCTCCGACCGCGTCGAGGGCAGCGACCCCGCGCACGCGATGGTGCTGCAGGCGCGGCTCGGCATCCTCGGGGTCATCCTCTCGCTGGCGGCGGCCGGGCTGTTCCGGCGGCTGCGGCGCGGGGTGTTCGACCGGTCCGCGCTGATCCTGCTGTGCGTGCCGGTGCTGGCGCTGGGGCTGCAGAGTTACGGCGGCGAGATCGGCCTGCGCATCTACATGTTCGCGCTGCCGGGCTCCTGCCTGCTGGCCGCGTACGCGTTCTTCCCGAACCTGCCGGCCGACAGCGCGGACGTGCGCGAGGAGACCGTGCCGCTGCGCAGGCGGAACGTGCGCTTCAACCCCGAGCTGACCAGGAAGCTCTCGGTCGTGCTCGCGGCCTGCTTCGCGGTGCTGTTCGCGTTCGCGTTCCTGCTGGCCCGGTACGGCAACGAGAAGTTCGAGCGGGTCACCACCGGTGAGGTGGCCGCCATGCACTACGTGTACGACCACGACAAGCCGAGCGCCAAGGTGCTCTACCTGGTGCCCAAGGAGGGCCAGGAGGTCACGCCCACCATGCCGTGGGGCGAACGGGACGTCGAGCTGGTCAACTTCGGCGTGCAGGCGCTGGTGCACAAGGACCCGACGCAGATCGCCGACGCGGTGGCGAAGCTGAAGGAGCAGCCGCGCAACTCGTACCTGATGGTGAGCCGTGGGCAGGTCAGCTACCTGCAGCTCAACGAGGGCTTCCCCGAGGACTGGGGGCAGCGGTTCCGGGCCGCGCTGGACGCCTCGCCCGACCTGAAGAAGGTCTTCTCCAACGAGGACGCCGCGCTCTACACGTGGAAGAAGTTCGTGAAGGGGACGGAGATCCCCGATCCGAACCCCTACAAGGGCCGTGGCGACCCCACCTCACCATGGACGCCCGTCGGCATCGGGGCGCTGGTCGTGACCTGGGTGGCGCTGTTCGGCTACGAGGTCATCGGGCTGAACGGGCCGAAGCGGGCGCGACGGGCGCGCAGAGGGCTGATGTTCCTGGCCATCCCGGCGTTTTTGATCTCTATAGCAGTGATCATTGAGAGATTCATCCACATAGCACTAAATAACTGAATTCACAGGAAACGCTAAGGTTTTGCGGGATGATGTACGCCTGATGAGGACACAGGAGACACTTCCCGCCATGCCCGACGCACGACTCGCGGCTGCGAGGATCACTTCTGTAGACGCCCTGCGCGGCTTCTCCCTGCTGGGGATCCTCGTCGTCAACATCGCCTTCCTGGCCTCCGGCTACCGGATGGCCGGGATGGCGGAGCCCGGCTTCGACTCCTCGCTCGACTGGGTCGTGCGCTGGCTCGTGACGCTGTTCATGGAGAACAAGTTCTATCTGCTGTTCTCCTTCCTGTTCGGCTACAGCTTCACGCTCCAGCTCGACTCGGCCGTACGGCAGGGGCGGACGTTCGTGCCGATGTTCCTACGCCGCCTGGCCGGGCTGCTGCTGATCGGCCTGGCCCACGCGGTGCTGCTGTTCCCCGGTGACATCCTGACGACGTACGCGTTCGTCGGGATCGCGCTGCTGGTGCTGCGCAGGATCGGCCCCAAGACCGCGATCGTGCTGGCCGGGCTGCTGACCCTGATGCTGGCGTTCGGGTTCCTGATGCTGGCCCTGCTGGCGATGGTCGGCCTCGACGCGTCCGGCACGGTCGCCGAGGGCACCGCCGAGGCCGCCAGGTCCGACACCGCGCTCGGCGGGGTGTTCTGGCAGATCATCTCCGAGCACATGCGCAAGCTGTCGCTGATCGTCCTGCTGCGCGTGCTGTTCCAGGGGCCGGCGGTGCTGGCCGCGTGCCTGATCGGGCTGGCCGTCGGCAAGCTGGGCGTGTTGCGGAACCTGTCGGCGCACAAGGTGGTGCTGCGCAGGTTGCAGTGGACCGGGTTCACGGTCGGCCTGGCCGGCGCCTTCGTCTACACGCAGTCTGCCTGGAACGGCACGGTGAACAAGTTCCTGGGCGAGGCCGTGGACCTGGTGACCGCGCCGCTGCTGGCCGCCGCGTACGCGGCCACGTTCCTGCGGGTGCTGCCGTACCTGCCGCGGGTGGGCCGGGCCCTGGCCGCTCCCGGACGCATGGCCCTGTCGAATTACCTGGGCCAGTCGCTGATCTGTTCACTGATCTTCACCGGCTACGGCCTGGCCCTCGTGGACCGGGTCAGCCCGGCCGTCGAGGTGCTGATCGCGCTGGCCATCTTCGTCGTCCAGGTGCTCTACAGCCACTGGTGGCTCAAGGGACACCGGTACGGGCCGGTGGAGTGGGTGCTGCGCTTCCTCACATACTGGCGCAGGCCCACGAGCGAGCGGCGCAAGGCCCGCGGCTCCGCGCAGATCGCCTGAAACTCGTCTGTCCAAACCGTCCTTGGGCGAGGTACGCTCGGACATGTAAGGAAAACCTTTCACGTGACGGGAAATCATGACCGATGCCGGGCCGACCGGTGACGAACTGGTCGAGATGCTGGCGGCGCTGGCCAACCCCCTGCGGGTGCGCATCCTCGCGACCCTGTCCGCCGGCCGCGACTACGTGAGCCATCTGGCCCGCGAGATCGGCGTCAGCCGTCCGCTCCTCCACATGCACCTGCGGCGGCTCGAAGCGGCCGGCCTGATCGTCGGCACGCTGGAGCTCTCCGAGGACGGCAAGGCCATGAAGTACTACGAAGTCACCGACTTCGACCTCCACCTCACCGCCGCGGCGCTGGCCGAGGCGGCCAAGACCCTCACCGCGCCCGACCCGGAGCCCAAGGAGCGCCCCTGATGCCCACCGCCTGGCCCGAGGTGATCTTCATCCTCGGCGTGCTGCTCGTGACCGGCTTCCTGATCTGCCTGGTCATCGTCGGCCTCTTCGACTTCCGCAAGGCGAAGCTGGAGGCCATGCAGAAGGACGATCTGCGTCGGCTGGTGCACCGGTTCGAGCAGCTCGCCGAGAACACCCTCGACGCCCAGCAGCGCTCGGCCGCCGACCTGGCCGAGCTGCGCGCCCGTACGGCGTCGATCGAGCAGATCCTGAGAACCGTCGAGTAGGAGCGTGCCATGAAGGCCATCCGTTACGCCGCCTACGGGCCGCCCGATACCGTCATCGAGCTGCGAGAGGTCGACCCGCCCGCGGTCGGCGACGACGACGTGCTGGTCCGGGTGCGGGCGGCGGCCGTCAACCCCGGCGACTGGCACTACGTGCGCGGCCTGCCGTACGTCATGCGGGCCGTCTCCGGGTTGCGCCGGCCGAGGTTCGGCGGGCTCGGCATGGACCTGGCCGGGCAGGTCGAGGCGACCGGCCGCAACGTCACCCGGCTGAAGATCGGCGACGAGGTGTTCGGCCACTGCCGGGGCGCCTTCGCCGAGTACGTCGCCGTCCCGCAGGACAAGGCGCTGCTGACCAAGCCGGCCGGTACGACGTACGAGCAGGCGGCGGCCGTGCCGTCGGCGGCGCTGACCGCCTACGAGGCCCTGGCCACCAGAGGCGAGGTCAAACCGGGACAGAAGGTGCTGGTCATCGGCGCGGCGGGCGGGGTGGGGACGTTCGCGGTGCAGATCGCCAAGGCACTGGGCGCCGAGGTGACGGGCGTGTGCAGCGGCGGCAAGGCGGAGCTGGTGGCGTCCCTGGGGGCAGACGAGATCATCGACTACACCAGGCAGGACTTCGCCCACCACACCGGCCGCTACGACCTCATCCTCGACAACGTCGGCGACCGGCGCCTGTCGGACTGCCTGCGCGTCCTCCCCCGTACCGGCACCTACATCCCCAACTCGGGCTCCGGCGGCGGGGCCTTCCTCGGGCCGTCCGGGCGCATCCTGCGCGTGCTCGCGGCCAAGCCGTTCGTCCGGCAGCGCCTGGTCAACTTCGTCACGGCCGAGGACCGGGACGCGCTGGCCGCCGTACGCGGGCTCGTCGAGGCGGGCGAGGTCGTCCCGGTCGTCAGCCGGACGTACCGGCTGGACGAGGTGCCGCAGGCCATCGCCCACGTCGAGCAGGGCCACGCCACAGGCAAGGTCGTCGTCACCCTCTAGGCGCTCCCAGGCGGCGCTGGGCGGAGCGGAGCATGGCCCGGACGACGATCGGGTGCACCAGGCGTACCGGCCAGAAGTAGAGCCGGCCGCGCCACCCCTTCAGCCGGACCGTGGTCGTGACCCGCACGAGCCGGGCCTCCCGGTCGACCCCCACGCCGCAGCGGAAGTCGAGATGCCAGTCGTCGGCCGCGATCAGCGCCTCGTCCCCCTCGACGCGGCCGACCCGGAAGACGTCGCGCGGCGCGCGCGGGATGCCGATCAGCGGCACGATCGCCTGCCGCAGCCCCATGGCCGCGGTGATCCAGCGGGGCATCGACCTGATCGAGAAGATGGTCTTCGCCCAGACCCGCGGATCGTCGGTCGCGCGGGGCGGCAGCACGCCGACGATCATGTCGGCGTAGTCGGGCGCGGGGATGTCCTCCAGGGCGGACGACCAGTAGACGGGTGTTCTCATGACGCCTCCATACGGTGCCGTATGGTCAGGACTATACGGTACCGTATGGCAAATGGCGCAAGGGGGCCGCAGGATCACGGCGGAACAGTGGGTGGACGCCGCGTACGCGCGTTTCACCAAGATCGGACTGGACTCGGTGCGGGTCGAGGCCGTCGCCCGCGACCTCGGCACCACCAAGGGCTCCTTCTACTGGCACCACGCCGACCGCGGCGCGCTCGTCCGGGCCGTCATGGAACGCTGGGAGGCCGAGGAGACCGAGCACATCATCGCGGCCGCCTCCGCCGAGGCCGAGCCACGCGCCCGGCTGCGCGCCCTGTTCGGCACGGTCGCGGCCCGCGCCGGGCGGCGCGGCGGCGAGAGCCGCCTCTACCTCGACGCCGAACACGAAGGCGTCGCCGACGTCGTCACCCGGGTCACCCGCCGCCGCGTCGACTTCGTCGCCGGGCTCCTGGTGGAGCTGGGCTTCGGCGCGGAGGAGGCGGAACGGCGCGCGCTGCTCGCGCTGGCGGTGGTGCTCGGGTTGCAGCAGCTCGAACGCGGCACGCGGCCGCACATCTCCTTCGACCACGCGCTCCTCACCGAGACCGCCTTCACGATGGCCGTCACACCGCCGCACGCCCAGGTCGGCTGAGGGGGTTCGGGCGCGAGCGGCTTGCTCGGGTGTCCGGGCCGCTCGGATGGTCCGGCCGTTCAAGCCCCTGGGCCGTTCACGATGTCGGGCCGTTCAGGCGTACGGGCCGGTCAGGCGTACGGGCCGGTCAGGTGTCTGGGCCGTTGCGTTGTAGTTCCAGGAAGTCCTGGTCGCAGCTCAGGCGGTAGCCGTCCGGGGTGCGGAAGTGCTCCTGGAGGTAGGCGGCGACCTCGTCCACGACGGGCGGCTGCGCCAGCGGGACCACGTTGAGCATGAACTGCGCGACGGCCAGGGCGGTTTCCAGGTCGGGCATGGTGACGGAGGCCGGGTCCGTGCTGATGCCGATCTCCCATTCGGCGCCGGCGGTGGCGGCGAAGGCGCGTCCGAGCGCGTCCAGGTCGTAGCGGTGCCCGGTGAAACGCCGCAGCAGGCGCATGCAGTCGCTGTCGGGGTTCTGCATGACGACCACGGTGAAGCCGCCCTCGGCGGTCCAGGAGGCCAGCCGCTGGAGCTGATGCAGCCAGGACTCCTGCGGGATGTAGTACAGGACGTGCGCACACAACACGAGGTCGGCCGACTCCCCCGGATCGGCGACGGCAACCCCCTGGCCGAGGACGGTCGCCTCAGGACACCGCCTGACCAGTTCCGCCCGGAGGTGCTCGTTGGGCTCGATGGCGATGGTCCGCTCGAAGCTGGGGGCCAGCCAGGCGGTGGTCTCGCCCGTCCCCGCGCCGGCGTCGATGAGCGTACGGCGGTGGGGCAGCCGGTCCACGATCCGGCCCAGTTCCTCGCGGGCCCGGATCTTCTGGTCGGTGTGGGCCAGGAAGGTGGCGAAGGCGGCGTCGTAGGCCGCGCTCATCGGGTCGAGAAGGTGCACGATGGGCGGCTCGGCGTTGCTGCTGTCGGTCATCACGGCCCCCGGCATCACAAGTCGGTCACTTTCAGCTTATGGAGCACCACTCTACGTTCCCGTCTGTCTGGATCAGTGGAGTGGTGGACCGTGCCGGTCAGGGGTGCCGTGGCGCGAACTCAGGTGGCGGGCCGCCGCTTTCGCAGCGTCAGCACGCCACGCCAGATGTCGTGGCCAGGCCGTGAGACTGAGGTCGTCAGGTGCCGCCTCTGCCGGCCCACTTGATCTCGTACGCCCCCAGCGTCACCGCCCTGCCGTCGACCGTGGCCGTGACCTCCCGGTCGGACGTGTTCACCATGACGACCTGCTGCTCCTGCGCCAGCACCTTCACTTTGGGATCGGACGACGTCACCGCCCCGTCGAGCCGCGCCCCCGCCGGGAACCACCGGGTGAACCCGCTCAGCAGCCCCGCCATCGGCATCTCGTCCCCCCGCCCGGGAGCCCACAGGCAGCCGGGGCAGTCACCGGAGCCCTTCACCTGCGGGTTCCAGTACAGGGCCGTGGTGACGCCGCTCCTGGCGAACTCCATCAGCGCCGCCGCCTGCACGGCCGTGCGCCGCTCCTCGCTCCACCCCGAGTTCTCCGGCTCGACGTACCACTCGGCCCACCAGACGGGCAGGTCGTCGCTCTTCTGCCGCAGCCACGTGGTGATCGCGCTGAACTTGCCGAGCGCGCCGAAGTCGTCGGGAACGTTCCCCTTGTCGGTCGTCATGGAGGCGCCGTCCACGACGACGAAGTCGGCGCCCTTCTTGTTCTGGATCCAGTACTCGATCGCGTCGAGCGCCCGCTGGTCGACGGTTCCCCACGGCCCCTTCAGCTCGGAGGCGCCGTCGCCCGAGCCGCTCTCGATCGGCATGTACGGCCCGCCCACCTTGATCTGCGGGTCCACCTTCTTCAACGCCGTGTAGACCTTGTTGTACAGCTGCGTGTATCCCTCGGCGTCCCACCGGTTGGTCGACGGGTCCCAGAAGCCCTTGAACTCGTTCCACACCATGTAGTACTTGACGGTCGGGTACTGCCTGGCCACCCGCGCGGCCAGCTTGGCGTAGTCGTCGAAATGCTCTGGTTTGGGAGCGACGGTGTGGTTCTTGCTCCAGTCGGTACGTCCGGGCTGCCCGCCCTTCATCCAGTCGGGCGCGCAGCACAGGGTGATCACCGGCACGGCCCGCGACGACGCCATGAACGTCAGCCGCCGGTCGAGGTCGCGGAAGCTGAACTGGCCGGGGCTCGGCTCGGGGTTGCCCACCCCCCAGCCCATGATGTGCTGGTTCTGCAGCATCGGCACCCGTCCCAGCATGCCCCTGGCCTGCTCGACGACCTGCCGCGGCTCGGTCTCCGTGCTGTACTGCGTGTGCGTGACGCCCCAGCGGGGCCAGTTCTGGAGCACGGGCGGCTGTTCGAGCTGCGGCGGGGCCTGGGACGGCCCGACCTCGGCCACCTCGCCGCCCTTGTAGCCCTTGTCGCCCACGCGCGAGCTCGACCGGACGCCCGCGTAGATCATGATGCCGACGACGAGCACGACCGCGAGGATGCCCGCCCCGAGGGCGATCGGCCATGGCGACCGTCTGCGCGCGTGTCTGCCGTCGCTGGGAATCACGGAACGCTCCTTACCATCACGCAACGTATCAAGAACCGGGCAGTGCCCAGCCCTTATGACGGTAATCGTCCCGCTTGCAGCAGACTTGACGTCAGTCGGAAGCGGGTGGCCGCTGACCGCCCGCGGGCCCGGGAACCCCCGAGTAACGGTACGGCACCGGCTGCCTACCCGGCTGCACGACGAGAAGGGTGCCCGGCGTCTCGGCGTAGAAGGCCGACTCGACGGCGGCGGCGACGTCCTCGGCCGTGAGCAGCGGGAATCCGGCGTTCACGAACATCTCCCGAGCGGCGGCCACCAGCGGAGTGTCGGTGAATCCGGGGCAGACGGCGTTGATCCGGATGTTCTGCTGGGACAGCGGCTCGGCCAGCGCCCGGACGAGTCCGACGACGGCGTGCTTGGTCATCGTGTAGATCGGGTCGCCGGCGAAGGCCACCAGCCCGGCCAGCGAGGACGTGGCCACGATCGCGCCGCCGCCCGACCTGGTCAGCAGCGGCACGCTGGCGCGCACGCCGAAGACGACGCCGTCCACGTTCACGCCGACGATCGCGCGGTAGCGGTCCAGGTCGAAGTCCGCGAGGTCGACGCCGCCGGAGATGCCGGCGTTGAGGTGCACCAGGTCGAGGCGGCCGTACCGCTGCTCGGCGAGCGCGACGGCCTCCAGCGAGGCTTCCTCGTTGCTGACGTCGGCGGCCAGCCACGCGCCCTCGACCTCCTTGGCCAGCCGCTCGACCCCCTCGGCGTCGCGGTCGACGAGGACGCACTTCGCGCCGCCCGACGACAACCGCCGGGCCACCGCGGCGCCGATGCCGCTCGCCGCTCCGGTGATGAGTGCAACTGTGCTCATAACGCTCCTTGCGAGGGTCGCGGCTGGTCGAGCATTGCGATGGGCGCGGAAGGTCGGGACTGGTCGAGCATCGCGATGGACGCGGAAGGTCAGGGCTGGTCGAGCATCGCGGTGGACGCGGAAGGTCAGGGCTGGTCGGGCATCGCGATGGACGCGGAAGGTCAGGGCTGGTCGAGCATGCGATGGGCGCGGGAGATCAGCGTCGGAACGGCCGCGCCGATGCGGTCGAACCCCTCCCCCACGGTCTTACCCTGCTTGAACCGGGCGTGGATACCCTCCACGATGACCGCGAGCTTGAAATTGCCAAAGGCCACATAGAACCCAAGGTCCGAAATATCGCGACCTGACACTTTCCCGTAGTGGGCGGCGAACTCGGCGGCGTTCATGAACCCCGGCGCCACCGTCACGTCCCCCGACACCGGGATGCGGGCCCGCTCGTCGTCCCCGCGATCGTGCCAGTACGTCAGCGTCAGCCCCAGGTCGGCCAGCGGGTCGCCGAGCGTGGACATCTCCCAGTCGACCACGGCCATGATCTCGATCTCGGCCGGCGGCGGCGCCAGGCGCACCAGCGTGTTGTCGAGCCGGTAGTCGCCGTGCACCAACGTGCTGTCGGACGTGACGGGCAGCCGCTCGCGCAGCCGCCGTACGAGGCTGTCGTAGTCGGGCAGGTCTGCGGTCTTCGACCGCTCCCACTGCTGGCACCACCGGTCGAGCTGCCTGGCCATGTACCCCTCGGGCCGGCCGAAGTCGCCGAGGCCCACCTCGCGGTAGTCCACGGCGTGGATGGCGGCCAGCACCTCGGCCAGCCGCTCCGACAGCCGCCGCGTCTGGGCCGGCGTCGGCTCGCCCAGCTCGGCCCTGGTCTGGACGGCGGCGCCCGGCACGTACCCCATGACGTAGAACGGCGCCCCGACCACCTCTTCGTCGGCGCAGAAGGCGACCGGCTCGGGCACCGGGACGGGCGTCCGCGCGAGCGCGGAGATGACCCGCCACTCCCGCCGCATGTCGTGGGCGGTGGGCAGCACGTGACCCAGCGGCGGCCTGCGCAGCACCAGCCGGCGCTCGCGCGCCTCCACCAGGTAGGTCAGGTTCGACCTGCCTCCGGAGATCAGCGAGACGGACAGCGGCTCCCCCGCGTCCGGCACGTTCAGGCCCAGCCACGAGACCAGCCGGGGCCAGTCGATCCCTGGTACGGTCATGGAAACACATTAGAACGCCACTCGGTCCTGAAAGCCAGCTGAGAGTTGCATAACAGTAGGCCCGGCCTAGCCCAGGCATGGATTCTCATCCTTTAATCTGGCCATACACCTCTGACCGCATGCTGGTCAGATCGTGGTAAGCCGACAGTAGGAGCCCATGCGCGTCACCGTTGCCCACCCTCGCGAATTGGGACAGCCCGAGATCAGCCGATGGCGCGCCCTTCAGGAGTCGGACGCCGCCTTCGACAACCCCTTCCTGTCCCCGGAGTTCACGGTCACGGTGGGCGATCTGCGCGATCCTGTCCGGGTGGCCATCCTGTACGACGGGCCGGACATCGTCGGCTTCTTCCCCTTCGAACGCCATCCGCTGGGCATCGGCAAGCCGGTCGCCGCGGGGCTCACCGACGCGCAGGGCCTGGTCCACGCCAAGGGGTTCGACCTCGACCCGCACCGTCTGATCAAGGCGTGCGGGCTGTCGGTCTACGAGTTCGACCACCTGGTCGCGGGCCAGCCGCTGCTCGACGGGCGGCACACCACGCACCCCTCGCCGATCATCGACCTGCGCGACGGCTACGGCCCCTACACCGAGACGTTGAAGGCCCAGTCCGGCAAGACGTACAAGTCGACCCTGGCCAAGTCGCGCAAGCTGCAACGCGAGGCGGGCGCGCTGCGCCACGACTACGCGATCACCGACACCGGGCCGCTGCAGACGCTGCTCGGCTGGAAGACCGACCAGTACCGGCGTACCGGGCGCACCGACCGGTTCGCCCAGCGGTGGATCGTCGAGCTGGTCGAGCGGCTGCTCGCGACCCAATCCGACGGCTTCGCCGGCGTGCTCGACATGGTCTACGTCGACGACGTGCCGGTGGCCGGGCACTTCGGGGTGCGCACCCGTACGACGCTGGCCGGCTGGTTCCCGGCCTACGACACGCAGTTCGCCAAGTACTCCCCCGGGCTCATCCACCACCTGGCGATGGCCGAGGCGGCCGCCGCCTCGGGCGTCCAGGTGATCGACATGGGCCGGGGCGAGAAGGAGTACAAGGACAAGCTGAAGAACGGCCAGTACGAGGTGGCCGAGGGCCGGGTGGCCAGGGCCGGGGTGGCGGCCGGGGTCCACTGGATGATGCGGGTGCCGGTGCGCAAGACGCGCGCCACGGTGATGGCCAACCCGCTGCTGCTCAAGACCGCGGACAAAGCGTTGAAAACCTTTGGGCGACTGCGTACCGTCCTACAAGGGTGAGACTCATCGCGGAGCGCACCGGACGGCACTGCCTGTCGCTCCCCTCCAACCGCCTCGGCCTCTACCTCGCGCTGCGCCACTGGTGCCTGCCGGGTCAGCGGCTGCTCATGTCGCCGATCTCGGCCGACGAGATCCTCTTCCTGGTGCTGGCGGCCGGCCTGCGGCCGGTGATCGCGCCGCTGAACCCGCGTGACGGCAACATCGACGTCTCCCGCGCCGACCTGTCCACCGTGGACGCCGTCCTGACCACGAACCTGTACGGCCTGCCCGACCAGGTGTCCGCCTTCGCGGGAAAAATCCTGATCGAGGACGTGGCACACGCCCTGGAGACCGCTCCCGGCGGGCGTCCGCTGGGCACGTTCGGACAGGCGGGGGTCTTCAGCCTGTCCAAGCATCCGGGGGCGGGCTCGGGCGGCGTGCTGGCCGTGACCGACCGCGCCGACCTCGAAGCGCTCGAACGCGCCCGCGACGAATTGCTCGTCCCCGGCGCGCTCCGCGCCGACCTGGTCAGCGTCGCCACGTCCATGGCCCGGCAGGCGGCGCTCCGGCTCGGCCTCGTACGGCCCGCGCTCGCGCTCATGCGCGCCCTCGGCATGCAGGAGGAGCGCGAGGGCTACCGCATCGCCCTGGAGGCCGACGCGCTGGAGCTGGCGCTCAAGCAGGTGCCCGCGCTGCCGCCGTTCGACCCGTGGGTACGCGCCGACCTGGCGGCCTACCGCGCCCGGCGGGGGCGGCTGGTCGACTGGTACCAGTCCAGGCGCCTGGCCAAGGTGCCCGGCGAGCGGGCGCGGCGGCTGGCCGGGATCGCCCGGCTGGCCGAGCTGCCCACGGTGGCGCCCGCCGTGCTGGACAACCTCGACCAGCCGCTGTTCCGCGTCCCGCTGCTGGTGCGCGACCGGGACGCGGCCGTCGCCGAGCTGGAGCGCCGCGGGGTGGCCACCGGCTACCTGTACGACCCGCCGTACGACGACTACGCCCCCGGCTTCACCGACGCCTCGCCGGACCCGGGCCCCGCCCGCTGGTGGGCCCGGCACGTGCTGCCCGTCGACCCGGTGTACGTGTCCCGTTCCCTGCCCGTGCTGCGCGCTCTTGAGCCGCCTACGCGGGGTCCGCGCGAACCAGCCTGAGGAACGCGCGCAGTCCGGTGATGATCTCCTGGTTGTCGTTCAGGCCGTCCACGGTCTCCTCGAAGCGGCGGGCCATCAGCGTGATGCGGCGGGCCAGGTCGTGGTCGGCCTGCTCCAGACCGGCCCTGGCGGCCGCGAGCTCGCCGCCGAGCTCCTCGACCTGCCCGGCGAGCCGTTCGGAGGCGGCGGTCAGCGTCTCGACCTGGCCGCGCAGCGCGATCACGTCGAGGCGCGGGTAGCGGATCTCGCCGCCGAGGGTCCTGACCCGCTCGCGCAGGTGCGCGACGTAGGCCCCGGCCGGCCGGAACGCGGTGGCCAGCAGGTAGAACCCGGCGAAGTAGTAGCCGACCTGCCGGCCGGAGAAGAACGTGACGACCGCGACCACGACGGCCGAGACCACGTGCCCGGCGACCGCGAGGACGAGCATGCGGCGGGCGATCGTCCTGGCCTCCTCCTCGCGGTGGGCCGGGACCTCGATGCCCGACTCGCGGGAGACCGCGATGTCGTGCACCACCTGCCGGGCGGCGAAGGACAGGTTCCACGGGAAGGTCAGCAGGACGACCAGCCAGAACAGGCAGACCGCGCCCAGGCCCAGCGACAGCAACGTGGACAGGGGCACGCCCGCGTGGAGCACGAGCCAGGCGGTGACCGCCGTGACGAGCAACGAGATCAGCAGGAGCCAGGGTTTCATGCCCGCCACCCTGCCGACGGCGGGACGTCCGCCGCCAGCGCTCAGATACTCAATCCGCCCTGAGCATCCCGGATCAGGCCGGCCAGCACCGCGCAGCCGCGCCGGACGTCCCTGAGCGAGGCCGAGCCGTAGCCGAGGACCAGGCCGTGCAGGCGGGCGCGGTCGTGGTGGTGGCGGTCGGCGGGGTCGAGCAGCACGCCGCGCTCCCTGGCCCGGTCGACGACCCCCTGGACGTCGCCCGCCGGCAGCTCGGCCAGCACGTGCAGGCCGGCGGTGTCGCCGCGCAGGCGGCAGACCGGGCCGAGGATCTCCACGATGGCGGCCCGGCGGCGGGCGTACTCCAGGCGCATCCTGCGCAGGTGGCGGTCGAGGTCGCCGCGTTCCAGGAGAGTGGCGACGGCGTGCTGCACCGGGCCGCTGGTGCGGTCGGACATCATGTCGCGGACGGCGGCGATCCGGCTCACCAGGTCGGGCGTGCCGACCAGCCAGCCGACGCCGACGTCGGGCGAGAGGGTCTTGGACAGGCTGCCGAGCAGCACGACGCGGGTGGGGTCGAGGCCGAAGAGGGCCGGCAGGGGGGCGACGTCGTAGCGGAACTCGCCGTCGTAGTCGTCCTCGACGATCGTGGCGCCGGTGCTCCTGGCCCAGGACAGCAGGCGTTCCCTGCGCGGGATCGGCAGCCGGCCGCCCAGCGGGTACTGGTGGGCCGGGGTGGTGTAGAGGACGCGCAGGTCGCGCGGGAGGCCGTCGACGATCACGCCGTCCTCGTCGACCGGGCAGGGCACGACCTCGGCGCCCCTGGCCGCGAACACCGTGCGGGCCACGTGGTAGCCCGGGTCCTCGACGCCCGCGCGTCCGCCGCCGGACAGCAGGGCCAGCGCGCACAGGTCGAGGCCGTTGCCGGTGCCCCTGGTGACCAGGACGTTCTCCGGGCCGACGGCCATGCCTCTGGCCCTGCGCAGGTGGTCGGCGAGCAGCTCGCGCAGGCGCGGCAGGCCGTGGGGGTCGGGCGAGTCGCCGGGCGGCAGCTCGCCGGCCCTGCGCCAGGCCCGCTTCCAGGCGGCCCGGTCGTAGTCGCGCACCCAGGGGTCGCCGGGACGCAGGTCGATCCACTCCCCTTGGGGGCGGCGGGCGGGCGGCGCCGGCTCGTACGGGCTCTCGCGGGGCGGGACGTGCGACTCCATGGCCGCCACGAACGTGCCGGACCCGTGGCGCCCCTCCAGCCAGCCCTCGGCGTAGAGCTGCTGGTACGCCTCGGTGACGACCGTCCGGCTGACCTTGAGCTGGTCGGCCAGCGCCCGCGTGGACGGCAACCGCTCGCCCGGCGCGAGCGCGCCGCCCATCATGGCGCGGCGCAGCCAGTCGGCGAGCTGGGTGGTCAGCGGCACGGCCGAGTCGCGGGACAGGGATACGGGCAGGTCAACGTTGGTGCGCACGGAAGTGGTCTCTAGGAAGGGTCGGTTAGTGGCCCTACAGGATAGGTCCACTTCGCGACTAGCGTCGAATCATGCTCTCCTCCACCCCGCGCACGACCCTCGGCCGAGAGAAGCACCGCGGCAGCACCGACAGGAACGACCTCTACGAGGTGCTCGACGCCGGGCTCGTCTGCCACCTGGGTGTGCTGGCCGACGGCTGTCCCATGGTCGTGCCCACCGGCTACGGCAGGATCGGCGACACCCTCTACCTGCACGGCTCCACCGGCGCCCGGTCGCTGCGGGCCGGCGACGGCGACGAGGTGTGCGTCACGGTCACCCACGTGGACGGCATCGTGCTGGCCCGTTCGGTCTTCAACCACTCCGTCAACTACCGTTCGGCGATCGTCTACGGCCGGGCCCGGCTGGTCACCGATCCCGACGAGCGGCTGGCGGCGCTGCGGGCGCTCACCGAGCAGCTCGCCCCCGGCCAGTGGGACTACGTCCGCCCGCCCACGCGCAAGGAGCTGGCCGCCACGGCCGTGCTGGCCCTGTCGCTGGCGGAGGCGTCGGTCAAGATCCGCCAGGGGGCTCCGGAGGACGACGAGGAGGACTATGCGCTTCCGGTCTGGGCCGGGGTGCATCCGCTGGTCACGACCTGGGGCGAACCGCAACCGGATCCGGCACTTCCAGAAGGTATCGATATACCGGTTCACATCCTCCATCGGGAGTAGTTCCATAATTCCGGAACCACCTGGCAAACCCGACTCCTTGATCACGCGTCTCATCAGGTGGGCCGGCTCCTGATGGGAGAGGGCGATGGAGTGGAGTGCTCCCGGTTACACGGAGATCAGACAGCTCGGCGCGGGCGCGAGCGGGCGCGTCGTGCTGGGCGTGCACGACGAGACGGGCGTGAAGGTCGCGATCAAGTACCTCTCCGAGGCACTGCTGCGCGACCCCGCCGCCCTGTCCCGCTTCCAGGCCGAGGCGCGGGTGCTGACCTCGCTGCGCGATCCCAACATCGCCACGATGTGGGAGTACATCCAGGAGCCGAACGGCGCCTGCATCGTGATGGAGCTGGTCAACGGCGTCTCGCTGCGCGCCCTGCTGCGTGAGAACGGCACGACCGAGCCCGAGGCGGCGCTGGTCGTGCTGAAGGGCTCGCTGCTGGGCCTGGCCAGGGCCCACAGGTCCGGGGTCGTGCACAAGGACTACAAGCCCGAGAACGTGCTCGTCCGCGACGACGGCATGAGCAAGCTCGTGGACTTCGGCGTCGCGGTGCCGCAGGGCACGGCCACGCATCCGGAGGGCACGCCGCCCTACATGGCGCCGGAGTTGTGGGCCGGCAGGCCCGCCTCCCCGGCGACCGACGTGTACGCGGCCACCGCGGTCTTCTTCGAGTGCCTGACCGGGCACCGGCCGTACCGGTCCACCGAGGCCAGCGTGCTCGGCTACCAGCACGTGCACGCCCCGGTGCCCTTCCACGACGCGCCCGAGCCGGTTCAGGAGCTCGTCCGGCGCGGCCTGGCCAAGGAGCCGCGGGACCGGCCGCAGAGCGCGCTGGCCTTCGTGGAGGAGCTGGAGGCCACGGCGCGGGCCGCGTACGGCGAGGACTGGGAGGAGCGCGGCCGGCGGCGCCTGGCCGCGCTGGTGGCCCTGCTCGCGCTGCTCCTGCCGACCCCGCCGCAGCCCACCCCCGAGGTCACCACGTCGCTGGCCAGGACGGTCTTCCGCGGCCTGCGTTCCAACGCGGTGCGGGTGGGCATGGGCACCGCCCTGGTGGCGGTGGTGACGGTGGCGGTGGTGGTCGCGCTCGCTGCCCGGCGGCAGCCGCCCGAGCAGCCGGTCGGCGCGGCCGTCGCGGTGCCGCCGGCCACGACCGAGGCGGTGACCGCGCCGCCGGGCACCGAGGAGGCCGTGATCGCGCCGCCGAGGACGCCCGAGGCGACGCCGCGGACCTCGCCGGAGGGGCCGCCGTCCCCGTCGTCCTCGCCGGAGCTGCTGCCGCCGCCGACGGCCCCCGCCTCGCGACCGCCCACCGCCACCGCTGCCCCGCGCACGCCGACGCGTACACCGACGCCCACGCCCACGCCCACGAGGAAGCCGACCGGGACCGCCACGCCGAAACCCCCGGTGACGCCCGCCCCGACCCCCACGCCCACCCCGACCCCCACCCCGACCCCCACCCCGACGCCGACACCCGTCGCGACCGTCCTCGGGGTGAGCGTCGGTGACGTCACGGTCGACGACGACGGCGTCGCGCGCGCCTCCGTCACCGTCCGGACCGGCGGGGGCGCCGCCGTCACCGCCACCGGGACGTGGACCGCGCCGGGCGACGACGGCCGCGTCCAGCGGCTGCGGCTCAGCGGCGCGACCTCCTACACCCGCGCCTTCACCTGGGACCTCGGCGAACGTCCCTGCGGCAGGACCGTCACGCTGACCGTCGCCACCTCTCCCGCCGCGCCCGGCGGCCCCCGGTCGTCCTCGGTGTCGGTGCCGGCCTGCCCGACACGGGTGAGCGGGCTGTTCGTCTCGCTGGCGATGCCCGACGCGCCGGGGCTGACCGCGCGCGCCCAGGTCAGGGTGCTCGCCACCGGCGCCGGCGAGATCCCGGTCGAGGCCGCGTTCGCGGTGGACGGCGAGACCGTCGGCACCCGTTCGGCGAGCCTGTCCGGCCGGACCGCCTACTCCCGCGTCTTCACCCACGCCTTCCGGTCGCGCCCCTGCGGCTCCACCCTCTCGGTACGGGTCCGCGCCGGCGACCGCGTCCAGACCGCCCGCGCCGAGGTCGCCTGCCCGCCCGCCGTACGGAAGGTCTCGGTCGTCCGGGCCGGGCTGGGCGAGAACGGCCTGGTGGCGACCGTCTCGGTGGTCACGGCCGACGACCGGCCGGTGACGCTGGACGTGGGGTTCCTGATCGGCGGGGAATCGGTCGGCTCGGAGCGGGTCACGCTGTCCGGCGACACGACGTACACCAGGACGGTGAGCCGGGCGCTCAGGACCGTCCCGTGCGGCACCACCTGGACGGTCACGGCGAGCACGTCGCCCGCGGCGGACGGCGGCGCGGACCGGGCGACCGGGAAGACCCCGGAATGCCCTGGAGAAACCCCCAAGCCGGAAGAAACCCCAAAACCACAGGAAACGCCCAAATCGCAGGAAACCCCACAATCCCATAAGACCGACACAGCGGACTAACCTCGCAAATTCGGCCATATCGGCATATCGGTGGCGGGAAAGCCCTTCCCTCTGGTTAAGCTACGCAGCGTTTGATGCGGGTGGGGGCCCGATGACTCCAGAGGAGACCGTTTTATGTACGGCGAAGGGCAGTGGGGGGTCCCCGGCTACACCGAAGTCCGGGAACTGGGCAGCGGTGCCGCCGGCCGGGTGGTCCTGGCCACGCGCGATCACGACGGCGTGGAAGTCGCCATCAAATACCTCAATGACGAGCTCAGGTCCGACATGGGCTTCGTGGCCAGGTTCCGGCACGAGGCCCGGCTGCTCGGCACCCTGCAGAGCTCGCACCACGCGCGCCTGATCGACTACGTCGAGTCGGGGCAGGGCGCGGCGATCGTCATGGAGCTGATCAACGGCGTCTCGCTGCGCGAGATCCTGCGCTCCGAGGGGCCGACCGGGCCCGAGGCCGCGCTGGTCGTGCTCAAGGGCTCGCTCCAGGGCCTGGCCGCCGCGCACGCGATCGGCGTCGTCCACCGGGACTTCAAGCCCGAGAACGTGATGGTCCAGGGCGACGGCGTCAGCAAGCTGGTGGACTTCGGCATCGCGGTCCGGGCCGGCGAGGGGGTCAGCGCCGCGGGCACGCCGCCGTACATGGCGCCGGAGCAGTGGATGGGCGGGGCCGCCGGGCCCGCGACCGACGTCTACGCCGCCACCGTCGTGTTCTTCGAGTGCCTGACCGGCACCCGGCCCTACCGGGCGCCGAACATCGCCGCGCTCGCCCGTCAGCACCAGAGCGCGCCGCCGCCCGTCGAGGAGGTGCCGACGGCGCTGCAGAACCTGGTCGAACGCGGGCTGGCCAAGCAGCCGGGCGAGCGGCCGCCGTCCGCCGAGGCGTTCCTGACCGAGCTGGAGGCCATCGCGGCCGAGGCGTACGGCGCCGACTGGGAGGAGCGCGGACGCCGCCGCCTGGCCGCGCTGGCGGGCCTGCTGATCCTGCTGTTCCCGAGCCCGCTGCACGATCCCGCCGAGACGCAGACCGCGCTCACCGAGACCCGCTTCCCCGACCCCGCCCGCCTGCTGAGCAAGCTCTCGGCCAAGGTGGCGATCGGCGCGGTGGCCGTGGGCGTGGTGGTGGCCGTGGGCGTGATCCTGGTCAACTCCTCCACCGACGAGCCGGTGCTGCGGGCCCAGACGAGCGAGGTCACGCCCACCGGGGCCGACCCGGTGATCGAGGACGAGCCCACGGACGACCCCACGGAGGAGCCGACCGCGACGCCCGAGGAGAGCACCCAGGAGCCGGACCCGACGCCGACGTCCGCGGACCCGGTGGCCTCGACCCCGCCGGCCGTCCTGCCGACGGCGACGGCGTCGGCCTCGGCATCGCCGTCCAAGACGCCCCGGCCGACCCCGACGCGGAAGCCGACCAGGCGGCCGGTCAGGACGCCGAAGCCGACCCCGACGGACTCCCCCGAGCCGGACATCACCGGCAAGAACAGCACGACCAGCGACGGCAGCAGGCCCACCACCGCCGCCCCCACGCGCACCCCGCCCCCGACGCCCCCGACCACCGCCCCGCCCACCAGGACGCCCCCGACCAGCCAGCCCCCGACCAGCCCGGGCCCCTCGGAGACATCGCAGACGCCGACAAGGACCTCGACCGACGACGGCGAAGGCGGCGGGGGCGGCACCGAAACGCCCACCCTGGACAAGGTGGGCCAGGCTCAGGCCGGACTGCTCGCGCTCGGCCTGATGACGTCCGGCGCGGTTCCGGTCACACTTGCGGTGAAACGTCGCATGACGGGACGCCACAGGAAGCAGCGCTAGACGCGCCGGGGGGCCAAGGGGGATGGACAACCACAGGAACGGCATCGCCGGGTTCCGGCTGACCGAGCACACGTGGATGACCGAGCTGGGCAACTGGATCGACGCCATCTCGCCGGACGGCCGCAGGGCCGGGGCGCTGCTGTTCGACCCGCGGGTCATCGGCCGGCCCGGCGTCCGGGAGCGGGTGGTGAACACGGTCATGACCGACCAGCACCTCGTGCTGGGCGGCCTGGGCGGGCTGATCCCGGTGGCCGACGTGGTCGCGGCCGGCGACCAGGTGTGGCTGCTCACCGCGCAGGCGGTCAGCCCCACACTGGCCGATCTGCTCTCCGGCGCGCCCATCGACCCGGCGGGGGCGGCGTCGGTGCTGATGGAGACCGGGCAGACGCTGCTCGCGCTGCACGCCGCCGGGGTCACGCACGGCTCGGTGCACCCCGGCACGGTGGTGATCACCGCCGAGGGGGCCGCGCTGCTGTCGGAGCGCGGCCTGTCCGACGCGATCCGCGGCCAGGTCTCGCCGCGCGAGCGGGACGCGGCGGGCTGGGCGTCGCTGGCCCGCGGGCTGGCCGCCTCGTTCACGCAGACCGCGCCGCGCGCCGCCGGCCTGTTCGAACGGGCCGCCGGCACGGCCACCACGCTCGGCCTCGACGCGGCCCGCGCCCTGCTGAGCCAGGAACGCGCGGCGCTGCCCGGCGGCCTGATCAGCCGGGACGCGCTGGCCCGTGCGGCACGCGGCCGGTCGGCGTTCGCGCAGGCGCCGTCGTTCGCCGCGCAGCCGCCGCCGGTGCCCCAGGACGAGGGCGACATCGTCACGCTGCTGCACGTGCCGTCGTCGGGGTCGCCGGGGTCGCCGCCGCGCCTGCAGTTCGGGCCGGGGGTGGGCCCGGGAGCAGGGGCGGGGGCCGCCGGGACCGCGCAGCAGTACCGGCAGGAGACGACGGCCGAGCGGATCTGGCGCGAGGGACGTGACGGCGCGGCGACCGTCCACCAGCCGGAGAGGCGGTCCGGCGGCCGGGTGGCCAAGGTCACGCGGCGACGGCGGCGGCGCACGATCCTGTCCACGGCGATCTTCGCGGTCGTCATGGCGGGCGCGATCGTGGCCTGGTTCCGGCTGACGGACGCCCCCGAGCTGGCGGTCCGGTCGATCGACGTGGTGGCGCCGAAGAAGACGCTGGGCTGCGACGGCGCGATCGTCCTCACCGCGACGGTGGTCACCAACGGAGGCGTGGGCGAGATCCGCTACGAGTGGCGCAAGAACCTGGACAAGGAGGTGGTCGAGGGCAGCCTGCGCACGAGCGCGGACAAGACGTCCTACTCGGTGCCGTTGCGCTGGACGTTGTCGGGCAAGAGCAACGTCAAGGCCACGGCCACGCTCAAGGTGCTCTCACCGGGCCCGGTGCGTACGGACAAGGCGAGCTTCACGTACAAGTGCTGACGTTCCCTGAATGCGCAACAAAGCGGTTCTTACTAATCTGACGGGCATGACCACGCAGACCCCCGCGGGCTGGTACCCCGACCCGTACGGAGAGCCGCAGCTCCGCTGGTGGGACGGCAACCAATGGACGGACGCCACCCACGCGCAGGAGCGGCAGCCGCAGCCGCAGCCGCAGCAGCCGTCCTCCGGGCCGCAGCCGGGCCCGGGGGCGCAGCCCCAGTCGTCCCCCGACTGGTCGGCCAGCCCGGCGAACCCCACTCTCCAGTACGGCCAGCCCACCTTCGGCCAGCCCACCTTCGGCCAGCCCCCCTACGGGCAGCCCGCGGCCGGACAGCAGCCCGCCCAGGGCCGTGCCGCCCACGGGCAGCCCACACAGCAGCCCACACAGTGGTCCGGCGGTCCGCTGCCCGGCCCCGGGCAGGCGCCGCCCAAGCAGGGCAACCCGCTGCCGTGGGTGTTCGGCGGACTGGCCGCGCTGGTCGTGGTCGCGCTGATCGTGGTCGCCGGGATCTTCTTCCTCAACCGGGGCGGCAGCACCCCGGTGGCCTCGCCCTCCACCGAGGAGTCGCAGCCGTTCCCGACCGAGGAGCCGCCCTCCGGCGGGCCGCCGACCGAGCTGCCCTCGCAGGGCGGCGAGCTGCCGCAGCCCCAGGACGGCCGCATCACCGACGCGCGGAGCGGCCTGTCCTACCTGGCGCCCGACGGCTGGAAGGTGCCCGCGTACGGCGACGTCAACGGCTCGGACCCGTCCCAGCAGATGTGGACGAGCGGCGTGCAGGCCAGCTCGCAGGAGAACTACGAGGGCGACAAGGACTGGATCGGCAACGCCTACGCGGGCCCGCTGGCCGGGCTCATCCCGTACGCGGGCGCCTCGGGGCTGGAGGAGACGAGCAAGGCGCTGTTCATGCAGTTCAGCACCGAGTTCTACGAGCCGCAGCACACGACCAAGATCATCGAGAACAAGGGCGTCAAGATCGGCGACCGCCAGGCGTGGGTGATGCAGTTCCAGCTCGACTTCACCGCCGTGGCGGAGAAGAACGGCTACAAGTGGAAGAAGGAGAACGCCGCGATCGTGCTCATGGACCGCGGGCCGGGGCAGCGTCCGACGCTGCTGTACATCTCCGTTCCCGACAACCTGGGCACCGACGTGGTCGGCAAGGTTCTCGGCTCCCTCAAGCCCGCGTAAGCGGGTGGCACTAGGCTGGTGGGGTAACAAGCGGGCGGATTGCTCCGAGCCGCTGGGCGAGGAGATCGAATGAGTGACGTGCTGGTCTGGATCGACTGCGAGATGACCGGGCTCGACCTGGGGCGCGACGCGCTGGTCGAGGTGGCGTGTGTCATCACCGACAGCGAGCTCAATCAGCTCGACGAAGGCGTCGACGTGGTCATCAAGCCGCCGCCGGAGTCGCTGGAGCAGATGTCGCAGGTGGTGCGCGAGATGCACACCGCCTCGGGCCTGCTGCCCGAGCTGCCGGGCGGCGTCACGCTGGCCGAGGCGGAGTCGCTCGTGCTCGACTACATCCGGCGTCACGTGCCGGAGGCGAAGAAGGCGCCGCTGTGCGGCAACTCGATCGGCACCGACCGCACGTTCATCGCCAGGGACATGCCCGGCGTCGACGGCTATCTCCACTACCGCATGGTCGACGTGTCGTCGATCAAGGAGCTGGCCCGCCGCTGGTACCCGCGGGTCTACTTCGCGGCCCCCGAGAAGCAGGGCGGCCACCGCGCGCTGGCCGACATCAAGGAGAGCATCAGGGAGCTGCGCTACTACCGCGCGGCGATCTTCGTGGCCCAGCCCGGGCCCGACTCGGCGACCGCCCGGCAACTCGCCGAGCGGGTCAGCGGCTAATTGGATGGCGTAAAGACTCCCGAACCCCGCTACACTTTTCCTGTGCCGCCACGGAGTTGGCGGCCATGGTGGGTGTAGCTCAGTTGGCAGAGCGCCAGGTTGTGGTCCTGGATGTCGAGGGTTCAAGTCCCTTCACTCACCCCAAGCGCACAGCCGGTCCCTCGGGACCGGCTGTTGTCGTTTTCTCCCGACAACGCCCCCAAATCAGGACAATGCGAGTTATGCTCGCTGTCTACCGCTAACGCCGGAAGCACGGGGGCCATCGGCGATCAGACCGTCTGCGCGCCCCCGGAGGCCGGATGAGAGTCGACGACGCAGCGTTCGATAGCGTGCTCACGTCCTTGAGCAAACGCGAGGCCGAGGTCATGGACCTGATCGCCACGGGCCAGTCCAACGGCCAGATCGCCCAGCGCCTGTTCCTCAGCGAGAAGACCGTGAAGAACCACGTCAACCGGATCTACGCCAAGCTCGGCGTCGACTCCCGGGTGACGGCCATCGGGCTGTGGCTCTCGATCAGGAAGGACGGCGCCTGATCGGGTGAGGGGTTTCAGCCGGGCGCGATCCTGCGTCCGGTCAGGCGGGTGGGCCTGATCTTCAGGTAGTGCTGGCGCCGCCCGCCGGCCCACGGCTCGACGCCCGTGCTCTCCGCCTCCGCGCGTTCCCGCTCGGTCGTGACGTGGTGGAGCGAGCCGCGGACCAGCACGCTCCAGCCGCCCCGGGTCAGCTCCTCGATGCGGTCGACCTCGAACGCGACCTCGTACTCGACGTTCTCCACCCCTGTGTTCAGGTCCTCGTCGGTGCTGCCGCCCGCCACCGTGCGGAACACGATCGCCCCCTCGGACATGCGGAAGTTCACCGGCAGCACGGTCAGGCCGTAGCGGCCCTCGAAGGCGATGCGGCCCACTCCCCCGGACCGCAGCAGGTGCAGGCACTCCTCCTCGCCCAGCGGGAGCAGCGTCGGGTGCGCCGAGGCCGGGCCCACGCCGGCGGGCGTGTCCGCCACCTCCCCGAGCAGGCCCTCCACGGTCGTCTCCAGCGCCGCGGCCAGGCGGGTCAGGGCCTCGCGCACCGAGATGCCGGACTGGTCCTCCAGATAGGCGACGTAGCCGGCCGCCACGCCGGACCTGTCGGCCAGGTCCTGCCGGCTCAGGTTCAGCGATTCGCGGCGTTCGGCGATGCGGCGGCCCAGACGTTCCATCGTGGTCACTTGCTCAGACATACGAAATGCCCTACCCCGGATCTCCCCACTTCCCGGTGGTGTATCCGACAGAAATGGTTTAACCGATGCTCTGGGTGCCATATGGACCATGAATCGGAATCTCGGGAAGGAACGTGGTCATAGTGCGGAGAGCGCGCGTCGTCGTCGTGGGAGCGGGCTTCGCCGGCCTGGCCGCGACGCGGGAACTGGCCAAGGGCGGCGCCCTGGTCACGCTCGTGGACCGGAACCCCTACTCGACCTTCCAGCCCCTGCTCTACCAGGTGGCCACCGCGGGGATGGGCACGTCCGACATCTCCTACCCGATCCGTACGTTCGCCGCGAAGTGGCCGAACGTCCGCGCCCACCGGGCCGCGCTGAGCAAGGTGCACCCGTCCGACCGGCGGGTGGAGTTCGAGGACGGCTCCACCCTCGACTACGACTACCTGGTGATCGCCACCGGCGTCACCACCAACTGGATCCACGTGAGCGGCGCCGAGGAGAACGCGCTGCCGATCTACTCGCTGCGCGACGCGGCCGAGCTGCGGCGGCGGCTCCAGCACTACCTGGAGGACACCGCGGCGGGCCGGCGCGAGGGCACCCACGTCGTGGTGGTAGGCGGCGGCGCGACCGGCGTGGAGACCGCGGGCACGCTGGCCGAGCTGCGCCGCCGTACGGTGCCGCTGACGCATCCGGAGATCCGGCCCGACCAGACGAGCGTCACCCTGGTCGAGCGGTTCGACTACGTCCTGGCCCCGTACAAGCCGCGGCTGCGGGACGCGGCGGCCGCGGCGCTGCGCAGGAGAGGCGTGCGGATGCGCCTGGGAGCCACGGTGGCGGGCGTGGAGCCGGACGCCGTCATCCTGGAGGACGGGACGCGCCTGGCGAGCGACGTGACCGTCTGGGCCCTCGGCGTCACCGCGCCCAAGGAGGTGACCGACTGGGGGCTGCCGCAGGGCAAGGGCGGCCGGATCACGCTCACCGACGCGCTGAACGTGCCCGACCATCCCGAGATCTTCGTGGCCGGCGACCTCGCGGGGCAGCCGGACGCGCTGCCCCAGCTCGCCCAGCCGGCCATCCAGATGGGCAAGCACGTGGGCAGGCAGGTCCTGGCCGCGGCGCACGGGCGGCCGCTCAGCCGCTTCTCCTACCGAGACCCGGGGATCATGGCCACGGTCGGCAAGGCCGAGGCGGTGCTCCAGCTGCGCGACGGGCTGACCATGCGCGGCCTGCCCGCCTGGCTGGCCTGGATCTTCGTGCACGTGGCGTACCTGCTGGGCGGGCGCAACCGGGTCAGCGTGCTGCTGAACTTCTTCTGGCGCTACGGCGGGCCGCGCCGCAGCGCCACCAGCATCGCCTCGACCGAGTGAGCGGCGCTCAGAGCGCGGCGGACAGCGCGTTCAGGCCGTGTTCGAGGTCGGTCTCGGGGATGTTCAGCGCCGGGCGCAGGCGTACGGACCGGGGCCCGCAGGGCAGCGCCAGCACGCCGTGCTCCTCCCTGAGCCGGGTCACGAACCCGTCGCGGGCGGCCTGGTCGGGCAGGTCGAAGGCGCACATCAGGCCCCTGCCGCGCACGGCCGAGACCGTGTCGGGGTGCTCGGCCTCCAGCTTGGTGAGCCGTTCGAGCAGGACGCCGCCGAGCGTGCCGGCCCGGGCGATCAGGCCGTCGCGTTCGACGATCTCCAGGATGCCGCGGCTGCGGACCATGTCCACCAGGCCGCCGCCCCACGTGGAGTTGATCCGGCCGCTGAGCTGGAAGACGTTGTCGGCCACCTGGTCGACCCTGCGGCCGGCCATGATCCCGCCGACCTGCACCTTCTTGGCGAAGGCCACCACGTCGGGGGCCAGGCCGAGCTGCTGGTAGGCCCAGGGCGTGCCGGTGGTGCCGCCGCCGGTCTGGACCTCGTCCAGGACGAACAGGGCGTCGTGCTCGTGGCACAGGTCCTGCATCGCGCGCAGGAACTCGGCCCGCATGTGGTTGTCGCCGCCCTCGCCCTGGATCGGCTCGGCGATGAAGCAGGCGATGTCGTGCGGGTGGCGGGCGAACGCCTCCCTGGCCTGGGCCAGCGCGCGGGCCTCGGCGGCCTCCACGTCGCCGAGGTGGATGGCCGGCACGTCGATGCGCGGCCAGTCGAACTTCGGGAAGCGGTCGGTCTTGCCCGGCTCGGTGTTGGTCAGGCTCAGCGTGTAGCCGCTGCGGCCGTGGAAGGCCCGGGTCAGGTGCATGACCTTGGTGCCCAGGTCGCGGGGGCGGCCGGCGGCCTCGTTGCGCCGGCTCTTCCAGTCGAAGGCGGTCTTGAGCGCGTTCTCCACGGCCAGGGCGCCGCCCTCGACGAAGAACAGGTGAGGCAGCTCCGGGTCGCCGAGCACCCGGGCGAACGTGTCGACGAAGTCGGCCAGGTGCTCGGTGTAGATGTCGGGGTTGGCGGGCTTGTTCCGGGCGACCTGGCCGAGCAGCGCGGCGAAGTCGCGGTCGAAGGGCGGGTTCACACCGAGGGGGGCGGACGCGAAGAAGGTGTAGAAGTCCAGGTAGCGGCGGCCGTTGCGGGCGTCGACCAACCAGGAGCCACGGCTGAGTTCGAGATCGAGGACGAGACGGTAGCCATCGACGAGCAGGTGACGGGCAAGGCGGGTGTGTACGTCCATGCCTTCTCCAATGTCGTGAGACAGGCCGGAGGTTCCTCACAGGGAACCCGGTCGTATCCGTAAAATTTACGGTATTCCTGCCCCGCGAGTGAACTTCTTCAAACGAAGTGACAGCACAATCATTGCGATTCCATACAGGATCGCGAAAATGCCGATCAGCCAGACAAGGCTCAGCATTCCGGCGCCGGGCCAGATGAGCAGCAGCACACCGAAGATCACCGACAGGATGCCGGCGATGATGAACATCCATTCGTTCTCGATGCTCTTGCGCAGCCGCACGCCCGCCACGATCTCGGAGACGCCGGAGATGATGGCCCAGAAGGCGATGAGGTAGAGCAGGGCGAGTGAGGTGATCCCCGGCCAGACGAAGGCGATGACACCCGCCACGATGCCGACGATGCCCGAGAAGATCAGCCAGGCCCGTGACCGGGCGCCGTGCCGGAAGGCGGCGAACAACTCGAAGACGCCGGAGACGATGGCGTACGCACCGAAGAAGATCACCAGCACCAGCAGCGTGATTCCCGGCCAGATCAACGCCAGCACACCGAAGATGATCGCGGCGATGCCACGGATGAGCAGCAGCCACCACGAGCGCGTAAGTTCCTGCATACTGGTCTGCTTTCCGTGATGAGTGCGAAAAGAGACCAGCTTCGGGTCAAATGTCTATCTGAGGTGCCCAGCAGATTCCGGACAGTCGGCTACATAAGCTGACAGAAGTCTGGAAGAGGTAGGTACGTGACGAGGCGTCGTAGGCAGTTCTCGC
>NZ_JBSFGF010000034.1:0-75555 GCF_053596455.1 Nonomuraea sp. NPDC001699 | reverse complement strand
GGGACGAAGCAGTGCCCGGCGATCGGATTGTCGACGTCCAGGCCGAGACCGGTGGCTTCGGCGATGGCGTTGAGCGCGTCGGCGAGGATCTTGAAGCCGGCCAGGATGCCGCCCGGCGCGCCGTCCACGCACGGAACGCCCGGCGCCTGGACCTCGATGACGTCGGGCGTCACCAGGCGAAGCAGGCCGGCCAGGGTCTCCGGCGCCTTGGGCTGCGTGCGCAGGTCGGTGCCGGTGATGAGGTCGCCGGTGCCCAGCAGCGCGCTCTCCCCGGCGCCGGTGCCGTTGCCCGCCCCGTTGCCGGCGCCGTCGGCTACGGCGAGCAGGCGCGGGATGCGCGGCCAGCCGCCGACGGACTCCAGTTCGCGCAGGAACTGCGTGCGCAGCGGGTCGACGCCGGGCACGCCGTCAGTGCCGGGCAGGTGCCAGGCCAGCAGCTGGCGGGCGGCCGAGCTGTTGAACAGGTCGGCGAAGCGCGCGTCGTAGGCGTTGATGTGGTGCGCGAACGCCTGCAGCGAGATCGGCACGTAGGCGCCGCGGTGCGGGGTGTCCCAGGAGAAGTACACGCCGACCTGGTGGTCGATGCGCTGCCTCTCCATCCGGGCCAGGGCGTAGCGGGTGACCAGGCCGCCCATGCTGAACCCGCCGGCCAGCAGGCGGGTGCCGCCGAGCCGCTCGGCGGCGGCGCGGTGGATCGCAGCGGTGGCGGTCTGCGCGTTGTCGAGGATGGAGGCGCCGCGGTCGTCGTAGCCGATGATGACGACGTCGCGGCCGCGCCGGCGCAGCTCGCTGATCAGCGGGAAGGCGCGCCGCTCCAGGCCGTCGTAGAGCTCGTCGATGTCGCTGGGCCCGGCCCCGAAGCCGTCGGCCAGGAGCACCGGTCGCGTCAGGCCCTGGTTCCGCTCGCCGTAGTACACCCACGCGGTGCCGCCGGGCAGCGGCCAGCGGTCGCTCCACTCCGCGGCGGGTGGAGCGGTGGTGGTGGCGCCCGCCCTGGAGCTGGCGCTGGATGACAGGACGACCGGCGGCGCGGCGCTCAGGGCGCTCACGATCTGCTGTTTGTTGATCACCCCAGAGTTATCACCATCAGTGGTCACACAGACACCTAAAGCTATGACCTCGACCGGCTCCCGGTTTGGTTCGCACAGGACCGCGGCAGCGAGTCCACCGGCCGGCCGAGAACACCGCGACGTAACGATCCGGTTGGCCAGGACGAAGCGCCCTCGCGCCCAAAGCCGCCTCCAGACTTCTGTCGGCGTCCGCGATCGCCTGCCGCCCCGTAACAACAGGAGGCAGCCGTTCACTGAGCACGACGTCGACGCGCCGTGCGGGCACAAGGCCGCCGGCCCGTGACCAGCCGGACGCCGGCACATCCACCCCGAGCAACGCGCGCCCCTGACTCACCCTCAGCCTTCGGTAGGGGCGACAAGAGCGCTCCGGACCGATCGAAAGGACTGGTGCGGCACGAGGGCAGGCCGGCGTTCGAAGGTCAGGGCGCGCACTCACGCACCCCGGCGTGGCTGGAGTGCGTCGCCGAGACGGCACGGAGGGGGACAGGAGCCGCAGGTGCCGTCTGGTGAGTCACGCCGAGTCCATTGGGATATCCACCCACCGACAAGGAAGCACAGGCAAGCAGCCTCGTCGGCCACGCCAACGCTCAGGGGCACGAAGTCAGAGGCAGGGCAGGGCAGCGCCTGCCCGAGCGTGCTGGAGGCGTTGAGGTAGCGCAGCAGCAGAACATTCACGGTGTTGACCAGCTTGACGACCGGGGCAGTGCTTGCTGTTGACCGCTTCCTGAGCATGGTCCGCACAAGGGTCCGCCAGAGACGGCAGCAAGGCCAGGATCGGCGCAAGCGCGCCCGTCTCCACTGCTCCGGTCAGCCACACCCGCAGGCAAGCACACGACGACCGCGAACCTCCGCCCGAGGAGTACGGCGAGGGGGTGATGTCCCTGGCGGTGCGCGGCCTGGAGCCCAAGACCCTCGCTCCGTACATGTCGGGATGGCGCAAACGCGTGGTCCCCGCTCTTGGACACCTGGGCGTACGGATGATCACCAACGGTCTTGTGGACCGGGTCGTGCACGGATGGATCGCGGACGAATGCAGCCGCTCCACGGTGAAGAACAGCCTGGCCATCCTGGTCCGCGTCATGGAGCAGGCCGTCCGGGACGGCATCATCGACCGCAACCCTGCTCGCGTGACGGGCTGGCAGCACGAGTACAAGCGGGCCGAGGACGAGCTGGACGACCCGCGAACGCCGGCGCTGCCCAACCGGGCGGCACTGGAACGGCTGGCACAGGCGCTTATAGAACGCTCCAGAGGCAAGTGTCAGGGCTGGGGAGACATCGTCATCTTCGCGGCATGCACGGCCGCGCGCATCGGCGAGGTCTCCGGCGTCCGGGTCGGCGACATCGACACTGACGATCCTGAAGTTCATCCATGGCGAGCGGCACCTGCGCAAGGTCCTGACCGAGTACGAACACCATTTCAAGCATCATCGCCCGCATCAGGGCCGCACCCTTCGCCCTCCGCTGCACGACCCCAGCGAAGTGATCGACGTAGCCACCCGGATCCACCGCCGGAGGACCGTCACCGGGCTGATTAGCGAGTACCGCAGAGCAGCCTGACCATCCGGCAAACGGCCAGCTCAACAGCAGTGTTCGCGTTTTGGCACCGCACACGCCCGGGTTGAGTACGGCTTCGCGTCCTCCTTGGATCACCATGCTGGTGCCTGACAGTTGCAGGCTGACGAAGGCCGAAGGTTCGAGGTCGTCGCGCACCAAGGGCCGGGTCCGGTGCACGGTCGTGGCGTTGGAGCGTACCGAGCAGATGTTCAACGGGCCGAGTTGGTGATGGCGCCCACGGCCGAGATGCGCTCCTGGTCCGGGTGGTGATCGATCTCCACCCGGACGACCTGACGCCAGATGTCCTCCCGGATCGCCTCCGCCCGGTCCTCGGGAGCCACGGCGCTGGCACAAGGAGAAAAGAATGGCGCAGAGCGAGTCAGGTCGTGGAGGCGTTCTCATCGTAACTTCGACCGCGAAAGGCATGAAGGGCGCGGGATGAGCCGAGGAGCGTGGGATGGACGCCATGGATCCCGTCGAGGGCGAGTCGCCGACGACGATCTTCGGGGCGTTGTTGCGCAGCTTCCGGCACAGGGCGAAGCTGACCATCGAGGAGCTGTCGTACGCCTCCGGCGTGAGCGCACGTGCCATCAGCAACATGGAGGAGCATCAGAGCCCGCAGGGGACGTAGTAGGTAAGGGGCTGTGAGACGACGGTGCCGTTGGAGCCGAGGATCTCCAGCCGCCACGCGCCCAGCCCGTCCCCGGGAGCAGTCCACGTTCGTGTCACGTTCTGGCGGCCGGGGCTGTTGGTGCTGATGAACGACATGGGCGTCCACGGGTCGCGAACCCAGTCGGCGTCCAGACTCTCCTGATGCGCCCAGGCGTAGGCCATCTCGCCGATCTTGTTGCTCTCGATGTAGCCGTCCAGCTTGAACTTGAAGGCAGCCCCGGTTTTGCAGTTGCCGGCGGTGCGGGTCATGGAGGTGAACTCCGCTTTCACACAGACCGTCCGGAAGTACAACGCGCTTTGGTCGTTGTTGGGGCTGTCGATCTGCAACTCGACATCGTTCCAGGAGTTGCCTGGCAAGGGAACGCGTTGAAGGGGCGTGCTGACGGTCTTGGTGCCTGGTTCGGTGAACACGACCTCGCGCTCGCCGGCGTCCACGCCTGGCAGCGGCTGCTCCCAGCCGTCCAGCCAGCGGTAGCGGACGGTCTGTGCGATGGGAGAGCTGATCTGCGCGCTGACCGTGTGCACGACGTCGGAGCCGCAGCGCCCGATGTAGTCTTTCGCGGGCTGTATCTGCGGTGCGCCCAGGACGGGGTCGGTGCAGCCGATCTCGTACGGGACGACTGCTGTCGTCGTGTTGGCGCCGGACACCCTGATGGTCAGGCTCTGCGGGCCCGTGCCCCGGTACATCTTGATGGGAGAGGTGCTGACCGTCTTCGTGCCGGCCTCGGTGAAGACCACCTGGCTCCAGTCCCACGTGCCCCAGGCCCAGCGGAAGCTCACGGTGCCCGGGCCGTCGGCGGTGATCGCGATGGTGGCGGTGAACGGCACCCCTGCCCAGCACAGGCCGTTGTACGAGGGCGGTTCCATCCCGATCGGCGTCGCCGAGACCGTCGGGCTGTCGGCCAGTGCGTCGGCCTGAGCCGGAACCACTCCGGCCAGCAACAACACGACCGCCGATATCAGAACTCTCCATACGCGCATATCTCATCCTTTACAGGGAGGCGATGCCAATGTTTTCGCTGCGGGGGCTTGCAGCGCATTGGGAACTGGGTTGGACCGAACCCGCCTCCCCCGGGAGGCGGGTCAAGCCGCCGTATTCGAAGCGACAGCCCTTCAGGCCGAGGATCTCGACGATCTGGTCGCGGACGTGCTCGACCATCGCGTGGGCTCCCGCGGATGCCTGGGCAAGTTCGGCGGTCTCGTAGATGTGCTTCAGGTAGCCTGCGCTGATGATGGTGACCACCCGCATGCGGCGGGCGTAGGCGGCGAGCTGTGAAACCGCCACGCCCACGACCAGGACGAGGGCCACACTGGTGTTCGGCAGGCTGTCACGCCACGGCAGCAGTACCGCCGAGACGATCAGCCACCGACGCGATGAGGTCCCTACTCGGATAGCCACGCACTCCTCCACCCCCTTGGGCCATCTCCCCAGGTCAAACCTCAACCTCATAACCGGGGCCGATCTGAAGGAATCGAGGCAGCCTGACCACAGGAGGCGAGCTCGGTGTCGGAAGGGGAGGTAGGGCAGTCAGTTTCAGCCCTGCCGCTGATCCTGCTGCCCGCGATGAGAGCCCCGTACTGCCTGTGCCGCCGGCCAATGCCCTCTGCGGTGCTGAACACCCAAGCTCGGCAAGCCGCGGCCGCAGTGGGCGTCGACGTCGGCAACAGCCGCGCCGCCATGGTGAACGCATCAGCAGCACGGCGGCCGTTCGATTCAATGCCAAGATAGGCGATTTGGCACAGAATCAACTCGCCGCCGCACGCGGCACGATCGCGACCATGTCCGGCACCGCCGGATGACTGCTCGCCGCCAGAACCAAGCGGGCGCCGCCTGAAACTCATGGGGACAGGGCGTGTGGGTCCTTGGCCCCGCCGCGCCACTCGATGTCTGACATGCGCAGCACGCGTAGTGCGATCCAACCGTAGGCGGCCAGGTGCAGCAGGGCACCGGTGGACTGCACGACGGACGCCTGCGCCATGGTCACGAACGGCACGACAGTGCCCGCGAGCGCAGCGACCGGCACCCACCAGGGCACGACCTTGACCACGGCCAGGGTCATCAGCAGCGTGAGCAGGGCGATGTGCAGCCCGAACCCAGGCAGGAGCATGCCGTACACGAAACCCCACAGCTCGTTGGCCTGTCGGGTGACCTCCTCGGCCTGGGCGTCGGGCAGCGCCTGGGCCAGGGCCAGGTCATAGAAGTCGGTGGTGAACAGCGTCAGCCCGAGACCGGCGCCGACCAGTCCGAGCGCGGTCCCGATCCCGCTCACCGCAGGGGCGCGTTCGCGCAGCAGGTGCCCCATGGCCAGCACGACCGGGATGAGGCTGAGCACCGCCCAGACGTAGAGCAGCGCACTGACCTGCACCGCCGTCGCGTTCGCGCGGAAGATGCCGGGATCGTGATGAGTTGCCGGGGGCGTGGTCAGGAAGGCCAGGAACTCCAGCACCGGCCAGGCGAACAGGGCGAGGCCGGCTGCCACCCGGCGAAACTTGTCAGGATTCTTCAGCACCCGTTCAGCAAAGCCGGAACCGGTCCTGCATCGCCTGGGCTCTGGTCCTGTTCGGCCAGGAAGAATGTCCCCCATGCCCTAGGACGGTCCGCCACGTTCAAGGACACGGTCCATGCGCTTGCCCGGCGTCGCGGCGCGACATGTTCACCGTCCAGGGCTCTTGCTGCGCATCGATCAGGTCACGTCCGCGCCGCCCGGCGGTCGGCACCGGAAAGTCCGCCTTGTCCTGGGACAGCGTCCCAGCCGGCTGGGCTCATGAGCAGATAGCGTGTGGCGACTGATCGGAGGGGTAGTGACGGCGGCTGCGGGAGAACCGGAACCGGCGGTCAAGGCCGCGGGACGGGCCGCGTGGTGGTGGTGCACGTTCACCCTGGCTCTGGCGGCGACAGCCCTCACGCTGGCCGTCGCCAACGGTGGCGGTCCGATGTCGGTCCCGCATCTGCTGTTCGTGACAGCCTGTGCCTTGGTCGGCGGCCTCATCTGCGCACGACGCCCCGGGCACATGGTCGGGCGGTTGCTCGCGCTGACCGCCTTCTGCTTCGCGCTGTACGAAGCCTGCGGACAGTACGCGATTCTCGGCCTGATCACCCACCCCGGACTGCCGTTCGCCGCGGCACTGGCCTGGCCTCAGACATGGCTGTGGGTTCCGGCCAATGTCGCGGCGACCCTGATCCCGCTGTTCTTCCCCGGCGGGCGGCTCTCCTCCCCCGCCCTACGCCCGCTGATCGCGGCGTCGGTGGCCACCGCGGCCGCCGCCGCCGTGGTGAGCGCACTGAGCCCCGGGAAGAACGCCCAGGTAGGGCTCGGCGACGGAGTGCCCAACCCGTTCGGCGTACCGGGTCTGGCCGCTGTCGCGCCGGTGGTGGAGCGCGTGCTGGTCGCGCTGCTCCCGGTGGTGTTCGTCCTGGGCGCCGCGGAGCTGGGCATGCGGGTGCTGCGCAGCGGCGGCGCACAGCGCCGCCAGGTCGCATGGCTGCTGTACGGCGCCGGGATCGAGGCGCTGGTGATCGCGGCCAGGCTGACGGCAGGGCTCACCGACGAGGTCCCCGACGCCGCGTGGCCCGCCCACGACCCGGTGTGGGAGTCGATCGCCGCCCTGGGCGCCGGACTCATCCCGGTCACCATAGGTGTGGCAATCCTGCGACACCGGCTCTTCGACATCGACATGGTGATCAATCGCACCCTGGTCTATGCGCTGCTGTCGGGCTGTGTGACTGGAGGGTACGTTCTCGTGGTCGGCTATCTGGGCGCGCTCTTCCCCACCCAGGACCTGCCGGTCTCGGTCCTGGCCGCCGGGCTGGTGGCGCTGACGTTCGCGCCGCTGCGCCAGCGCCTGCAGAGCTGGGTCAACCTGCTGACCTACGGTGAGCGCGACGACCCGTACGCCGCGCTCACCCGGCTGGGCCGCAGGCTGGAGAACACCGCCGGCCCCGACGCCGTGCTGCCCGGCATCGCCAAGTCGATCGCCGAGGCGCTGCGCCTGCCGTATGCGGCGGTGGAAACCGCCCAGGGCGCCCGGTACGCGTACTCGCCGAACGACCCGGCACGACCGAGCGACGCGAAGCAGGTACGGCTGCCGTTGACGCACAATGGCGAACAGGTCGGCGGCCTGATCCTGCTGCCCCGGTCGGGCGACAGCGGCTTCGGCCCCCGCGATTTGCGCGTCCTGGCCGACCTGACCCGGCAGGTCGCGGTGGCCGTGCACACCGTACGCCTGACCGCCGACCTGCGTCGCTCCCGCGAGCGATTGGTCATGGCCCGCGAGGAGGAGCGGCGGCGGCTGCGGCGTGACCTGCACGACGGGCTCGGCCCGACCCTGGCTGCGCTGACCATGCGGGCCGATGCGGCGCACGACCTGGTGAGCGACGAGCGGGCGCGGCTGCTGCTGGCCGATATCGTCGGCGATGCCGAGGCCGCGCTGGCCGACGTGCGAACACTGGTGGACGGGCTGCGTCCGCCCGCGCTTGATTCGTTGGGGCTGGCCGGGGCGTTGCGCGCTCATGCGGCCCGGCAGCCGTCCGGGCTGCGTGTGGACGTGCACGCCCCGGACGACCTGCCCGCCCTGCCCGCCGCCACGGAGGTGGCCGCCTACCGGATCGCCACCGAGGCCCTGGCCAACACACATAAGCACGCCGGCGCCACCTGGGCACAGCTGCGTGTCGAAATCGCCGGCGAGCGGTTGCATCTGGAGATCAGCGACGACGGCTGCGGGATCGGACAGCACCCACCTGCCGTCCCGGCCGCTGCGCCGCCCGATCCTGGGGTGGCCGGCCCAGCAGGATCAGGGGTCGGGCTGGCATCGATGCACGAACGGGCCACCGAATTGGGCGGATCCTGCACGATTGAGGAACGCCCCGGCGGCGGGACCCGGGTGCGGGTCGAACTGCCCGCCGGGCAGGAAGGGAGCGACGATGATCAGAATCTTGGTGGTTGACGATCACCCGGGGTTCCGGGCCGGGTTGCGGACGCTGCTGGCGGGGGCCGACGAGATCGAGGTCGTCGATGAGGTGGGCAGCGGGGAGCAGGCGCTCGCGCTGGTCGGACGTGCTCAGCCGGATGTGGTGTTGATGGACCTGGACATGCCCGGGATGGGCGGAATCGCGGCGACCGAACTGCTGGTCCGCGACCATCCCCATGTCAGGGTGCTGGTGCTCAGCATGTCCGACGACGACGACTCGGTGTTCGCCGCCGTCCGGGCCGGGGCCCGCGGCTATGTCCTCAAAGGGGCCCGTAAGGCGGAACTCGTACGTTCGGTGCAGGCGGTGGCCGACGGCGGCGCCGTTTTCGGCCCCGCCCTCGCCTCCCGCCTGGCCGGCTACTTCACGAGCGATCGGCCCGAGCCGGAGCTGCCCGGCCTGACCCAGCGAGAACGCGAGATCCTCGGCCTGATCGCCGGACACCTGACCAACCCACAGATCGCGGCCCGGCTCGGGCTGAGCCAGAAAACGGTCCGCAACCACGTCTCGGCCATCTTCACGAAACTGCAGGTGGCCGACCGGTCACAGGCCATCATGCGCGCACGGCAAGCAGGTCTGGGCGTGACCCCGTAGCGATCTCCACAAGCTCGCCCCTGTCCGGACGGCCCCGCAGACCTCGGGGCCAGGGCGAGCCGTTCCGGTCCAGCGGCCACACTGCCGAACTGGACGACGACGAGGCCTACCAGGACGGCTTGTACGGCTGGCTGACCTGCCCGCTGGAGGACGGGCATATCGAGACCAGCCACCAGCTCGCCGTGAAGACGGCACCGACAGGATCCCCTGCGCTCTCACGCGCCCGGGGCGAGATCCGGCCGAGTGTAGGTGGGCATGGGCCGCTCTGAGTTGCCCGGTCTGTCGAACTGCTCGGTCCACATGTCGACATCAGCGGCTCCGAAATCACCGTTCACCGCCCTTCGTGGTCGCGTTCGACCCGCGCGCTGAAGGAGCGCTGTCGCAGGGTTCTCGCCAGGCGATCGGTGTAGGCGTCGAGTTGGTCGGGGGTCTCCGACCAGGGCGGGCCGGCATGGTCGCGGTGGTACAGGGCGATGATCTCAGCAGGGTCGAGTCGTGTCATGAATGCGACGTCCCTTTCCGGAGCCGCGCGATGGGCACGATGGTCAGTGCGGCCGCTGCGGCCAGGAGGACGAAGGCGAGGCGGAAATCGGCCATGGCGTCGCGCAGGATGCCCACGAGCATGGGGGCCAGTGCGGCGCAGCCGTACCCGACAAAAACGCCATCGCGCTGATTCTGCCCGCCTCAGCGGAGTCGCGGCTGACCGCTACTGGCACAGTCAGCACCAGGGTGAACAGGCGGCCGTGCCCGACGCCCAAGGCGAGGATCCACAGCCAGGTCACCGTAGTGGGCCCGAGGGCCAGGCCGGTGAAGCCGAGCGCGGTCAGCGCCGCCGTCAGCGCGAGCCCCACACGCAGGTCGCGCCGTTCACCGAGCACTGTCAGTACGGCCAGCATCGCGACCACCTGGATGCAGATCATCACGGTGAGCAGCGTCCCGGCTCCGGCGCCGAGCCCGTTCTCCTGGAGCAGGGGAACGACCCAGGCCAGCTCGCAGTAGTACAGGGCGGAGTTGGCCGCCGACAGCGCGGTCACCCGCCAGGCCACACCACTACGCCAGGGCAGCCCCGTGGTGAGCGGCCCCGCCGAGCCGGTCCCACCAACGTATGTTCAGGTCGCCGATTCGCTTCGGATCCGTGACCGGGTCCGGGACGGTTCTCAGCAAGGCCATGACCTGGCCGGATGACATTATCGGCAGGCTCAGAGCCGTCATACGATCAGGCGAACCGCGCAAGGGCGGCGGTGTAGATCTCGACAGCCTCCTCGATGCGGTAGACCGTGCAGTACTCGTCAGTGACGTGCGCCTGCTCGGGCTCACCCGGGCCGCACACGACCGTGGGCGCCCCGCCACAGGCGGCGGTGAGGATCGAGGCGTCGGTGAAGTAGCTGGCGGTCGGGCGGTCGCCGGGCGCACGCGCTCCCGCCTCGACCAGGGCCCGGACGAAGGGATCGTCCGGGTCTGTCCAGATCGCGGGCAGGTCCACGAGCACGCCGAGGGTCGCCTCGCCGCCGAGCGCGGCCTGCAACCGCTCGCGAAGTCGCCCGTGGTCCTGACCGGCGACGGTGCGTAGGTCGATGGTCACGGCGGCCAGGTCGGGCACGGAGTTCACGTTGATCCCGCCGCGCACGGTTCCCACGTTCACCGTGCACGGACCGAGCCAGGGGTGTTCCGGCACCCCGGGATCGAACTTCTCGACGACGCCGATCACGCGGGCGAGTTTGTAGATCGCGTTGTCCCCCAGGTGCGGCATCGAGCCGTGCGCCGTTGTGCCTCGCGTGGTCGCCTCCAGCCAGAGCGCGCCCTTGTGCCCGAGCAGCACCCGGTTGGCTGTCGGCTCGGCCACGAGCAGGGCACGCGACCTGCCCACCAGCCCCTCGGCCACCATGCCGACCGCACCCTCGCAGCCGGTCTCCTCGCCCACGGTGAAGATTAGCTCCAGGGCGGCCTTCGGCCCGGTGCGGCGCACGTGCCGCTCGGCGGCTATCACCAGCGCGGCGACGCCGGCCTTCATATCGCTCGAACCGCGCCCGTACAGGCGATCGCCGTCGATCTCCGCGTCGTGCGGTGCGTGCCGCCAGGCCTGCCCGCCCAGCGGCACCGTGTCGAGGTGCCCGGTCAGCGTCACCGGCTCGCCTGTCCCCCAGCGGGCGACCAGTCCGGTGCGGCCGGGCGCGTACTCGTGCGTGCGCACCGCGAAACCGGCCTTCGACAGCCGTCTCGCGAGCGGACCGGCCATCGCAGCCTCGCCCCCACCCACCGAGTCAATCCTGATCAGCTCGCGCGTCAGTTCAACCGCCTCGTTCACGATGCCTCCTTCGTCACTTACTCTGCGACGCCGGCCGTCACCGGTCGGCTGGTCTGCCGTACGACGAGCCTGGGAGCGATGGCGATGCGCTGTGCGGGCCGGGGGTCGCCCGCCTTGACCTGGCCGAGCAGGCGTACGGCCTCCGCCGCCATCTCCTCCACCGGCTGGCGCACGGTGCTGAGCGGCGGGTCGCACATCGTCGCGTGTCCCACGTCGTCGAACCCCACCACGGCCACATCCTCGGGGACGTGCACCCCGCCGAGCCGCAGCGACCGCACCAGGCCCACGGCGATCTCGTCGTTCGCGCAGACGACCGCGTCCGGCAGCCGGCCGGCGTCGAGCAGCCTTCGCCCAGCCTCGACGCCCCATTCGACGGTGAACTCACCCAGCATCGGCGGCAGGACCTCCACGCCGGCCCGCGCCGCGGTACGTTCGAACCCGCTGAGCCGCAAGCGGGCGGAGGAGTTCACCAGCCGGCTGCCCGCAAAGGACACCGAGCGGGCCCCGCCCGCGATCACGTGCTCGGCCGCCAGGGTGACCCCGGCCTCGTCGTCCACGCCCACCCAGTCGGCCCCGCCGCCCTCGATGTGGCGGTCGACCTGCACCAGCGGCACCCGGCGGGCCGCGTCCAGCACCGCGGGGACACTGGCCTCGATGTCGCACGGGCTGATGATCAGTCCGTCCACACGCCGGGCCAGCAGCGTCTCCAGCCTCCGGGCCTCCACCTGTGGACTGTACTGGGACGCGCACAGCAGCAGGTCGGTGCCGGAGTTCTGCAGCTCGCGCTCCACGGCCTCGACGATCGTGGTGAAGAACGGGTTGCTGATGCCCGGGACGACCATGCCGATGGTGCCGGTGGTCTGGTCGCGCAGCGCTTTAGCGACCGCGTTCGGCTGGTAACCGAGTTCGGCGACGGCGCGCGCCACCCGCTCGGCGACCTCGGGCGTGACCTTGCGCCGCCCCGAGAGGGCACGGGAGGCCGAGGCCACGGAGACGCCGGCCGCTCGTGCCACGTCGTGAATTGTCACGCCCATCGTGTAATCGATTTCCCTTGATCTTTACTATCAATCGACCTTGCCGAGCGTGTCGCGGCCAGGATCACGGGCAACACTAGAGGTTCTGCAGGGAAAACGCACCCTTGACGTGCCTTTTTAGGCGAACTAGCATGCCCGAAACCCGGGTAATCGATTACCCAATCGATCTCACTCCTTCCCGCCCCCCGAAAGGCTCATCTCTCATGGCACGATCCACGAGGTTCATCCGCCTGACAGCGGCGACGACGATCCTGGCCACCGGACTGCTGTCGGCGGCCTGTGGCGGTTCAGACGACTCCGGCTCTTCCGGGGGCTCCGGCGGGGACCGGCCGCGGGTCGGGCTCGTCCAGATCAACCAGCAGGCGATCTTCTTCAACGAGATGAACGCCGGCGCCCAGCAGGCGGCGAAGGAGGCCAACGTCGATCTCACGATCTTCAACGCCAACGACGACGCGGCCAAGCAGAACGAGGCCATCGACAACTTCGTCCAGCAGCAGTTCGACGCGGTCATCGTGGTCGCCATCGACGTCGAGGGCATCAAGCCCGCCGTGAAGATCGCCAAGGACGCCGGGCTGAAGGTCGTCGCCGTGGACGCGATCGTCGACTCGCCCGCTGTGGACACCCAGGTGGGCGTGGACAACGCCGCGGCGGCCCGGCAGGCGGGCGACTTCGTCAACAAGTGGGCACAGGCCCAGGGCCTGACCGCACCAAAGATCGGCGTTGTGGGCGCGCTGAACTCCTTCATCCAGAACATCCGCAAGGACGATTTCAACAAGACCGTCGAGGGCGCCGACGCCAAGATCGTGCAGACCGTCGACGGGCAGAACAAGCAGGAGACCGCGATGACGGCTGCGGAGAACCTGCTCACCTCCCGCTCCGACATGAACATCGTGTACGCCACGGGCGAGCCGGCCCTGCTCGGCACGGTCGCCGCGGTGAAGTCGCAGAACGCGGCCGACCGGGTCAAGGTCTTCGGCTGGGACCTGACCAAGGAGGCCATCAACGGCATCGACGAGGGGTTCGTCGCCGGGGTGGTCCAGCAAGACCCGAAGACCGAGGGCTACGAGGCTGTCAAGGAGGCCAAGGCCCTGGTCGGCGGCGCCCAGGCAAAGAAGAAGATCGACGTGCCCGTGACGATCGTGACCAAGGACAACGTCGACCCGTACCGCGCCACCTTCAAGTAAGCGGCGAAGGGATTCACATGACGGACCAAGAGCCGGGTCGCGTTGATCGAGTGGTCATGCGCGACATCCGCAAGCGCTACGGAATGGTCGACGCGCTGCGCGGCGTGACGCTGCGCGTCGGCCCTGGAGAGGTGGTGGGGCTCGTCGGCGACAACGCGGCCGGCAAGTCCACCCTCATGAAGGTGCTGGCCGGCGCCGTCGTGCCGGACTCCGGCGAGATCGTCTTCGACGGCCGGCCGGTCGCCTTCGCCAGCCCGAAAGACGCCCGCGAGCTGGGCATCGAAATGGTCTACCAGGACCTCGCGCTCTGCGACGACATCGACGTGGCCGGGAACCTGTTCCTCGGCAGGGAGCCGCGTAAGGCCGGCGGGATGATGCTCGACGTACGCAAGATGCACGCGGACGCCCGGCGCCACCTGGACGCCCTGAACATCCGGATTCCGCTGACCGACATCCCCGTCGGAGGGCTGTCCGGCGGCCAGCGGCAGGCGGTCGCCATCGCCCGGGCGGTGACCTTCGGGCCCAAGTTGCTCATCCTCGACGAGCCGACGGCGGCGCTCGCCGTCGCCGAGGTCGAGACCGTCCTCGAACTGATCAAGACCGTCTCGGCCCAAGGCGTCTCAGTGATCCTCATCACGCACCGCCTGCAGGACCTCTTCCGGGTCTGCGACCGGCTGTGCGTCATGTACGAAGGCACGCTCAGGGCCGACCTGGACGCCCGGAGCACCAGCCTCGAACGGCTCGTGTCCGAGATCGTCGCTCACGACGAGGGAGAGAAGGAGGGGAGCCGACGGTGACCGCCACCGGGACCGGAACCAGCCAGCGGGTCGTCACCACCAGGTCGGCCCGGGCCAACGCCCACATCGGCCGGCATGCGCAGACGATCGCGATCGCGGTCGTGCTGGTGGCCCTACTGATCTTCTTCGCGTTCTCCGCCGACCGGTTCGCCACGACGGGCAACCTGTTCAACCTGTTGCGGCAGATGGCCCCCACGCTGATCGTCGCGACCGCGATGACGTTCGTGATCAGCACCTCCGGCATCGACCTGTCGGTCGGCTCCACGGTCGCGCTGTCCGGGTCGCTGCTCGCGATCGTGCTGCAGCACGGGTGGAGCCCCACCCTCGCCCTGGTCGCGATCCTCGCGCTCGGCGCGCTGATCGGGTTCGTGAACGGGTGGTTCTCCTCCTACCAGAACATCCCGCCGTTCATCGTCACGCTCGCGATGTTGTCGATCATGCGGGGTACGGCGCTGCGCGCCACCGAGGGATACTCGACCCCCATCAGCGGAGACCTTTGGATCGTCCAGATCGGCCAGGGCCGCATCGCCGGGGTGCCCGTCCCGGCCATCCTCGCCGTGGTCGTCGCGCTCGTCGGCTGGCTCGTCCTCACCCGGACGCCGTTCGGCCGCTATGTCATCGGCCTCGGCTCCAACGGCGAGTCGCTGCGCCGCACCGGCGTGAACACGCGGAAGGTCGGTCTGACGGTCTACGTGCTGACCGGTGTGGCGGCGGCGGTCGCGGGCGTGCTGATCGCCACCCGCCTCAGCTCCGGCTCGTCCAACGCCGGGTCCGGCTTCGAGCTGGAGGTCATCACGGCCGTCGTGCTCGGCGGCACCAGCCTCTTCGGCGGCCGGGCGAGCATGCTCGGCACGATCCTCGGCGCGCTCACGCTCGGCGTGATCGCCAACGGCCTGGTGCTGCTGCACGTCTCGCCGTTCTACGTGCAGATCGTCCAGGGCAGCATCCTGCTGCTGGCCATCTTCGCCAACAGCAAGGTGTGGGCGAAGTTCGGAGCGATACGAAAATGACGTCCTCAGCCCGGACTCCCGCCGTGACGACCGTGCTCGGCCCGGTGTCCCCCGACGACCTCGGGATCACGCTCTGCCACGAGCACCTGCGCAACGACGGCGCTCGCGCCTGGCACCCCGGGCCCGAGGGCGACGCCGAGGGCGAGCTGATCGCCCGCGAGCCCGTACGGACGGAGTTCCTCGGCAGGCTTCGCCACGACCCGTACCTCTCCCGCGACAACGTGTCGCTGGACGACACGGAGACCGCGATCGAGGAGGTACGCAGGTTCGCCGGGCGCGGCGGGCGCACGCTGCTCGAGGTGACCCCCGAGGGGATCGGGCGGGCGCCCGCCGAGCTGGTCGCGATCGCCCGAGCCACCGGGCTGAACATTGTCATGGGCTGCGGTTTCTACCTGGAGAAGACCCATCCGGCCCGGGTCCGCTCGATGACCGCGACGGACGTCGCCGACGAGATCGAGCGCGACCTGACCGAAGGCGTCGGCGGGGGCGTCGGTGGGGGCGTGGACGGCGTCCGCGCGGGTGTAATCGGCGAGATCGGCGTCTCGCCGGACTTCACCGCCGAGGAGGAGAAGGTGCTGCGCGGCGCGGCCCGGGCGCAGGCCCGGACCGGCGTGCCGCTCTCGGTCCACCTCCCCGGCTGGGTGCGGCACGGCCACCGCGTGCTCGACGTCATAGCCGAGGAGGGCGGCCTGCTCGCCGGCATCGTGCTCTCGCACCTCAACCCCAGCGGGGCGGACCGCGACTACCAGGTGTCCCTCGCCCTGCGCGGCGCCTACCTCGGCTACGACATGTGCGGCATGGACTACCTCTATCCGGGCGAGGGCCAGTCCCCGTGCGACGAGGAGAACGCCGCCGCGGTGGCCTGGCTGGTCCGCGCCGGGCTCGGGCACCGGGTCCTGCTCTCCCAGGACGTGTTCCTGAAGACCATGCTCGTCCGCTACGGCGGCACCGGCTACGCCCACGTCCTCACTCACTTCGTCCCGCGCCTGCACCGGCACGGGCTGACCGCCGACGACACCATCCGGATGCTCGCGGGCAACCCGCGCGAGCTCTTCCTCGCCGCCGCGCGCGGCCACTGATCACACACACAGAGAGAGAAGGAGACGATTTTCATGACCCGCGTGCTGGTCGCCGGTGAGTCGTGGGTGAGCGTGTCGACCCACTACAAGGGCTTCGACGCGTTCACCTCGACCACCTACCACACCGGAATCGATCCGCTGCGGGACGTCCTGGTCGCCGACGGCATCGAGGTCGACCATCTGCCCGCGCACGACGTGCCCGCGTTGTTCCCCGGCACGCCCGAGGCGCTGGCCGCCTACGACGTGGTCGTGCTCTCCGACATCGGGGTCAACAGCATCCTGCTGCACCCGGCCACCTGGCTGTCCAGCGAGAAGACCGTCAACCGGATCGACCTGCTGGCCGACTGGGTGGAGCAGGGCGGCGGCCTCGCCATGGCCGGCGGCTACCTGAGCTTCCAGGGCTTCGAGGCCAAGGCGGCCTTCGCCGGCACGGCGGTCGAACGGGTGCTCCCCGCCCGGATCTCCCGCTACGACGACCGCGTCGAGACCCCGCAGGGCGTGCCCGGCCTGCTCGCCGACGACGCCCACCCCATCGTGGCCGGACTCCCCGCCCAGTGGCCCGACCTGCTCGGTTACAACCGGTTCGAGCTGCCCGGGGACGCGACGCTGCTTGCGACCGTCGGCGGCGACCCCCTGCTCGCCGTACGGCAGGCCGGGGCCGGGCGCACGCTCGCCTGGGCCTCCGACATCGCGCCGCACTGGTGCCCGGACGAGTTCGTCTCCTGGGACGGCTACCGCACCCTGTTCACGCGGGCGGTCCGCTGGCTCGCGAAGGAGATCTGACATGCCGATCCCGGTGATCCTCGACTGCGACCCCGGACACGACGACGCCATGGCCATCCTGCTCGCTGTGGCCCACCCGGAGATCGACCTGCGCGCGGTCGCGACGGTCGCGGGGAACCAGACGGTGGAGAAGACCGCGCTCAACGCCCGGCGGATGCTGAGCCTGGCCGGCGTCATCGGCGTTCCGGTCGCCGCCGGCTGCGACCGCCCCCTCGCGGCGCCGCTGGAGATCGGCGACTACGTGCACGGGGAGAGCGGCCTGGACGGCCCGGCGTTCGGGGAGCCGAGCGTCCCGCTCGACCCCCGCCACGGCGTGGACCTCATCCACGACACGCTGGCGGCCGCCGCAGAGCCGGTGACGGTGGTGGCCATCGGCCCGCTGACGAACATCGCCACGCTGCTCCGCCGTCACCCCGAGGACCGCGAGCGGATCAGGGAAGTCGTGATCATGGGTGGCTCCACGGATCGCGGCAACCACACGCCGTACGCGGAGTTCAACGTGTACGCCGATCCGGAGGCGGCGGCGGAGGTGCTCGGCAGCGGCGTGCCGACGACGTGGGTCGGGCTCAATGTCAGCCACCAGGCGCTGGTGACCGCCGACGTGCTCGCCAGGATCGAAGCGCTCGGCACCCCGCTCGCCCGCGTCTGCGTGGAGCTGCTCACGTTCTTCGGGTCCACCTACCACGAGACGTGGGGATTCCCGGCGCCGCCGCTGCACGACCCGATCACGGTGGCGTACCTGATCGACCCCACGGTCCTGACGTACGAGCGGGTGGGCCTGCGGATCGAACTGGACGGCCCGCACACTCGGGGGGCAACCGTGGCCGACCTCCACCGGCGGATGGACTGGGAGCCCAACGCGAACGTCGGGATCGGGCTGGACCGCGACCGGTTCTGGGATCTCGTGATCGGCGCGATCGAGGCGCTCGGTCGGGCCTCCTGAGGGCCGGGGAGCCAGCCCCTGTGGGGACGCTCGACTCAGCGTTGACAGTTCGAAACAGGAGAAACGTCATGGAACCGCACGGGTCGTCGTCGGGAGCATCTCCGCGGATGTCACCGCCTTCACTCGCCGCCGCCCGTGCGGGGGCGCCCACCTGGCTGGTCGGCTGCGTCGGCACGGACCCGTTCGGCGGGATCGTCTCGTCGGCGCTCCGCTCCCACGGCGTTGGGTTGTCGGAGGTCCGCTCCGTCGGCAACCGTACGGGCGTCGCGCACATCAGGGTGGACGCGTCGGGTGAGAACGACATCGTCATGACCCCTCTCGCCAACGCGGACCTCGGCACCGAGATGGTGGACGAGAGCATCCGGGCCGTGCGCGCGTGCTTCTCCTCCAGCTCGAAATCCCTGCGGAGGTCGCCTGTCACACGGCCGAGACGGGTGCGCGGACCGGCCTGACCGTGGTGCTCGATCCCGCGCCCGCGCGGCCCCTGCCCGACCGCGTCTGGCCGCACGTCGCCATCGTCACCCCCGACGAGAGCGAGGCCAGGGCGCTGACCGGCGTGGAAGTCATCGACGTCGAGTCGGCCGAGCGGGCCGCCGCCTGGTTCCTCGAGCGCGGCGTGCGGCACGCGCTCATCACGCTCGGCTCAACGGGCGCCGTGTCGGTCACCCCGGAACGCACCCGGCACTTCCCCGCCTATGCCAAGTGCCACGCGAGTGCCAGGGGGTTCTGCCATCGAAGGTCAGTGAATCCGCCACGAGAGTGTCAGCAGCACACGGGAGCCCCCAGCGCTCGGCGCACACCGTGGCCCCCTGGTGGGGGCTCGCGCCCGTTCGGGACTGGTCGATGCGGACGCGTCGGCGCCCAGGGTGATCAGGTGCCGGACCGGGCCCGGACCAGACGTCTGCGCATCGTCATCTTTGGTTGACGCACCACCAATCGTCAACCTGGGATGACGGCATGGAGGGCGACCGCATCGCAGTGCTCGCACAAGAGGCGGTGGCGGTCCGCCGGGCGCGGACCCAGGGCGACCACTGGACGGAGATCGCCGCCGCTTTGGGCATCAGCAAGCAGGCGGTGCACAAGAAGTACGGCGGCCGGGGCCTGTTCCGCGTCCAGGAATAGCAGACAGACACCACACCGAACGTCAGCGATCACGGCTCGACGTTCCGATACGTGCTGCCCGGAAACGGGTGACAGAGGCAGCACGTTGCCGGTCGCCCCCTTTGCAGGACCGGGCGCCATTCAACTGACGCTCCTACCCGCCCGACACAAGACGAGCATGCCGGGATCGATGCCGTGCTTGCAGGCGTTCAGGGCTACCTGTTCAGGACTCCTGATCCGGCGGTTCCGGACAGTCAGGCCGGGAGCTGCGCGAAGATGACGACGCCTTCCTCGCCGACCGGCCGCAGCAGGCAGAACGTGAACCCGCCGACCGTGACAGGGGCGAACTCCCGCACTGCCCGGCAGCTCCACCAGTGCCCCGCGTCGGGCCGTTCGCGCTTCAGGAGATCGACGACGGCCGCGGCGCGTGGGTCGTCCGGGATGTGCCCGATGTTGGCCCGGAACTGCTCGTACAGGCCGCGCAGCAGCGGCTCCGCGTCGGTCAGGCGGTGGCCCCCGGAGGTGGCGAGCATGATGAGAAGGTTGCGCCGCTCGATCGGCACGCTATCCGGATCGCCCCAGAAGCGCCGGTAGGCGGCGTTGCCGGCCAGCACGTCGAAGCGCACGTCCACGGCCGCGGCCGGTGTGGACGTCCAACTGTCCAGCAGTGTCCGGGTCGGCGCCCCGAGCACGGCCGCGCCCGCGGCCGTTGCCGGGGAGGCGGGCAGGAACCCGGCCAGTGCCAGCGTGTGGCGGTGCGCCGCCGTGTCCATGCCGAGCACCCGGCAGATCGCGTCCAGCACCTGGCGGGTGGTGCTCGCCCTGCCCTGCTCCAGCCAGGTGTACCAGGCCACGCTGACCCCGGCCAGCGTCGCGACCTCCTCGCGGCGCAGTCCGGGGGTACGCCGCCGCCCGCCGCCGGTCAGACCCACGTTCGCCGGGTCGACGACCTCGCGGGCCGCGCGCAGGTGGGCGCCGAGCTCGCGGCGAAGGGTCTCGTTCATGACCGACAGCCTATGAGTGCCACTCATCCCATGAACTCTCCCCTGCCTGTCGGCGGCGCCCGGCGCCACTCTGGATGCCATGAGCGATGACATGTGGCGACTGCGCGACGACTCCTCCGACCTGGCCGAACCCCGCGTGCTGATCCGGGTGTTCGTGCCGTCTGAGGAACTGGACCAGAGCATCGACTTCTACGAGCGGTTGCAGAGGACGGCGGTCGACGCGCGGTTCGCCTTCGCGGCGGTGGGGCTGGAGTTGGCCACGGTGGGGGCGTTCCTGATCATCTCCGGTGACGAGGCGGCCTTGCGCCCGTTCCGGGACACTGTGGGCACCCTGCTGGTGGACGACGTGCGGCCGTACTACGAGCGGCTGGTGGCTGAGGGCGCGGAGATCGTGTTCCCGCTTCAGGACGTGCCGACCGGAGCCGGTTTCAACGCCCGGCACCCCGACGGGACAGTGGTGGAGTACGTCCATCACCGTCCCGTCTAGAACCATCTAGAACTGGCGAGCAGCGCGCTTCGGCTCGCGGCCCTGGACGAGGTGGCCTTTCCTGTGGAGGGGCGCGGGGCCGGCTGAGCGTACCCAGACGCGATCACGACCGCACCTGCGGGTTCATGTCGTACCTCGCGGAGGACGTGGCCGCCATCAACAGCCGGCTCAAACGAATGCGCAAATCCGCCTGCGGTGTCAGATCGCCTACCTGTCAGGCAATCGCCCCGCCGACGTCCCCGCCGCGGCCGCGGCGTTCATGGCCGATTCCCGGGTGCCGTGGGGCATCGACGCCCTCGCCGGCGCAGTGGCGAGGCCGGCGTGGCGGAGCAAACCGTCCTGGTACCTGGTCGCCACCGACGACCGGATGATCCCGTCGCCTTCTCAGCGCGCCATGTCCGAACGTGCGGGCTCAACTGTCACCGAGACGCCTGGCAGCCACGCGGTCTACCTCTCCAACCCCGCCGCGGTGGCGAGCGTCATCCCCCAGGCCGCCGAGACCCTGTCCGACCGATAGCCGCCGTCCATTCCTTACGCACGGCTTCTCCCTCGATCGGCGTCGCACCCTGGCGACCGGCGCTGGTCGGCTACGCACGCCCAACGACAAGCCACAACGACCTCCCATTGCAGCTAGTAGTCAATCAACTACAGTACGTTCATGGTTAGTCGAGGGCGGCGCCTGCCACCCCCGCACCCCCAGAACTGACGAGGAAACCCCGATCATGCGACGCACTCTGGCCGCACTGGCCACCCTCACCGCAATCACCACCCTCACCCTCACCCTTCCGGCCAGCCCCGCCTTCGCCATCAACGAAGTCGAATGCCGTGCCGGCGAGAACTTCCTGAAGATCTGGTCGCACATGAACGGCACCGACCGCGTCAGATGCTTCGCCAACCGCGGAAAGATGAACTTCGGCGGATGGTGGGTCGACCGGATCTCCACCGGCAACAACGACCTGATCTACTCCGACGCCAACGGCGACTCGGTGAGGATCAACCGCTGGACCGACATCAGCTACCCGAACCGCCCGCCGAAGGTCGACGCCATCGAGATCCTGTGACGCGTTGACATCCGGCTGCGCCGCAAACAGTACCGGGCACTGCAGCCCTCAGCGGACACACCTCGCTGACGAACGACGACACGCCGCCTCCGGGGCGTCCGGCAGACGCGGACCGACGGTGAACCCGCCACCTCAGGTGAGAACTCACAGTAATCAATACGGATGGGCGCGAAACCCACACCGCACCGAGACCAGGCGGCTGAAATCACGAGTATCCCCGGTTCAACATCAGCGCAACGGCACCGAACCCGGTGCCGGTCGGGCCTTTCGGCCGCTGCAGCCCTAACGTCGCTTCTGGCCAAGGTCTTGGCGAAGGCCTATGGCAGGGACGTTGCGCCATTGACGCTCTGTGCACGCCAGGTCTGGCGTACCGTCACCGGCGTGATCTCCGCCGCCCCGGCCCATGGCCCGGCCGACGCCTGCCGGCGCCTGGCCCCACACCTGGACCTGCTCATTCACCAGCCCGGCGAAGTCGGCCTGGAGCCGGGCGCGCGCGAGCGCCCGGCCGCCGTGCTGGACGCGGTCGCGTTGGCGGGCCGCCGCGGTCACCGCGGGCACCGCGATGCCGGGCCAGGCCGAGGGAGGCGAGCATGACGCCCGAACCGACGACGGCGCTGCACCGGGTGTGGCTCTGCACTGAGGCGGTGGGCCTGGTGCGCGCCGACCGCATCGTGTCCATGACCGTGAACAACTGGCGGGTGAGCGGCACCCGCGCCGAAGCGGCGGACGCCGGCGGTGACGACGTGCTGTCTGCCGCCTTGACGGATGGCAGCAAGGTGATCCTGGGCTACTGCGGGACCTCGCCGGGCTGGCGGATCCTGGCAGAACTGGCGGCGAGACTGGCCGAACTGGCGGCGAGACTGGACAGCGCTGCCGCGGACGCGGCCACCGCCGGCGACGTGGCGTTCGTCTACGCGGGCGTCGATGCGAAGGGCAGGAGCCGGTGGCAGTACCGCGTTGGCGAGTTGTCCGACCACGTCGATGCCTGGCCGTCCGGACCCCAGCCGCAGCCGGTGCAGCGCCTCGAGCCGGCATCGCCGGCCACCTGCCCAGCTCGTTCCAGGACATAGAGCCGCCCAAGCGGCCTACCACCGCCTGAGGCGAAGGCGGCATCCGACCCTCGCTCCGTCATGAGCAGTTTCTGGCCGTCTCAGGCAGGAGATCTGAGCGCCAGACCCGCGGCTCGGCGGGCCGGGCTCCCTCATGACCGCGAGGAGAGGACATGGAGCACGCGACGTTCCTGGTCGTCGTGGTGATCATCACGGCGCTGGTCTTCGATTCACCAACGGTTTCCATGACACGGCCTGTGCGATGGCCACCTCCATCGCCACCGGTGCGCTGCGGCCGAGGGTGGCGGTGACGATCGCGGCCGTGCTGAACCTGGCCGGCGCGTTCCTGTCGGTGGAGGTGGCCAAGACGGTCTCGGGCGGGATCGTGGACGAGACCCTGGGTGACCCCGCCGATGCTGTTCGCCGGGCTGGTCGGCGCGATCTTGTGGAATCTGCTCACCTGGCTGCTGGGGTTGCCGTCCAGTTCGGCGAACGCGGGCAACGCTCGCCGGGGAGGCCGCCGCTCTCGGCGCCGTCCTCCTCGCCGAGGACGGCTGGAACGGCGTGAGCAGGCTCGCGCACCATCGCCAGCGGCACCGTCACGCTGCGGCCCAACTCGGTGAGGGAGTACTCGACGTGCAGCGGGACCGCGGGGTAGATCGTGCGGTCGAGAGAGCTCGCCTCCCCCATCCGGCGCAGCGTTCTCCTCGCTGGCGAGCGCCTACGCCTTGTTCTCCGGCGGCATCACCGTCGACGCGGGCTCGACCGCCGATGGCCGCCAGGAGGTTCCCGCACCTGGCACGGTGGTCGGCGACAAGGACGGCCGCGCAGCCTGGGCGAACGGCGCCCGGGCACACTTCGCCACCGTATGGAAGCGGATCGCCGCACCCACCAACGGCCACATCCACCGCGGCGTACGAAGGAAGAACGGCCCGGTCGTGGTCGAGTTCTTCGCCGCCCCGAACGGCCTGCCCGCCGGCGTCAACGGCATCGCGGGCACCGGCAGGACCTCGGTCAAGGTCGCCGCCGGCATCACCGACACCCCGAGGGGCTGAGGCACGCGGGCCCGGCCCCGTGTAACACGGGACCGGGTGGAGTTCGCGGTCGCCGGTCAGTCGGTCGCCTTGGCCGCGGACTCGATGAGGCGCGTGGTCAGGTCCGGCTGGCTGATCATCGCGACGTGGGAAGCGCCCTTGGCCTCGACGACGTGGGCCTTGGCACGCTGGTAGAAGAAGCGCTCCAGCGCGGGCGGGATGGCCTTGTCCTCGGTGGCGACCAGACCCCACGAGGGGATGTCGTGCCAGGCGGCGGCCGTGGTGGCGTCCGTGAAGGAAGAGGCGCTGAAGGGCCGCTGGGTGGCCTGCATGATCCGGGTGACGGAGGCAGGCAGGTCGGCGGCGAACGCGGCCCGGAACTTGTCGGGCCGCAGGTACAGATCGGTGCCACCGGGGTACGGCACCTCCCGCACGGCGGCGGGGATCTGTGTCCCGGGGTACTTGTTGATCAGTACACCGAGCTGCTCGCCCTCGTCGGGGACGAACGCGGCGATGTAGACCAGCGCCTTGACGTTGTCGATCCCGGCGGCGGCGTTGGTGATGACGGCGCCGCCGTAGGAGTGTCCGACCAGCACGATCGGGCCCTCGATCGACTTCAGCACACTGGCGATGTACGGCGCGTCGGTGGGCAGCCCGCGCAGCGGATTGGCCGGGGCGATCGTGGTGTAGCCGTCGCGCTGGAGCCGCTGGATCACGCCGTTCCAGTTGGAGGCGTCGGCGAAACCGCCGTGGACCAGGACGATGGTGGGCTTGCTCCCGGAGCCGGCGGCCGAAGCGGCGCCGGCCGGTCCGGTCACCGCCACTGACAGGACGAGCGCGGCGGCGACGGCCAGGGCCCTGGTGACGCGGAATCGGTTCATATCAACGATCTTTCTGGTGTTGTGTCGTCGTCAGGCTGCGGCCTGGCGGATCAGGTCGGCGACGGCGGCGGGCTGGGAGACGTACACGGCGTGGCTGCCGATGACCTCAACGACGATCGCGCCCGCTCGCTCGGCCATCGCGCGCTGCGCCGGGGGCGGGATCATGCGGTCTTCGGTGGAGACCAGGTACCAGGTGGGCTTGTGCCGCCAGGCGGGTTCGGTGACCGTGCCGCCGAGCGCGTCCACGCCCCACGGCACCTGGGAGTCGGCCATGAACGCGGCGGTCTGGGCGGGCAGGTCCGCGGCGAACGAGCCGTGGAACTTGTCCCGGTCGAGGAACAGGAACCCATCGGCCGGGGGCAGGATCGGCGGCACCGGCGCGCCGGGCGGCGGGTCGGCGATCAGCGTGTTGACCGACTCGCCCTTGTCGGCGGCGAAGGCGGCGATGTAGGCGAGAGCGGCGACGTTGGGGTGGGTGCCGGCCTCGGTGATGACGACGCCGCCGTAGGAGTGGCCGACCAGGACGGCCGGGCCGTCGAGGGAGTCCAGTGCGCGGCGGGTCACGGCGACGTCGTCCTCCAGCGACAACGTCGGATTCTGCACCACGTGGACGCGGAAGCCGTCCCTGGTCAGCTCGTCGTAGACGCCCTGCCAGCCGGATCCGTCCACGAAGCCACCGTGCACGAGCACGATGTTCCTGATGGTGGTCATGGTCACTCCTGACCTGGATGGACAGGCCCGACGCCTGTCCCCGTGCGCTCAATCCAAGTCGCGGGCGAGCAGGCAGACCATGCAGAACAGCACGCAGAAATGTCCGGCGAGACGGCCACTCGCATCGGCGTCCTCCCCGGCCTGTCGTCCACGTCGAGGGATCGCCGAGCGCGGATGCGGGCGTCGCGGCGGGGCCATAACACGCTCACGGCGACCGGCCGGACGACTGCGCACGGACCTCGCCCCGAGAGGGAAGTCCGCGGTGGTCCGGGAGCCATGGTGGAGTCCCGATCGGATCGATTCGAGGCGCCCATCAGTTGATCTTGATGGTACGTGCGACGGGCAGCCGCCTGATCCGGGTCCCGGTCAGCGCGAAGATCGCGTTCGTCAAGGCGGGCGCGGCCGTCGGAACCGCGACCTCACCGACCCCGGTGGGTGGCTCGTCGGAGTCGATCAGCAGCACCTCGATCTCGGGCGTCGACTGCATGCGGACGATCGGATACCGGTCGAAGTTCTGCGTGACGATCTCGCCGCCCTCGCCGAGGACGACCTCGCCCCATGCGGCCGCGCTCAGCGCGAAGATGAGCCCGCCCTCGACCTGGGACCGGACCAGGTCGGGGTTGACGGTGATGCCGCAGTCGAGCGCGAACACGATCCGCTCGACGTGGAGGCGGCCACGCGCGTCGAGGGAGATCTCGGTGACCTGGGCGCTGTGGCTCAGGAAGCTGCTGCACGCGATGCCGCGCGCGCGACCCGCGGACACCGGCGTGCCCCAGCCGGCCCGGTCCGCGGCCAGCTCAAGAGCCCGCAGGGTGCGCGGGTTGTCCGCCAGCAGGTCGCGGCGCAGGTCCACGGGATCCCGCCCGGCGGCCACGGCCAGCTCGTCGAGCGCCGACTCCCGAGCGAACTCGGTGTGGGAGTTGCCGACCGAGCGCCACACCATCGTGGGCACGCCGGACTCGACGTTGGTGGACTCCAGCTTGAAGTTCGGCATCGCGTACGGCGGGTCGGCCGCCCCTGTGGTGGTGAAGAAGTCGACCCCGTTCGTGAACATCACGTCGCGCACGTAGGGCAGGTTGATCGACGTCGGCTGGGCGGCGATCTGCTGGTGCAGCGCGGTGAGTCGGCCCTGCGCGTCGGCGCCGGCGCGGACGCGGTGGACGGCCATCGGGCGGTAGCGTCCCGCCTTGAACTCCTCCTCACGCGGCGACTGGACCTTGACCGGGTGCTTCCAGCCGAGCGCGCGGGCGATCTCCACGGCTTCGGTGGTCGGGTCCTTCTCCGCGCTGCTGTGCAGGCCGAACGAGCCTCCGGCGTACGTGACGTGCACCCTGACCCGGTCCTTGTCGATACCCGCGGCGGCCGAGGCGGCCATACGCGTGTACTCGGGAGACTCCGTACCGGCCCAGACCTCGAGGACGCCGTCGTCGCCCATGCGGCACACGGCGTTGTTCGGCTCCATCGGCGCGTGCGCGAGGTAGGGCAGCTCGTACAGCGCGTCGATCCGGTGCTCCGCCGCCGCCAGGGCGGCTTCGACGTCGCCGTCCTCGCGCGCCACCACGGCCCGCTCCCCCGACTGCACCAGCCGCCGGTGCTCGGCGAGCAGTTCCTCCGAGCTGCGCCGTTCGGCGTGCTCGTCGTCCCACTCCACGTTCAGGGCGCGCAGCCCGCGCTGGGCGGCGTCGAAGGACTCCCCCACGACGGCGACGCCCTCGCTGACGGGCACGACCGCGACGACACCCGGCTCCCCGAGCGCGCCGACCCTGGCCGCCGCCGCACCGAACCGCGGCGGATGGAGCACCACGGCCGTCAACATGCCTGGCAGCCGCACGTCGATGGTGAAGCGGGCAGTGCCGAGGATCTTCGCCGGAGCGTCGACGCGCAGCCTGCCCTCGCGGCCGATGAGCCGGTGGCCCTTCCGGTCCTTCGGGCGGATGTCCGCGGGGACAGGCAGCCGCTCGGCGCGCGCGGCGAACTCGCCGAAACCGGCGCTGCGACCGCCAGGATGCGACAGATCGCCGGGGTGGGACAGAACGCCCGACTCGGTGTGGATCTCCTCCGGCGGCACCTGCCACGCCTGCGCGGCGGCGGCGACCAGCCGCGCCCGCGCCGTGGCCGCCGCCAGCCGGTAGCGGCCCCAGGCGCCCTTGGTCGAGGTGGAGGCACCGGTGAGCTGGAAGAAGCCGCCTGTCTCCGGGTTGCCGTAGACGTCGCCGCCGGGGAAGGACCCGTTGGCGGCGTTGACGACCTGAACGGCCCCGAAGTCGGCGTCGAGCTCCTCCGCGACCATGGTGGCCAGAGCCGTATGGATCCCCTGGCCCATCTCGATCTGGCTGGAGTGGACGACGATCGTCCCGTCCTCGCCGATGCGGATGTACGGATGGACGGGGTCGGCGAGGTCCTCGGGCGTCAGCGGGCGCGGCTCCGGCTCCGGACGTGCTCGCAGCGGCTCGGGGTGACCGCCCGCGGCGGCTTCCCTGATCGCCCGCCTGATACGCGGGTAGGTGCCGCACCGGCACAGGTTCCCGTTCATCCACCGGGCTACGGTGGCGTCGTCGGGCGCCGGGTCCTTGTCCAGGAGCGCCGCCGCGGCCAGCGTCTGCCCGGGCTGGCAGTACCCGCACTGGACGACGTTGCCGCGGTGCCAGGCGTCGCGGACCGCGTCGACGACCGGGCCCGACGCTCCTTCGACGGTGGTGACGGCCTTTCCCACCACACGCTCGGCCGGAGTCTGGCACGCCTTGGCGTTGGCCCCGTCGATCAGGACGGTGCAGGCGGCGCAGTAGCCGATGCCACAGCCGTACTTCGTCCCGGTCAGCCCCAGCACGTCCCGCAGAACCCAAAGCAGCGGCGTCTTCGCGTGCCGATCGTCGACCTCGACCTCGGCACCGTTCACGGTCAGTTTCACGCGCTCCAGGCTGATCGCCGATCAGGTGAGGGGACGTCACCTGATTCAGGTGATCCGGAGCCTGCGCAGCTCGATGAGGTCGAGGCCGAGCGATTCGAGCTGGGCGAGCACGCCGTACAACGCCGGGCTGTCGGGCAGCGGGCCGGTGAGCACCGTGTCGGGCCCCTCCAGCCGGGCCGCCAACGCGGGGAAGGCCGCCAGGGTGATCGGGCCGAGATGACCGCCGACCCGGATCAGGTAGTTGTCCACGAGACCATCGTCCGGACCCGGCAGGTGAACCGTCATCGCCAGGATCCGGTGAGCAACCGCAGCTCGCGGCCACGCCGTACGGCTCCTGAGCGGTCGGTGACGCCGAGTTTGGCGTAGATCCTGCGCAGGTGGGTGTTGACGGTGTTCAACGAGACCGTCAGCTCTTGGGCGATCTCCGGCCGGGTGAGGTTGGTCGGCAGGAAGCGCAGCACGCGCAGTTCGCTGGGGCTGAGTTCCTCGACCGGCCGCGGGGCGGGGGCGATGCCCCGGACCGCGTCGAGGATGTCGGCGACGAGCGCGGCGTGCGAGGTTCCGTGCGGCGGCAGGCTCTCCAGCAGCTCCCAGGCACCGGTCATGGCGAACGGCAGGATGAGCCGTTCGGGTTCGGCCAGGTCCAGTGCCCGCTCGACCGCTTCCCGCACGGCCCGTTGATCGCCCAGGTCGTGATGGGCGAGCGCGTCCAGGAGATGCGCCTCGATCAGGGTGAGGACGTGCTTGACGGGCGCCTCTCCGTTCAGCACCTGCCGTAGTGCCTCCCGGGCGCCCCGGGGATCGCCCTCGGTCAAGCGGATCACCGCCGCCGCGTTACGGATCTCGCCATCCGGTACGGCGGGCGCTTCGCCGGGCAGGCCGAGGCGGGCCCGGGTGGCGATGTTCCAGGCGATGACCCGCACCGACAACGCATGCTCACCGGTCATGCCGGCCTGGACGCCGATGGCGGCGTCGAACTCCTCCAACGCCTCGCCGTGACGGCCTCGCCCGGCGTGCAGCATCCCGGCGATCAGGTGCAGCAGCAGCCGGAGTCCGGGCTCGCTGCCGGATCGCGTGGCGCACAGGGCGCGGTCGAGCCACTGCTCGCCCTCGCCGAACTCGCCTCGCCAGATCATGATTCCGGCCAGCGTCGCCAGCGCCGGGGCGATCACCGGCCGCTCGGCCCAGCCGTACTGTCCGGCCAGCGCGATCGCCTCCTCGCACCGCTGCTTGGCGACGGCCGGTGACGGGACCATCGAGGCGAACCCGAGCTGCGCCAGGCAGGCCACCTCAAGGTAGGGCCGGCCGAGCTCGCGGGCGAGAGCTGCACCTTCCCGCAGGTGGCGGCGGCTCTCGGCCAAGCGCAGCGACCACGCCTCGGCGACGCCGAGGTTCAGCAGCGCCAGGACGCGCAGGTCACCGCCGAGCGCGACGTCCGCGCCGGTCTCGGCCTTGGCCGGGGCGACGTGTCCGAGCATGGTGGCGAAGTCACCCCGGAGCCTGGCCAGCAGCAGCTCCAGCGAGGCGATCGCCGGCGGCGCCGCGTACGGCCTGGCGATCTCCAGCCGCGCCGCCGCCTCCGCCAGGCGCAGCTGGTCGAGGTCGGAGATCGCGAACACCAGGGCCAGCGCCTCGTCCGTCCTGTCCGGAAAGGCGGCGAGAAGTGTGCGGACGGTCCCCGCCTGGCCGTTCAGCGTCAGGCTGAACGCGTGATCGGCGAGCAGGCGCGCCGCCTCGGGCCAGTCGCCCGCGGCCTGCAGATGCCCGACCGCCTCGACAATCTGCCCGTGCGTGGTCAGCCACCGCGCCGAGATCCTGTGCAGGCTGCCCGTCTCCCCCGGAGACGTACGGCGCAGCTCCAGCCGGAGCAGGCTGCCGAACAGGTGGTGGTATCGGAACCAGGTGCGTTCCGGGTCGAGCGACACGACGAACGCGTTCGCGTCCTCCAGCTCCAGCAGGATCCGCTCCGACCCGGAGGCGCCGGTGAGCAGGTCGGCCAGCTCGCCGTTGACCCGATCGAGCAGCGACGTCCGTAGGAGCAGCCGCTGGACGTCGGCCGGCTGCCGCTCCAGCATCTCGGCGACCAGGTATTCCGCGACCGTCCTTTCGCTGCCGGAGAACGCGGCCACGAACCGTTCGGGATCCGGGTGGCCGGCGAGCGAGAGCGCCGCCAGCCGCAGCCCCGCCGCCCAGCCCTCCGTCCGCCGGTGCAGCTCCGCCACCGAGCGGTCGGTCAGTACGATTCCCGACGCCGTCAGAAACTCGCGAGTCTCCGCCTCGGTGAAACGCAACTGCGCGGCGCGAAGCTCGGCCAGCTCTCCGGCCAGCCTGAGCTGGTGCAGACGCAGCGGAGGGTCGCGGCGGGTGGCGAGGATGGCGTTCACCTCGTGGGGCAACGTCGTCAGCAGCATGGTGAGCTGGCTGAGGGCTTCGGTGGAGCCGAGCTCGTGGAGATCGTCGATGACCAGTACAGCCGGCGCGCCGAGCTGCTCCCGCACCCGGTCGACCATCGCCCCGCCGTCGAACCCGGGAGCGGGCTCCGCGGACCCGCCCGCCGCTCCCAGGAGCGTGAGCCAGAAGAGCTGCGCGTCCTGCTGGCCGGGCCGCACTGTCGTGAACACGACACGGCGCGACCGGCCAAGGCCGGCGATCCAGGACTTCAGCAGGGTGGTCTTCCCGCTGCCCGCGGGCGCGGAGATGATCGTCACCGCCTTCCGCGCGGCACGGTCCAGCGCGGCGACCAGATCACGACGGTCGATCATCGTGGGGCCAGCGTAACCCAAAATCTCCCGAAATCACCGGAATCAAGTGACGCCCGATCACCTTCTCGGCCACGACCCTGAGCCCATGGCTGACGAAGTGACCATCACCCTGACCGAGGACGGGCCCTACCTGGTGACCGGCCCGGTGAAGCTGACCGACGCCGACGGCCGGGAGATCGCGCATCCGGATGAGATGTCCCTGTGCCGGTGCGGCCAGTCGGGCAACAAGCCGTTCTGCGACGGCACTCACCTGACCATCGACTTCGACGGAACGCCGGCCAACTGACATGACCAACGAAGAGATCATCCGCAGGGCCTACCGGATCGCCGAGGAGAAGGACAGCGAGGGCTGGCTCGCGGTCTTCACCGAGGACGGGACGTTCACCGACATGTCCGCCGGCGTCACCTACCGGGGAGCCAATCGGGCCTTCCCGCTGGAGAACTTTGCCAAGGCGTTTCCCGACATGCACCGCGAGCTCCACGAGTTCTACGTCAGCGGCGACATCGTGGTGGTACAGCTCGCACTCCAAGGCACGCACGACGGCCCGCTGACCACGGCCGGAGGCGTCCTCCCGCCCACCGGGAAGCGCATGGACGCCCCTTGCTGCGACGTGTGGGAGCTGGTCGACGACAAGATCAGGCGCTTCGACTGCTACCCGTCAGGAACGGTGATCCTGGCGCAGCTCGGCGTCCTGGGCGCCCTCGACGCCGCCGTGCAGGACGAGAACCGACGTGAGTCACCTGACATGCGCGAAGAGGGGCAACCCTCGCAGTCGTCCAGATAGGAGACACGACATGCCAAGGTCATCAGTTTCACGACCGATGAGGAAGACGCTGCTCACGATGGGGGCATCACTTCTGGTCTTCGTAGGTGTCATCATCGGCGGCACCGGCAGCGCCCGAGCCGATGTCCCCGCCAACAGCATCACGCACGTCTACATGAACCTCAACAATCCCAGCGCAAGCTCGCAGAGCCAATACTTCCAGCTCATCGACAGCCTCCGTGCCGCCGCCGGTCACGATTACCGCAACGGCGTACGGGCAGCGCAGTACACCGACTTCAACAGCCTGATCCGGCTCAGTCTGGCCAACGGCGACACCCACCTCGATCTGTGGATCACCCCGAACGACCTGTACGTACGGGGATTCACCAACACCCATGGCGATACGTTCCAGTTCAACGACGCCGACTTCAGCCTCGCCCACACGTTGCAGAACATCCCCAGCAACGGCGTGGGAGCCGTCTCCACCCTGGGATTCGGCAGCAACTACAACTCCATGGTCCAGGCCGCCGGCCGTGGGCGGGAGAACATGCCCATCTCCTTCAACGACCTGTGGAACTCCGTCTTCAACCTGGCATGGACGACCAACCCCTACGGCGGCAACCAGGTGGACGTGGCGCGCTCGCTACTGTTCATGATCCAGTACACCGCGGAGGCCGCCCGGTTCAACGACGTGTACGGCGTCATGTCCGCGATCATGCTGAACTGGAACAACTACTACAACGGACTACCCGTTCTGCAGCAGTACCTGGAGAACAGCTGGGCGGCGATCTCCGGCTTCGGGCAGCGAATCTCCGGAAACCCCGGCTCCGCACCGCTCACCGTGAACGGGGTAGGCACGCTCTACACCTGGAACGACGTGGCACGCTACCTGGCCCTGATCCTGCTCAACCTCAACCTTCCGCAAGAGGGCCCGAGCGGCGATTGGAACCACACCGAGCTGTAACGACACATGCGGGTCCCGAACGAGTCGCGCTCATCACTTCGGGGCCCGCATGGAGACGCGGACGGCGCCGAACTGTCGCGCCGGAGATCACGAACCTTGCCGTCATGAGCGGTTCAGCCCTGAACGACCGCCTGGTCGCGGCAGCGCGCCGCCGCCTGTCCCTCACCGATCATGTCGAACATCTCTGCCGCCCGAGCAAAGGTGTGGCGACTCTCCTCACCGCGGCCCTCCCCGGCCAGGATGCCCGCCAACGTCTCGAGCGCGCGGGCTTGCGAGCTGTGGGCGTTGAACTTCTCCAGCAGGGTGATGGCTTCGTTCAGCATGCCGATCGCTTCGACGGGACGGCCGAGCAGGCTCAGGCAGTGGCCGATCCGGGGCAGAGTCTGCGACCGGGTGAACGCGGCTATGTCCAGCGACATGCCCGAATCCTTGTCATCCACCAAGGACAGCACCTGACGGAACTGCTCCAGCGCCGCCTCGTGGCGCCCGTCCGCGACGAGGATGTCACCCAGGGCGTTAAGGCTTTGGACGTAGGCGTCCATGTCGGAGTCGGCGTGGAACATCCGCGCCGCCATCGTCAGCGAGTCGGCGGCCTCACCGAGCCGGCCGAGCTGCCGCAGCGCCGTCCCCGCGTACTGGTGTGCCCAGGCGATCTGCGCCTGGGAGCCGCTCCGGGTGGCCAGGTCCAGCGCCTGGGCCGCCAGCCGCAGCACCCCTTGCAGGTCCGTGGGCGGCACCAGATGAACCCAGGCCAGGTAGTTGAGCTGGGTGGCCTGCTGAGCCGCGTCGCCCAGCGCCTCAGCCGCCCGCGCGCCGAGTGTGAACACTTCCTCCCAAAACGGCCAGTACATCCAGCGGTCGGAGAACCAGTGCATCGACTCGGCGCATTCCAGCACGAGCGCGTGCCGCCCGTCCCCGGCCGCCTGCCATAAGGCGCCCAGCCAGTTGTCGGCATCGGCGCGCAGCCAGCGTTCCGCCTCTTCCGGCGAGGAGAGATCGGCGGCCGGCCGGCCGCCATGGGCGGGCTCGAACCACCGCCCGGCCGTGACGGCCATGCGCAGCAACCACGAGATCATGGCCTCGGCACTCGCCTCGCGGTCGGCCGCCGGCTCTTCGGCGTGCAACCGCTCACGGGCGAACAGTCGTACCAGGTCGTGGAAGCGGTAACGGCCCGAAGCACTGTCGTGCAGCAGGCCGAGGTCGACCAGTTCGTCCAGCGCGTCCCATGCCTGCGCGATCGAGACCCCGGCGACGACCGCGGCCAGGGCCGCGTCGAAGTCGTGGCCGGGCACCAGGGCCAGTCGCCGGAAGACCCGACGCGCGGACGCGGCCAGTTGCTCGTACGACATCCCGAACGCGTTGGCGACCTTCAGGTCTCCCGCCCGGAGCTGGCCCAGGCGGCGTTCCTCGTCAGCCAGCCGGGACGCGAGCCGTCGGCGCTCCAGCCAGGCCGGCTGACCAGCCGGTTGCCCACGATGCGTAACGCCAACGGCAGACCGCCGCACAATCGAGCGAGCTCACCGATCGCCGCCTCACCGTCGGCGGAGCCGCGCTTGGCCAGGATCCCGGTCAGCAGCTCGGCTGCCTCCCCCGACGGCAGCGGGCCCAGGCCCAGCCGCTGCACCCCCTCCAGCCCGGCCAGCAATCGCCGGCTCGTCACGAGCACCCTGCTCGACCCGCCGCCCGGCAGCAGCAGCCGGACCTGCTCCTCCGACCTGGCGTTGTCGAGCACGACCAGCACTCGCCGCTCCCGCAGGAGCGAGCGGTAGAGCGAGGCGCGTTCGAGGACATCGCGAGGGATCTGCCGCTCGGCCGTGCCGAGCGCGCGCAGCACCTGCGCCAGTACGTCATCGGCGGCCAGTGGCTGGGCCGACATGCCGAACAGGTCCACGAAGAACACCCCGCCGGGAAAGGCGGAGCGCAGGACATGTGCGGCCCGGACGGCGAAGGTCGTCTTGCCCAGCCCGGCCGCCCCGGTGACGAGCGCGACCCCGGCTGCCCCCGGCGCGTCACCGGCGTGCACGAAGTCGTCCATCCAGGCCAGCTCGGCGTCGCGGCCGGTGAAGTCATCCACCGACCGGGGCAGCTCACCCAGACCGGTCGGGCGGGCCCAGTGATCCCGCAACCGGCCCTCGCGGGCCAGGCCGAGGAACCGCTCACGATCGGCCTGCCCCAGCGACAGAGCGTCGGCCAGGGCGGTGACGGTCCGGTGCTGCGGGCTCTTGCTACGGCCGCGTTCCAGGTCCGACAGCGTGCGGGCGCTGACCCCGGAGGCTTCGGCGAGTTGCTCCAGCGTCAACCGGGCCGCCTGCCGATGCAGGCGCAGCACCTGTGCGAAGCCGGCCACGTCAGCGATGAGCTCGCTCCCTTCCCTCAGCGGGCGAGCGCCAGCCTACGTTAATGATCACCAATCAGGTAGGCCCTGAGCCGACCGGCCGGCGCAGCCGTGCGTGGTCGGGCGGGAACCGCTACCCGGCTCGCCAGCGCGGCCGGAAGCCCATGGAGCCGCTACGTCCCGGCGTCCACAACAGTGACCTCTTCCAGGCGATCAAGAGGAAACACAGATCACTCGATCGTTGGCTCCTGCCGGTGTGGCACCCGAAATACGCGATCCCGCCCGGGACCCAGCTGACGGGGTGTGGTGGTGACTCCGTCAGGGCGGCGAGCCGTCGATCAGATTGCGGAGCTGGTTGCGGTTGGAGATGCCGAGCTTCGGAAAGGAGCGGTAGAGGTGTGAGGCGACCGTGCGGGGTGACAGGTAGAGGCGGTCGGCGATCTCGGCGTTGGTGAGGCCGCTGGCGGCGAGGGTGACGATCTCGCGCTGCTGGGCGGTGAGCCGGGACAGAATCCCGGGCGAGGCGGACGGGGTGTGGACGCTGATTCCGCAAGCGCGTAGCTCGCCCTCGGCCCGCCATACCCAGGGAGCCGCGCCGAGCAGGACGAGGGTGTCGAGTGCTGCTACGAAGAACGGTTTGGCGTCGTTGATGCGTCGCTGCCGCCGTAGCCACTGTCCGTAGTCGACTTGCAGCTGGGCGCGGTCGAAGGGCCAGCGAGCCCCTGCTGGGTCCGACAGCCCGGCAACGAAGTGGATCTCGGCGTCGGCAGGGTCGGCGAGCAGGCCGCGGGCTCGGGCCGCGAGCTGTTCGAACCGGGGTCCGGGTGTGAAGTCCATCCGGGCCAGCACCTGCTCCAGGAGCGCGGCTGCCTCCTCCTGTTTGCCGGCGCGCGCCGCGGCAGCGGCGAAATCAGCGATGGCGAGGTAGGAGAAGTTGTGGTGCAGAGGGACGCCGTTGACCTTGAAGTGCTTGCTGAGCTGCGTGTAGGCGGTCTGGTAGCTGCCGCGGGCGAGGGCGTCGAGCCCGGCGGCGTGCCAGGCTCGGGCGGCGAACCCGCCGTATTCGCTCACATCCAGCGTGGTCAGGACCTGCTGCAGGAGCGGCGGCACCTGGTCGTGGTCGCCGCGCATGGCGGCGATGGTGGCCGCGGTCAGGTCGGCGGAGCCGGCGACGGTCTCCATCTTGTAGGCGGAGGCGATGTCGGCCGCCTCGCGCGCGGCGGCGAGGGCTTCGTCCCAGCGGCCGCTGTCGATGTAGGCCCATTCCAGGACGGACAGGGTGGCGCCGCTGGCGCCACGGACGCCGGGTGCCCGCAGCCGATCCAGCTCGGTTCGCAGGACTTTGATGGCGATCTCGGTCTCATCGAGGATCCAAGCCGCTCCGCCCACCATGGACGGCTCGCGCAGGGGCCGGTCGGCCACGAGGCGCAGTTGTGTGGCCGCTTCGGGTCTGTCGCTGAAGGAGCCGATGCACGCGCCGATCCACAGCCGGTATTCCTCGATCTGGGCGAGCTCTTCTGGGCGCGCAGCCGTACCTTCCAGGAGGTTCAGGACCGCCCGGACCTTTGCTCGCTCCTCGGCCAGGGCGGTCTGGTGAGCGACAGTGGCCGCCAGCGCGAGGGCGTCCCAGGCGATGGCGGGCCGGTAGGAGAGAGTTTCAGCGGCGACGGCCAGGAGGGTGTCGAGGGCTTCGGAGTTGCGGTTGGACCACAGCAGCGACCAGCCGATGTTTAGCCGGGCCGTGATGCGCGCGTCCTGGTCTGAAGTGAGGGTGAGGGCCTTGCCGGCGAGTTCGCGAACCCAGTCGGATTGGCCGGCCGAGAGCGCCAGCCCGGCGGCGCCGAGCAGGCGGCGGGCCTTGTCTTGCCCGCTCACGCTCAGTTCGGCAGAGCGTTCCAGGGCGCGGGCCGCGGCGGCTGCCCCACCACGGCGCTGGGTTCGGGCGGCACTGGCCTCCAGCAGGGCGGCCACGTTCTCGTCTGTTCCGAGCGAGGCGGCTGCCAGGTGCCAGGCACGCCGGTCGGGCTCCTCGAGGAGGGCTGCCGCGATGGTCCGGTGCGCGGCGGCCCGTTCGGCGAACGGCGCGGCGTGATAGACGGCCGATCGCACCAGCGGGTGGCTGAAGTGCGCGCCTCGCTGGTCCAGGCGGATCAGCCCAGCGAGCTCCGCCGGGGCGAGAACCTCGGCGGACAGTCCAGGAACTGTGCGGTCTGGGCTGTCGGCGGCAGCCGTGAGCAGGAGGGCCCGGCGTGTGTCGTCGGGCAGGGCGGCGTAGCGGGCGGCCAGCACGCCGGTGAGCACGTTGGTCAGCGGGAGCACCTCCGCCTCCCAGTGACGGCCCGCGTCCTGATCGGCGGCCACGGCCTTCGTCAGCTCGATCAAGGCCAGCGGGTTGCCGACGGCCTGGGCCAGGACGAGCTCACGGGCGCGGCCACGCGGCGAGTGCGGCTGAGCCTGCAGCAGTCGTCCGGCCTCGGGGAGACTGAGCGGCTGCAATGCCATCACCGGGATATCCCGATCGAAGCCGGTGGGCGGAATGCTGCCGCGTGCTCCGGCCAGGAGGGTGATCGGTTCCGACGCCAGCCGCCTGGCCACGAAGGCGAGCGTGCCCAGCGAGGCTGTGTCCAGCCACTGAGCGTCATCGACGATCAGCAGGAGCGGCGCATCGTCGGCGATCATCGACAGCAGGGTGAGCACGGCGATGCCCGTCAGCAGGGCATCGGGCGGTACCGGGTCCTGGGTGAGCCCGAACGCTCCGCGTATGGCGTCAGCTTGGCGCGCGGGCAGCTCCGCGAGGCGGTCCAGCTTGGGCAGCAGCAGCTGGTGCAGCCCAGCGAAGGCCAGGTCCTGCTCCGACTCCCGGCCGGCCGCCTCGAGCACGCGCATCCCGGCGGCCTTGCCTCTACCGGACGCTTGGGACAGCAGCGCGCTCTTGCCCATCCCGGGGTCGCCCAGCACGACCAGGACGTGGCCATGCTCGTCCGGGGTGGCCAGGAGTTCGTCTAATCGGGCGAGCTCCGCCGCCCTGCCGATCAGAGCGGCTTGTCCTGCTGTCATCCCGCTCAATATAGGTGCAGTCACAATACGGATGCCGCCCCGTCGCCACGGAGCCGACCATGGGCGTCATGCCCTCCTATGCCAGCCTGCCCAACGACCAGGTCAAGGCCGACAACGGTGTTGCTTACGCCTACCGCGATACCGGCCCCGGCACTGCGGACACGGTGCCGCTCGTGCTCCTGCAGCACTTCCGCGGCAACCTCGACAACTGGGATCCCGCCCTCGTCGACGCGCTGGCGACCTCCCGGCGGGTCATCGCCTTCGACAACGCGGGCGTGGGCGGCTCGACCGGGACGACGCCGAACACCGTCGAGCAGATGGCCCACGACGCCATCGCCTTCATCGCCGCCATGGACCTCGACCAGATCGACCTGCTGGGCTTCTCCCTGGGCAGCTTCGTCGCCCAACAGCTCGCCCTGACCAGACCGGCCCAGGTCAGGCGGCTGGTCCTCGCCTCCTCGGCACCCCAGGGGGCCGCCGGGATGCACGGCTGGGCGCCGCAGGTCATCGGCGCCATCGGCGCACCGGAGACCAGCCCGCAGGACTACCTCGGTGTCTTCTTCACCGCCTCGCCCACGAGCAGGCAAGCGGGCGGCGAGGTGCTGGGCCGCATCCATGCCCGTACGGCGGACCGCGACGCGCCGACCACCTGGGCGACCCGCCAAGCACAATACGACGCGATCTGCACCTGGGGCCTGCCCGACCACGGACGGCTCCAGCGGCTGAGCAGCCTGACGATGCCGGTGTTGGTGGCCAACGGCGATCAGGATCCGATGATCCTGCCGCACTACTCCCACCTGCTCGCCGGGCTCATCCCGCACGCCCAGGTCAAGATCTACCCGGACTCGGCGCACGGCTTCCTCTTCCAGCACCACGCCGAGTTCGCCGCCGATGTCACCGCCTTCCTCAGCACATGACGATCTGATCGTCCTGCCTGGCGGCGGGCATCGCGAACATGACGCATCGACGTCATCGCAGCTCGTCCACGCTTCGGCCGCGGTCGGCCACCCGGGGCGGGCATGCGCCCGCTTCCCAGGCCCGCGTGGCCTTTGTGGCGCTCTCCTACGCCATCACCTCAGTGGACAACAGCACCCACCGTCTGTCCCGCGTGATCCTTCCTGGCGATGGCGACCGGCCCGACCTGTTCCGGTCGGCGTCGCCGGACTGGCCGCTCGCACCGCACTCGCCGTCGCACGGGGACTTTCTGCCGTACGGGGACTCGGCACCGCGCCCCGGGCCGGGTTATTCAACCCGCAGTTGTTGAAGGGCGGTCATCCAGTTCTCGATGTGATGGGCCGTGGCCAGCCGCCCCTCGCGAACGGTGAACAGGTCGATGGCCATCGTCCGAAACGACTTTCCCGTCGGCGCCGCTCCCCAGAACTCTGCGATCGGCGTACCTGTCGCCTCACCACGCACGATGATCAAGTCGTCGACCACGGTGATGCCGACAACCCGCCAGGCCAGGTCCGGCACGGTCTTGCCCAGGTCCTGGAAGACTTCGGCGAGCTGATCACGGGTGAGGAAATCCTGGTTGGTGTGGTAAGAGCGGTAGTCGTCCTGGCAGGCCGCGGCGAGCAGGGCAGGGACGTCCTTCTCGGCCGGCCGGTTCAGCGCTTCGTAGAGCGGCGCGGAGATTCTCCGGGCCTCGGCAACCGTCAGTAGTGATTCATCACTTCTGGTCATGATGGTTCTCCCTGGGGTTGGTGAGTGGTGGATGCGCTCATGCCAGGCCTGAGGCCTGGAGACGTTCGAAGACGAGGCGGACGGCCACCGACCCCTCGCCGATGGCTGCCGCGACCCGCTTGACCGCGCCACTGCGCACATCGCCGATCGCGAAGACGCCCGGCCTGCTCGTCTCCAGGAACAACACCGGCTGCCCCTCGTGCTCAGTCCGGTCAGCCGGTATGGCGTCCCCGGTGAGCAAGAAGCCGTCGGCGTCCTGCGCGAGCTGGCCCGCCAGCCACCCGGTCCCGGGCGTGGCACCGATGAAGACGAACAGCCCGGCCACCGCCAGCTCCTGCTCCGCTTCGCCGGTACGGCCAAGCCGTACGGCATCGAGGCGGCCGGTTCCGGTGAGAGCTGTGATCTGAGTCGAGGACTGGACGACGATGCGCGGTTCGCGTTCGATCCGGTCGACCAGGTAACGCGACATCGTGGCCGCCAGCGCCTCCCGGCGGATGATCAGGTGCACCCGCGCGCACGTCTGGCTGAGGAAGAGCGCGGCCTGTCCTGCGGAGTTGCCGCCGCCCACGATCGCGACCGGACCGTCACCGCAGGCCAGGGCCTCAGCCTGGGTCGCCGCGTAGTACACCCCGACACCCTCGTACTCCGCCAGCCGCTCCACCGGGAGCCGGTTGTAGTGGGCGCCGGTGGCGATGATGACGGCCTTGGTCTGTACGGCTTGGCCGTCGTCGAAGGTGACCTGGTGGAGGCCGTCCTGCAACGACAGCGCGGTGGCCTTGGCGGCCAGCTTGATCCGGACGCCGAACTTCTGGGCCTGGAGCGTCCCTCTGGCGGTCAACTCCTCGCCGGACAGCCCGGCGGGGAAGCCGAGGTAGTTCTCGATGCGGGAGGAGGTTCCGGCCTGCCCGCCAAGCGCGGCGTCCTCCGCCAGCGTGGTGGCTAACCCCTCGCAGGCGCCGAAGACCGACGCGGCCAGTCCGGCCGGGCCCGCGCCGACCACCAGCAGGTCGCAGGTCCCCGGCGGGTGCGCGCCGCTCTCGCCGGAGATGCCCAAGGCCTCCAGCAGCGCGCGGCTGCCGGGATTGCGCAGCACCAGCCCTCCCGGCACGATGACGATCGGCAGCTCGGTGACGGGGATCTCCAGGCAGCGCAGGATCCGCTCGGCCTCGGGCGCGCTCTCCAGATCCAGCCAGTTCCACACCAGCCGATTACGCGCCAGGACCTCCAGCAGCCGCCGGGTGTCGCCGTCGAAGCGCGAACCGATCAGGGTCAGGCCGGTGCTGCGGCGCATCAGGATGGAGTGGCGCAGCAGGAAGGTCCGCAGGATGAGGTCGCTCAGGCCCGGCTCGTGCGCCATCACCTGGCGCACCTGCGCCACCGGGACGATGAGGATGCGCCCGTCGGAGGTGGCGACCGCGCTGAGGAAGACGCGCTGACCGGTGAGCAGGCCGATCTCGCCTAGGAACTCCGCCGGGCCGTAGCTGACCACGACGGAGGCTGCCGGCTTGCCGTACCCCTGCACGATGTCGACCGTGCCCGCCAGCGGCACGATCAGATCGTAGATCTCATCGCCCTCGGCGAAGAGCACCTCGCCTGCGGCCATGTCCCGCTCGCTGCCGTAGGCGCGCAGGACGTCGAGCTGGGCGGCGTCCAGAATCGGCGAGCGCCCCACGTCGGCGGAGTCGGTGTTCATGCTCATGGACGCATGCTGATGCGGGCGCTGCCCCGAGGGGTATCGGCAATCTGACTGCAGTCATCATGCGGATACTCCGCCGGATGCCCGGCGATCACGATGGGGCGTGAAGACCGTCACTTCGCGGGAGGACCCGATGAGCCTTGAATTCGACGTGTTCGTGGTGGACCCCAAGCCGATCCCGAGCGCGATCCCGGGATTTGAGGAAGCCGCCGGCCCGGCGACCTGGCCGCCGTCCACCGCGACCCTGATCAGCGACGACTCCGGCGCCCTGCTGGTCGACTGCCTCATCACCGAGCAGGAAGCGCGCGACCTGGCGACCTGGGTGAGCACGCACGGCCGCGAGCCCGACCATGTCTACATCACCCACCCTCACTCCGACCACCTGCTGGGGCTGGCCGAGATCATGGCGGCCTTCCCCGCGGTCAAGCCCGTCGCGCTGGCCGAGTCGATCGCGGCGATGCAAGAACAGGTCTCGCCGGGCTGGCTGGAGATCTGGGGCCGGTTCTTCCCCGGACAGCTCACCGACAAGCCCGTCGTCCCGGCGCCGCTGGAGGGCACGACCATCCCCATCGGGGCCTCCTTCGCCACGGTGATCCCGGTCGGCACCACCGACACCGTGCACTCCACCGTCCTGCACGTGCCCGACCTGAGCCTGGTGGTGGCCGGGGACGTGGTCTACAACCAGACGCACATGTGGATGATGGGCTCAACCCCCGACTCTCGAGTGAGCTGGCTGCGCGCCCTGGACGACGTCGCGACGCTGGAGGCGACCACTCTGGTCGCGGGCCATCGCCACCCCTCGGCCGTCGACGACGACGCGCGCCGCCAGATCGACGACAGCCGCCGCTACATCACCCACTTCGAGGCCGCGCTGGCCGACAGCTCCACCCCGGCCGACCTCATCGCCAGGATGAGCGAGATCTACCCGGACCTGGCCAACCCCTACACGCTCTGGTTCGCCGCCTACGACCTGCTCGGCACCAACCAGTAGAGCGGTGCCGACAAGCGCGCAGGAACTCCGCGATCACCCCAAGACCGGAGAGCGCTCATCCGCCGCCGAGCACCACCCATCCATCCTCTCGCCTCCATGCAAGGAGCCGCTTCGTGCCCATGATCGACGTCTACGCGGCAGCGGGTGCGGCAGGAAGGCGGCGATGACGTTCATCACGCCGGTGACGTTGAGGTCGATCTGCCGCTGCCAGTCGTCCTGACGCAGGTCGGTGATGGGAGAGACGAGCTGGACACCGGCGTTGTTGAAGACCAGGTCCGCCTGGCCGAGCTCCGCGGCGCCCTGGCGGGCCGCAGAGTGGACGGCGTCCCGGTCGGTGACGTCGACGGGCAGCGCCAAGGCGGGGCCACCGGCGGCCTGGATGCTCTCGACGAGCGCGTCGAGCTGCTTCTTGCGCCGGGCGAGCACGGCGACCTTGGCCCCGAGTCCGGCCAGGCGCCGGGCGGTGGCGGCGCCGATGCCGCTGGATGCGCCGGAGACGACGGCCACACGGCCGGCCAGCGGGGTACCGGTGAGCAGGACAGGCATGACGAAACCTCTTTCGGCGGGGCGAAGTGGTGCGCGGATCAGGCGTCGACGTCGTCGTGGGCGGTGGCGGCCGATCGGTCCGACCACGCGTTCAGGTCATCGTGAATCTGGCCGAGCTTGACCTGGAGCCGGTCGATGGTGTCGGGTCCGAGGTACAGGTGCGCGGGAAGCGTGTCCTGCGTGGTCACGTGGTAGATCAGCGCCGCGCTCTTGACCGGGTCGCCGAGCTGGGTGTGGCTGGCCGTCGCGGCCCAGTCGAGCGTCCCGTGGGCGGGGGTGCCGTCGTAGTCGGCGATCCTGTTCGCGGCCAGCGACAGCGAACTGGCGTCGAGGAAGTCGGTACGCAGCACGCCCGGCTCGACCACCATGGACTGGATGCCGAACGGGGCCAGTTCCTTCGACAGCGCCTCGCTGATCCCGGCCACCGCGAACTTCGAGGCGCAGTACATGCTCACCCCCGGCTCCCCCTCGAAGCCGGATCGGGAGCCAATGTGCACGAGCTTGCCGGAGCTCTGACGGCGCATGACGGGCAGCACGGCGCGGGTCATGTCGACGAGCCCGAAGACGTTCAGGTCGAACAGCGAGCGGGCCTCGGCGTCGGTGATCTCCTCCAGGGCGCCGAGCAGGCCACGGCCGGCGTTGTTGACCAGCACGTCGACGGTGCCGAACCGGTGGACGGCGGCCTGGACGGCGGCGGGGACGGCCGCGCCGTCGGTGACGTCGAGAGCAACGGCATGGACGTTGCTCGCCTGGGCGAGATCTCGCGGTACGCGGGCCGGTTCGCGTACCGCGATCACGACGTTGTCACCCGCGACGGCGGCGGCGCGGGCGAGTTCGGCACCCAGCCCTCGGGATGCTCCGGTGATGAACCACGTGGTCATTGCGGTGTCCTTCGTGCCGTAGTTTCCTGACACGAAGGAGTTTTCCGAGGTCAGCGCCGCGGAAGAAGGTCGCGGATTTCCTGGGAGCGCCTTACCTAGGAACCCGGCGCTCGCGGCCCGTCAGCCTGGCCGATCGCCAGGTCCGCTCGCGCCCGTAGCCGTTCGAACGCCGCGGCGGTGTCCGAGGCGGGCTCGGCCTGGTAGACGACGAGCTGCTGGTGAGGGGCGCCGTTGACGGTGAACGCCGAGAACTGGATGTGCAGGTCGCCGACGTGTGGGTGGCGCAGGTGCTTGCCTTCCTGCGTCTTGGGTTTCACGTCATGGCGCTCCCACAACGCGGCGAACTCCGGACTGCCGGCCGACAGCTCCTCCACCACCTCGCCGAGACGCACGGCCTGCGGATCGTGACCGAAGGCGGCGCGCAGTTCGGCCACGCAGGAGTGCGCGGCGCGCTCCCATTCCTGGTAGAAGTCACGTCCGGCAGGGTCGAGGAAGACCATGCGGGCCAGGTTGTCGGCGGGGGTGAACCCCTCGTGCAACGCGTCGGCCAGGTGTTGCATGCCAGGATGTCCAGGGCCGGGCCCAGCGCGAACGCCGGAGACGATGACCAGCCGTCCATGAGCTGGAGCAGCTGCGGGCTGACCGTCGTGCCATGGACCCGGCTCCAGGTACGGGCCGCCGGTGGCTGGGTCAGCCGCCACAGATGGTCGGTGGCCGCCGGATCCAGGCGCAGCGCGCGGGCCACCGCTTCGACCACCTGCGCGGACGGGCTGGACTCGCGTCCCTGCTCCAACCGCACGTAGTAGTCGCTGCTCATCCCGGCCAGCATGGCCACCTCTTCACGCCTGAGCCCCTTGACCCGTCGGCGCCCGTACTCCGGCAGCCCCACGTCCTGGGGCTTGAGTGCCTCGCGGCGCGCGCGCAAGAAGTCCCCCAAAGGTGTGCCACCGCTCATCTGGCCACCATCCCGCAGATCCGGATCCCGCCCGCGATTTTCGTGACGTTCCGCTCCGTCAGCGGCCCGTTCCGGCTGGCGAAGGTCACCTGTGCAGCGTCCATCATGTCGTCTCCGCCGTTCAGAAAGTGATGATGATCTTGCCCCGGACGTGGCGCTCGCGGAAGTCGATGAGCGCTTGACGGGCCTCGGCGAACGTGTACTCGGTGCTGATGGGGACGCGCAGCGCGCCGTCCACCACCTGGCGGGCCAGGAGTTCGAGCCGCCCAGCCTCTGCCGCGGCGGTCCCGGTGTAGACCGCGTTCACCGCACGGGGAAACCGGGCCGGACCACCCAGCGGCGACACCATCAGGCCACCCGGACGGGCGGCGGCGGCCGTACGAGCAAGACCCGGCCCCGCGTTGGTCACGTCCAGCACCACGTCGACGCCGCCCTCCGTCAGCGCGACCACCTTCTTGGCCAGGTCAGCCCGGGCGTAGTCGAGGACCACGGCGGCGCCGAGGCCGGCGAGGTAGTGCTCGTCTTCTGCCCTCCCCGTGGCGATGACGCGTGCTCCGGCCAGCCTGGCCAGTTGCACCAGGAAGGAGCCGACCCCACCGGCGGCTCCGACGAGGAGAACGTTCATGCCGGGTGACAGCTTCGCGGCCGTGACGAGTGCTGACGCGGTCATCGCGCCGGTGGGCAGACCTGCCGCCTGCCGTACCGACAGCTCCGCGGGACGCCGTGCGCTGGAGAAGTCATCATCGACCAGTGCGTACTCGGCGAGAGTGCCGAACCGGGCGCCGTTCCAGGCCAGGATGGCGTCGCCGGCGGCGAACCTGGTGACGTCCTGGCCCACGGCCTCGACGACACCCGTCACGTCCACCCCGGGCACGAACGGATGGGTGACCGGCATGATGTCGCGCATCGCCCCGGTCACCAGTTTCACATCGGCCGCGTTCAGTGCCGCCCCCTCGGTCCGGAGCAGTACCTGTCCCGGGCCGGGGACGGGGACCGGTAGGTCTTCGAAAGACAGGTCCTCCAACGGCGCGTACGCGTGCGCGACCAAAGCCTTCATGGGCGCCTCCTGTTCGGGTGGCCGAAGCAAGACAGCCTGCCAAGGGCTCGCCCTGAGGACATCGGCGAAACATACCTAGATCCGGCAGGTACGGGCGGTCCGCGCCGACAGCGGAAGATTAGGTAGTTTTCACGGAGGCGAAGGTCCGGCGCCGATGCGAAGATCACATCGTCGCTCGGAAGGAGACGCACGTGACTGCTCACCCGTACATCGGCCTGGAAGCGCTCTCTACCCCCGAAAGCGCAGTTCTGCTGCTGATCGACCATCAGGGGGCACAGTTCGCCGGCCTGCAGAGCCATGACGCCACAATCGTGATCAACAACACCCTCGCCCTGGCCAAGGCCGCCAAGCTCTTCGGCATCCCCACCATTCTGACGACCGTGGTCGCCGAGCGTGGTGGTCATCTCCTGCGCGCGTTGCAGGACGTCTTCCCCGAGCAAACACCGATCGATCGCACCACGCAGAACAGCTGGGAGGATCCACGGGTCGTGGAGGCGGTGGCGGCCACGGGGCGCAAGGACCTGGTCATCGCCGGCCTGTACACCGACATCTGCGTGGCTTTTCCCGCGGTTCACGCCATGGCGGACGGGTACCGGGTCATCGCGGTCACGGACGCGTCCGGTGCCACGTCGATGGAAGCGCACGAACGGGCTGTCCAGCGGATGATTCAGGCCGGCGTCATCCCGTCGGCTGCGATCACCATGCTCGGCGAATGGCAGCGCGACTGGGCCAGGCAAGAGACCGCGCCGGGGATGGCCGAGATATTCTTCGCGCATGGCGGCAGCTTCGGGCCGGCTCTGGCCTGGGAGTTCCAGCTCCTCGGCCAGAAGTAGGCGCCGTTAGCGTGACGGGCCGATCCGTCACGCTCACAGGTCGATGTCGCGCAGGTGCCTGCGCGAGGTGATGCCCAGCTTCTGGAAGACGTTGCGTAGATGGGCCTCGATCGTACGGGGGCTGAGGAAGAGCTCGGCGGCCACCTCCTTGGAGGTCCTGCCTCCGGCCACCAGCCGGGCGATGTGCGCCTCCTGCGACGTGAGCACGTCGATGGCCGGCTTCGTGGCGCGGATCGGGTGCTCACCGAGGCGGCGCAGCCCACGGGCGGTGCGAGTGGCGAATCCGGTCGCACCCATGCCGTCGAACATCGTGTGGGCCTGGCGGAGCTGGGTACGCGCCTGCCCACGCTGCCCGGTACGGCTCAGCCATTCGCCGTAGAGCAGATGGGTGCGGGCCAGGTGCACGCCCACCCGGCACCGGCCGAGCCGGGCGAGAGCCTCCTGAAACAGCTCATCCGGAGCGCCGCCGAGCAGGGCGCGGCTTCGTGCCAGGACGCCCAGGCCCCAGTCGGTGCCCGACGCCTCGGTCAGTTCGGCGAGCTCGTCCACGGCGGAGGCGGCCAGCCGGGTCTCTCCCATGTGGACCGCCGCCTCCACCAGCTCGGGCAACGCGGCCGCGCTCCAGAACAACCGGCTGCGCGAACCCGCCTGCCGAGCGGGCGGCAGCGCCGCCTGGTGATCTCCCCGGCCGTTGTGCAGCACCGCCGTCGCGTACTCCACGATCGTGACGAACCCTCCCTGCCCTGCTGCGGCGGCACTCAGGCAGGTACCGAAGAGTTCACCCGCCCTCCGCACGTCCCCCTGGAAGGCCGCCAAGACGATCGCCGCGTACGGGGTGGCTGCCCCGGCGATGGCCTCGGTGATGGCGTGCGCCTCCTCCGTCATCGCGCCGGCTTCGGCGAACCGGCCGTCGTACGTCGCCGCGACAGCCTGGAAGTTGAGCGCCAGGGGAAGAAGGCTCAACATGCCGCCCGCACGCGTGAGCCGCACACATCGGGTGGCGAGGTGATCCAGCGCCTCCTCGTCCCACAGGTCCCAAGCGGCTCGGCACGCGACCGGAAGCCAGCGTGGGTCGGCCGCACCGCCGAACCCGTCGACGGCGGCGCGGAGCAGGGGTACCGCGGTGCCCTGACCTTCGGTGAACAGCGTGGCCAGGCCGCGGAGGAGGTGGTCGGAGGCGAGCGGTACGGCCGGCACCCTGGAGTCGCGCCGGATGGCGGCCGCCACGGCCTTGATCCCCAGAGCGTTCCCGTTGCGCTCGGCACCCGTCGCTGCCCACAGCGCCTCCAGGTATGTTTCCCGCGCGAGTGCGGGATCCAGCGGCGCCACCTGCTCGGCGGCCTTCAGCAGCAACGCAGGCGCCATGTCGTCGCGTTGCAGTGCGAAAGCGATCTGCCCGCGCAGCCGGAGCAGACGGGCTCGCCAGTGGTCGGTGAGCGGTCCGCGATCGGCCAGCTCCAGCAGGGTGTCGGTGTCATCGGATGCCCCGGACTCGTGCTGGGCGTGGGCCGCGAGCACCGCTCGTTCGGCTCGCCTGGCGGGGTCGGGAGTGAGCGTGACAGAACGCTCCAGGAACGCGGCGGCGGCCGCCACGCCCCCACGCCGGCGTACCTTGTCCGCTTCCTGCTCCACGCGCAGGGCCAGCTGTTCGTCGGGATGCCACGCGGCCTGCGCCTGATGCCAGACCCTCCGGTCGCGGTGGCCGTCAGCCTCGAACGCCTCGGCCAGCGCGTGGTGAGCGCGCTTGCGATCGGTCTCGGTGGCCAGCCGGTAGATCGCCGAACGCACCAGCGGATGACGGAACCGTATCCGGAAATCGATCTCCAGCAGTCCTGCGCTCTCGGCCGGCTCGGCGTCGGCGAGTGTCAGATCGTGCAGGCCAGCGGCATGCTCGAGCACCCCAGGGATACCCAAGGACTCGGCGGCGGCAATCACCAGCAGTCGCCGGGTGCGCTCCGGGAGCGCGCTCAGGCGCTCGTGGAACTCGCGCTCGATCAGATCCGGGACCGGCTGGCCGGGGGTGCCGGACAAGCCCGCCGGTCCGTACGATCTCGGCAGCTCCACCAGCGCCAGCGGGTTGCCCCGTGCCTCAGCGAGGAGTTGCCGGCGTAGTTCGCCTTCGAGCGGGGCACGAAGCGTCTGCGTCAGCAATGTCGTGGCCTCCTCGTCGGTCAGCGGGGTCAAGAGGAGACGAGGGAGTACGGCCAGCGCGGGTACGGCCTCAGGATCGCGTGTGGCGATGAGCACGGCGACGGGCTCGGCCTGGATGCGCCTCGCGACGAATGCCAGCGCCTGCGCGGAGCCTGCGTCCAGCCACTGCGCGTCGTCGATCACGCAGATCACCGGGCCGTGCGTCGCCGCTTCCGACAGGAGGCTGAGCGCGGCCAGGCCGATGAGGAACCGATCCGGCGCGGGACCGGCCTCCTGGTCGAACGCCACCCGCAGGGCCCTCGCCTGCGGTGCGGGAATCCGCCCGAGCAGGTCGAGCACGGGAAGGCAGAGCTGATGAAGAGCGGTGAAGGCCAGTTCCCGCTCGAACTCTGCGCCGCTCGCCCGCAGGATCCGGGCCTCTGCGGCCGAGCCCAGGACCGTCTCCAGCAGGACGCTCTTGCCCAGACCGGCTTCGCCATGCAGGACCAGGGCGCCTCCGTGGCCCGGTCGCGCCCTCTCCAGGTGGGCTGCGACCTGTGCGGCCTCCCGTCTGGGAAGGATCATTCCTCGGGCCGTTCGGCCACGGGCATCGCCGCTCAGAACTCCATCTCCTTGAGTTGTCTGCGAGAGGTGAGGTGAAGCTTTTTGAAGACGCCACGCAGATGGGCATCGACCGTGCGCGGGCTCAGAAAGAGCTGAAGACCGATCTCCTTGGAGGTGGCTCCCGCCGCGGCCAGGCGGGCGATGTTCTCTTCCTGCGGCGTCAGGCAGGTGGGGCGTCTGACGCCCTCCAGGTTCTCGCCGCCGGCTCTCAGCTCGCGTGCCGCCCGCCCGGCGAACGCGCCCGCTCGCGCGGCTGTCAGGAGTTGGTACGCCGCCCGCAGATGGGCTGCCGCCTCGCCTTTGCGCCCTTCCCGGCGCAGCCACTCTCCATAGACGAGCCGGGTACGGGCCAAGCAGGTTACCGCCGGCATTTGGGACAGCCGGTCCACCGCCTCGCGGTACCAGGGTTCGGCGGCGGGCCCGGTCGTCAGCTGCGCCTTGGCGACGGCGTGCAGTCCGATCGCCCAGTCGGTACCCGTAGTCACAGCGTGCTGTCGCAGCCGTTCCAGGACGGGCGCGGCCAGGTCGTGGCGTCCCGTCCTGGCCGCGGCCTCCAGAAACTCCGTGGCCACGAACGGCGTCAGGCCGGGTTCGTCCAGCTCGATCGCGGTTCGCAGAACCGCCAGCGTGGCGTCATGGCGGCCCAGGCCGTTCAGCCGCACAGCCTGGGCGTACTCGGCGAGGGTGATCTGCCTGCCCGCGCGAGCGCGTGCCGCCGCCTTGAGCACGAATTCGGGCTGGATCGTGCCGCCCGTCCAGGCGACATGCAGAAGATCCCCCCAGGAGATGGACACCCGGTTCATCGCCGCCAGGGCGAGGTGGCTCTCCTGGAGGTGTTTCCCGGCCGCTGCCGGATCGCCCGCGTAGATGTCGATGAGGACGAGCTCGTTCAGCCCGTCCACGAGGTCGGGAAGAGCTCCAGACCTTCGGGCTGATTCCACCCGGAGCTCGGTGAGCCGCCGCCATTGACCGAAGTCCCAGAGGTCGAGCGCGGCCAGGGCCGTCAGCTTGTGCGCCGGAGGGTGACGGGTCTCGACGGCCAGTCGCATGAGGGGCGAGGCGGGCGTGTGGCCGTCGAAGGTCCGTGTCGCCAACGCCAACAGGAGAGGGTCCGCGCTCGGCCCGACGGCCTGTGCCATGCCGATGCCCCACCACGCGGGTGCGTACCGGCCCGATGAGATCACCACTCCGAACCCCTCGAGCAGGCTCTCACCCGCATTTCCGGGATGCGCGCGAACCGCCCGCAGGAGATCACGGCAGGTTGTCGTGTCCGGCTTGATCGCGAACTGAATCCCGGCCCGCTCCACCGCCGCCTCCGGATCAGCCTGCTGCGGCTCCACCAGATCCAGCAGCCTCAGGGCGCCATCCAGATCGCCCAGTTCCCTTCTCAGGCGAGCCGCGGCGCGTGCACGCCTGCTGAGGCGGCGGGGGTCGGAGGTCAACACGGCGGCCATCGTCAAGCCCGCTGCCGCCGCCACCGCCCCACCACCGGCCCGAGCTTGATCGATCGTGGATTCGAGCTCGGCCGCGACCTGTTCGTCCTGGCCGAGCGTCGCGAGTGCACGATGCCAGGCGCGCCAGTACGCGTCGCGCTTGGCCTCGATGACCTCGGCGAGAGCCTGGTGCACCGCCCGCCTTGCCGCGGGCGCCGCCTCCTGGTAGATCACCGGCCGGATCGCCGAGGGCCGGAAACGAACCGGGCCGGAGATCTCCAGCAGCCCCGCCGACACCACGGCGCCCATCACCCTCCCGCCCACGCCCAGCCGTTGCACGGCGCGCTCAAGGAGGACGGGATCACCCGTGGGATCGGCCGCCGCCGCGAGCAGAACGGTCCGGCTGCCCGCTGGCAGGGCGCCCAGCCCGCTGAGCGGATCGCCGTCGACGGGCTGCCGTTCCTGGGAGCCGGAACCTGGGGCCCGTCTCATGATGTCCGCGGGGAAGGGCGGCTGGAGGAGCGCTCGAGGATTGCCCTCGGCCTCAGCGAGAACGCGGCCGCGCACTCGCGGGCCCAGGGGAATCTGCCGTGGGGAGGCCAGTAACTCGGCAGCCGCCGCACGGGTCAGCCCGCTGATGTGCCGTGCGGGCACACCTGTCAGCTCCGGGCGCTCCGCCGGCTCCCGGACGGCGAACACCATGAGGGTGCGCGCCGCCGGGTCCCCGGCCATCGTGCCCAGGGCGTGCGCGGAGGCCGGATCCAGCCATTGCGCATCGTCGATGACGCACAGGAGAGGCCGCTCACCGGCAGCCTGAGCCATCAATGCAGCAAGGCCGCGCCCCACCACGCGACTGTCTGGATCGCCGTCGCGCAAGGCGAAGGCCTTTTCCACGGCCTCTCGCAGCTGGGAGGAGACCTGGCCGAGCTCATCCACCAAGGGGGCGAACAACTGATGGGCCGCCGCGAACGTGAAGTCCATCTCGAACTCGGCTCCCGCCGTCCACAGGGTACGGAAATCCGTCGCCTGCGCCCGCAGGTGGTCCAGAAGGGCCGTCTTTCCGATTCCGGGCGTGCCATGCAGGATCAGCGCTTCGCCGTGACCCTCGCGGACGCGCCCGAGGAGCCGGGCGAACAATCGGCTCTCCCTCTGCCGCCCGTACAGGACCGGCGCCATGAGGTCGAGCTGAGAGTAGGTCATCGCAGAGCAATCCTAACGAGCGCGAACCTGCTTCCGGCCCCTCCGCGTTGACGGCCCGATCGCCGCCAACCTGGGTGTAACCCACCCCCTCTCCAACGCCGACAGAGCCCGGATTCGCCCCTAATCTCGAGGCCATGGACAACGAGCGCAACAACCGGCTCGGGGACTTCCTGCGCGCCCGCCGCGCACAGCTACAGCCCGACCAGGCCGGGCCGGCCGTGCAAGGCCGGCGCCGGGTCCCGGGGTTGCGGCGCGACGAGGTCGCCCGGCTGGCCGGGCTGAGCCTCGGCTACTACGTCCGCCTGGAACAGGGGCGCGAGCTCCGTCCGACTCACCAGACCTTGGCGGGCCTGACCCGTGCCCTGCAGCTGAACGGCAACGCCGTGGTCACGCTGTACCGCCTCGCACGCCCCACGTCACAACGGCGGCGGCCGATCCAGGTGGAGCGGGTGAGCGCGGACGTACACGCGTTGCTGAACGACTGGACCGTGGCTCCCGCCTACGTTCTGGGCCGGTCCCTGGACGTTCTCCTGCGCAACCCGCTGGCCACCGCGCTCCACGGCCGCTTCGTCTTCGGCGACAATCTGCTGCGCATGGTCTTCCTGGATCCAGTCGGCGGCGAGTTCTTCCGCGACTGGTCCCTCACCGCCCGGGCCGCCGTGCGGGAACTACGCCGGGCGGCCGATCAGGCACCCGACGACCGCACCGTACGCGAACTGGTCGGCGAACTGTCGATCGCCAGCCCGGACTTCCGCAGGCTCTGGGCCGGGCCCGAACCACGCGGCGTAACTCCCTACGGCAGCCACTTCTTCCAGCCCGACGTCGGTGAACTACATCTGAAAACCGAGGTCTTTCCGATCACCAGCAGCCCCGGTCAACACCTGATCGCACAACCAGCCGCGCGAGGATCCCGTTCCGCCGAAGCCCTGGCTCTGCTGAGCACCTTGATCGTCCCATCCTGATCACACTGGCAGGTCAGCGAAGAAGCCTCATGGCCTCATCGCGCCCTTGATCGAAGCAGCGGTGAAGCGGGGCGCTCAAGTCGTGGTCAAGCGGGCATCGGCGGATGATCGGATCGACGGCTGGCCGCAGAGCGCAGGTGTCCTGGCCTCGGCTTGCCTAGCAGCATGCTGACCGTCCGCGACCAGGGTCCCGGCGACCTTCCCCATGTCTTCGAGCGGTTCTACCGCGCTGCAGCCACCCGCCCGATGCCCGGTTCGGGGCTCGGGCTCGCCATCGTCAAGCAGATCGTGGACAACTATGGCGGCGCGGTGTCGGCGTCGGCCCGCACCAGGTGGAGGCACGATCATACGGCCGGCTCTGCCCGCCGTCTGACGCCCCGGTCGCGCAAGTACTAGCAGTTTCCCTAGACCTTGCTCCGGGGCTTCGCACGCCCTTGACCCACCACTCAATCTCATCTAAACAAAGCTTAAACCAAATGAAACGGAGGCAAATCAACATCATGTACGCCGAGGAACGGCAGCAGGAGATCCTCCGACGAGCCCGCGAAGCCGGACGTGTCGATGTCGTACGGCTGGCGGAAGAGCTGGAAGTCACCACCGAGACCATCAGGCGCGACCTGACGGTGCTGGAGCGAGCAGGAGTCCTGCGCCGCGTCCACGGCGGAGCGATCCCGGTCGAACGCCTCGGCTTCGAGCCAGGCCTGGCCGCCCGCGACGAGGTCATGACCGGCGAGAAGGAGCGCATCGCGAAGGCCGCGCTCGCCGAACTCCCCGACGACGGCTCAGTGATCATCGACGCCGGCACCACCACCGGACGCCTGGTCCACGTGTTGCCCACCGACCGCGAGCTCACAGTGATCGTCAACTCCCCGCCGCTGGCCACCGCGCTGGTGACGCGACCGAACCTGACGGTCATCATGCTCGGCGGCAGGGTGCGCGGTAAGACCCTGGCCACGGTCGACGACCTGGCCCTGCAACCGCTGCGGCACCTGCACGCCGACGTCGCGTTCATCGCGACCAACGGCTGCTCGGTCGAGCACGGGCTGACCACGCCCGACCCGGCGGAAGCCGCCATCAAGCGAGCCATGATCGAGGCGTCGGAACGCAGCGTGCTGCTCGCGGACCACACCAAGTTCACCGGAACCTACCTGGCCGGGTTCGGGACACTGGCGCAGATCGACGTCATCATCACCGACACCGGCATCGACCTCAGGTTAGCCTCCCGGCTGGCCGCCGCCGGGCCCGAGGTGATCCGCACGTGATCCTCACCGTCACCCTCAACCCGAGCCTCGACAGGACCGTCGAGATCGACGAACTCGAGCGCGGCACCGTCATCAGGGCCGCCGCCGCCCGGCTGGATCCCGGCGGCAAGGGCGTCAATGTCTCCCGCGCGCTCCTGGCCAACGGCGTCGCCTCGCGCGCCGTCGTACCGTACGGGGGAAGTGAAGGCGAACGGATCATCGCCCTGCTGACCGCCGAGGGCCTGGACATGGTGACCGTCCCGATCGAGGGCTGCACCCGCTCCAACATCGCCCTCGCCGAACCCGACGGCACCACCACCAAGATCAATGAGCCCGGCACCGCACTGAACGGCTCCGAGCTCGCCCTGGTCACGCAGGCCGTCCTGGGCGCCGCGCACGTGGCCGACTGGGTGGTCCTGTCCGGCAGCCTGCCCCTGTACATGCCCGCCGAGGTCTACCCGTCGATGTGCCGATCATTCGCCGCCGCGGGGTTGCGCGTCGCGGTCGACACCAGTGGCCCGGCGCTGCAGACCGCCCTGAAAGCCGGTCCCGAGCTGGTCAAGCCCAATCGGGAGGAGCTGGCCGAGGTCACCGGGATGCGCCTGACCTGCCTGGGTGACGCCATCGAAGCGGCCGAGAAGATGCGCGCCTCGGGTGCGCGCACCGTCCTGGCCAGCCTCGGCGCCGACGGCGCGCTCCTGCTCCAGCACGACGGCATCTGGTACGGCACCGCCCACGCGGAACCCCGCAGCTCGGTCGGCGCGGGGGACGCGCTGCTCGCCGGCTTCCTGTCGGCCGGCGCACACGGACCCGAGGCCCTGGCCACCGGCCTGGCCTGGGGCGCGGCAGCGGTCGCGCTGCCCGGCAGCCGGATGCCCGGCCCGGAACACATCAACCACGACACCGTCGTCATCCACCCCCCCGATCCTCTCCACCCCCTTCACTAAGAGGAGCAGAAACCGATGGCCGACACCTACACTCCCCCGGTTACCGGAACCGGGGTGAAAGCCAACGTCCAGCGCCTCGGCGGCTACTTAGCGGGCATGATCATGCCGAACATCGGCGCGTTCATCGCCTGGGGCCTGGTCACCGCGCTGTTCATCCCCACCGGATGGCTGCCGAACGAGACACTCGCCAAGCTCGTCGGCCCGATGATCAGCATCCTGCTGCCCGTCCTGATCGGATACACCGGCGGCCGGATGGTCCACGGCCAGCGCGGCGCGGTCGTCGGCGCGGTCGCCACGATGGGGGTCGTGGTCGGCGTCACGACACCCGAGGGCACGACCCCCATGTTCCTCGGCGCGATGATCATCGGCCCGCTCGCGGCCTACGTCATCAAGCTCGTCGACGGCCTCGTCCAGGACCGCACCAAGGCCGGCTTCGAGATGCTGGTCGACAACTTCACCGCCGGCATCGTGGCGAGCATCATGGCCGTCGCCGGCATGCTCGGCGTCGGCCCGGTGGTCGCGGCGCTGACCCGGGTCGCCGGTCAAGGCGTGGCCTGGCTGGTCGAGACCGGCCTGCTGCCGCTGGCCTCGATCCTGGTCGAGCCGGCCAAGGTGCTGTTCCTGAACAACGCCATCAACCACGGCGTGCTCGGCCCCCTCGGTGTCGCCGAGGCCGCCGCCCAGACCAAGTCGATCCTGTTCATGATCGAGTCGAACCCCGGCCCCGGGCTCGGCCTGCTGCTGGCGTTCTTCTTCTTCGGCCCGCGCGCCCTGCGCCCCAGCACCCCCGCCGCGATCATCATCCACTTCTTCGGCGGCATCCACGAGATCTACTTCCCGTACGTCCTGATGAAGCCGCGCCTGATCCTGGCGATGATCGCGGGCGGCGCCGCCGGTGTCGCGACCTTCCTGGTCACCGGCTCGGGTCTGGTCGCCACCCCCTCGCCCGGCAGCATCTTCGCCTACATCGCCGTCACCCCCAAGGGCGACTGGTTCGGCGTGCTGCTCGGCATCCTCATCGCCGCGGGGGTGACCTTCGCCGTCGCGTCCGCCCTGCTCGGGTTCGGCAGGGGCGAGAAGGCCGAGGCACCCGAGCCTGAGCCCTTGGAGGCCAAGTGAGCACCATCGAGAGCAAGGACATCCGCAAACTCGTCGTCGCCTGCGACGCCGGCATGGGCAGCAGCGTCATGCTCGCCAGCACTCTGCGCAAGCAACTCAAGGACACGGGCGTGGAGGTGGCCCACACGCCCGTCAACGAGATCCCCGCGGACGCGGACGTGGTCGTCACCCACGCCGGACTGGCCGAACGCGCCCGGGCCATCGCACCCGGCAAGGTCGTCATCTCCTTCCAGATCTTCCTCGGGGATCCCGCCGTCACCAGGCTCGTCGACACCATCAAGAAGGGTGGAACGGTCGGTGCGTGAGGTGTTGGAGCCGCGTGCCGTACTCCTCGACGAGAGTGCGGCCTCGCGGGAGGAGGCGATCGAGAAGTGCGGTCGCCTTCTGGTGGCCACCGGAGCGGTGGCCGAGCCGTACGTCCAGGCCATGCTCGATCGCGAGCAGTCGATCTCCACGTACGTGGGCGAGGGCGTGGCCATCCCGCACGGCCTCTCGCGCGAGCACATCAACCGTGACGCCATCTGCGTCGTACGTTTCCCGGACGGCGTCGACTGGGACGGCGAGCGGGTCGTGCTCTGCGTCGGCATCGCCGCCCTCGGCGACGGGCACGTCGCTTTGCTGGCCGAGCTGGCCGAGGTCCTGCTCGACCCCGACCGGGCCAGGACGCTGCGCGAGGCGCAGGACGTCGAGACCATTCTGAAGGAGCTGTCGTGAAGGTCGCCCGATTCCACGCCCCCGGAGACATCCGCATCGAAGAGGCCCCGATGCCGGTGGGTGACCTGGTCATCCGGGTGGTGAACTGTTCCACCTGCGGCACCGACAACAAGATCTACCAGCACGGGCACCACCACATCAGGCCGCCGCGCGTGATGGGGCACGAGATCGCCGGCGAGGTCGTCGGCTCTGGCGAGCGGGTCCAGGTGATCGCCGCGATCCCCTGCGGGGTGTGCGCCGAGTGCAAGCGCGGCCGGATGACGGTCTGTCCGAACCAGGAGTCCATGGGCTACCACTACGACGGTGGATTCGCCGAGTACATGGCGATCCCTGACAAGGTCCTGGCCGTCAACGGCGTCAACCGCGTCCCCGGCAACGTCTCCTTCGCCGAGGCGTCCGTGGCCGAGCCGCTGGCCTGCGTGCTCAACGGGCAGGAACTGGCCAGGGTCGGCGAGGGCGACGACGTGGTCGTCATGGGCGCGGGCCCGATCGGCTGCCTGCATGTGCGGCTGGCCAGGGCGCGCGGCGCGGCGCGGGTCTTCCTCGTCGACGTCAACCCGGCGCGGCTCGCGATGGCCGCCGAGATCGTGCACCCGGACGTCGCCATCGACGGCGACGTCGAGGAGCAGGTGCTCAAGCTCACCGGCGGACGCGGCGCCGACGTGGTGATCACCGCGGCGGCCTCGGGCGCCGCCCAGGAGTCCGCGGTCCGGATCGCCGCTCGCCAGGGACGCATCAGTTTCTTCGGCGGCCTGCCCAAGGACAACCCGATCACCTCGATCGACTCCAACCTGGTGCACTACCGGGAGCTGACCATCGTCGGCGCCAACGGGTCCTCCCCCGCGCACAACGCCGCCGCGCTGGAGCTGATCGCGTCCCGGGCCGTGCCGGTCTCCGACTTGATCACCCACCGGCTGCCCCTCGACCGCGTCCTGGACGCGATCGACCTGGTGGCCCGCGGCGCGGCCATCAAGGTCACCATCGAGCCGGGGAGCTGAGAATGTCCGAACGGACCGTGGCCGTCGCCTCGCGCAGCGGCCTGCACGCCCGCCCTGCGAAGATCTTCGTCCAGGCGGCGCAGCAGCTCGGGGTTCCGGTGCGCATCGCCTCCGGCGCCAAGAGCGTGCCCGCGACCAGCATGCTCGGCGTGCTGTCGCTGGGCGCGACCCATGGCACCGTGGTGACGTTGAGCTCCGACTCCGAGCACGCTCTCGACGTGCTGACCACGCTACTGGCAAGGGATCTCGACGATGAGTGAGCGGCTGACCGGCATCGGGGTGAGCCCCGGCCTGATCGCCGGACCCGTGGCCCGGATGGCCGGGCCTCCCACACTCACTGGTTCCTCGGTGCTCAACGTCGCGGAGGCGCTTTCCACAGTGGCATTTCAGCTCCGCGGCCGGGCGATCGGCGAAGCGGCGGAGATCCTGGAAGCCCAGATCATGATGGTCGAGGACCCGGAGCTGCGGCAGGAGGCCGAACGGCTCACCGCCGAGGGCCTGGACGCCGCCCACGCTCTCGACCGGGCCTTCTCCGCCCATGAGAAGGTCATGCTCGACCTCGGCGGCTACTTCGCCGAACGCGCCGCCGACCTGGAGGACCTGCGTCACCGGGCCGTCGCCGCAGCGCTCGGGCAGCCCATGCCCGGACTGCCCGAGCCCGGCCACCCGTACATCCTGGTCGCCGACGACCTGTCACCCGCCGACACCGCCACGCTGGACTCCTCCGTGCTGGCCATCGTCACCCGGCGCGGCGGACCGACCAGCCACACCGCCATCCTGGCCAGGGCCCGTGGCATCCCCGCCGTCGTCGCCTGCCCGGCCGCCGGAGCACTCGCCGACGGCGAACTGATCGCCGTCAACGGCTCTCTCGGGACCGTACGGCGGGACGTCACCGCAGGCGAGGTCACCGAGATCCGCGACGCCTTCCAGTCCACCAGGACACGCCTGCTGGCCGCCCGCGGCCCCGGCCGTACCGCCGACGGGCACGCGGTGCCGCTGATGAGCAACATCGGCTCGGCCGCTGACCCGGTCGGTGAGGAAGGGGTGGGGCTCTTCCGTACTGAGCTCCTCTTCCTCGACCGGCGCACCGCACCCAGCCTGGAGGAGCAGGAGGCTGCCTACGCCGCGGTCTTCTCGCGCGGCGGCAAGGTCGTCGTCCGCACACTCGACGCGGGCACCGACAAGCCACTCCCCTTCCTGAGCCTGGCCGAGGAGGACAACCCGGCGCTCGGCATCCGCGGGCTACGCGTCGACCGGGTGTTGCCCCAGGTCCTGGACACCCAGCTCGACGCCATCGTCCGCGCCGCCGCCACGCACCCGTCGGCGGAGGTGTGGGTCATGGCGCCGATGGTCACCACCTGGCAGGAGGCCGCCGCGTTCGCCTCCCGGGCCAGGGCACACGGAGTGACCCGCGCCGGCGTGATGATCGAAGTGCCCGCCGCCGCCCTGATGGCACGCGAGTTGCTCGAACACGTCGATTTCCTCAGCATCGGCACCAATGACCTGTCCCAGTACACCTTCGCGGCCGACCGGCAGCACGCCGCGCTGGCCGACCTGCTCGACCCGTGGCAGCCGGCGTTGCTCCGGCTGGTCGGCGCGTGCGCGCGGGCCGGGCAGGAGGCGGGCAAGCCGGTCGGCGTCTGCGGCGAGGCGGCCGGGGACCCCCGGCTGGCTCCCGTCCTGGTCGGGCTCGGCGTCACCAGCCTGTCGATGTCCGCCACGAGCGTGCCCGCCGTACGGGAGGCCCTGGCCGAGGTCACACTCGACGAGTGCCGTGCCGCGGCCGCCGATGTGCTGTAGACCGGCTCGCGGCATGGCGACTCGCCGCACCCTGGGCGGTCACACCCGGACGACCTCCGGGCCTGAGGCGGCCAGGGCGGCGGCGAGTTCCGGGTCGAGCTCCACATCCGTGATGATCATGTCGATCTCCGACAACGTGGCGAAACGAGCCAGGTAGGTTCCGGCGAACTTCGTATGGTCGGCCAGCAGCACGGACCTTTGCGCGCAGGCGATCATCGCCCGTTTGACGGCCGCCTCCGCCGGGTCGGGCGTGGTCAGCCCTTTCGCCACCGAGCAGCCATTCGTCGCCATGAAGGCCACGTCCACGTGCAACTGCGAAAGTTGTTGAAGCGCCCAGCCTTCGACGGTCGCGAGTGTGCGACCCCTGACCCTGCCACCCAGCATCAGGACCGTGAGCGCGGGACGGGTCGCGAGGGCGGCGGCCAGCGGCGGGGAGTTGACGACGACGGTGAGCTCGCGGTCGTGCGGCAGAAACTGGACCAGGCGGCTCATGGTCGAACCCGCGTCGATGAGGATCGCGCCGTCCTGCGGCAGTTCGGCCAGTGCAGCCTTGGCGATGCGCTCCTTCTCCACCGTCATGACCTCGTCCCGCGCGGAGAGGGCGGGTTCGAAGCCGAGCCGTTCGACCGGGATCGCGCCACCGTGCACACGCCGCAGGACGCCCGCGCGTTCGAGCGCGGTCAGGTCGCGGCGGATCGTCTCCGTCGTCACGCCGTACTGCTCCGCGAGCGTCACAACGTCGACCCGACCGACGGCCCGTGCCGCGTTCAGGATGTCCTGTTGTCGTTCCTCGGCGTACATGGTGTGGATTCACCGCCGTTTCAATGGTGCTTTGCGTTTGTTTATACCCGATTCTGTGGGTACATGCGATTCGGGGCCGCGACAGCGATGGCCGTCGTCATCAGGCCCCGTCGCACCTGCCAGCGGCCGGCGAACTCCTTCAGTTCGCTGCCGTCGCTCAGCCTGAGGCTCTTGACCAGTAATCGGGCCAGGAAGCCGCCCCCGGCCGGGTCGAAGGTGATCGACGCCTCCGTGAAGTCGAGGTGCGCCTGCCGGGGTTGGGCCAGCGGGAACCACGACTTGTAGACGGATTCCTTCGCGCTGAACAGCAACCGGTCCCACCGCGCCGACGGATCACGGCGCAGGAAGTCGGTCACCCAGCACAGCTCCTCCTCGACCGCGATGGCCTCCAGAACCCCCCGGGGTAGCGGCAGGTTCGGCTCCGCGTCGATCCCCAGGGTCACGATGTCGCTCGACCGGGCAACGGCGGCGGCGCGGTATCCGCCGCAGTGGGTGATGCTGCCGACGATCCCCTCTGGCCAGATCGGTGCGCCTCTCGTACCCGGCAGCACGGGCGCCGGCGGGTGGCCGAGGCGGCCGAGGGCGTCGCGGGCGCACCGGCGCGCGGTGGCGAACTCGCGCCGCCGTTTGTCCACCGCCCCGCTGATGACGGCCTCCTCCTCGGGGAACAACGGGCAGGGCTGCGCGTCGTCGAACGCCTCCGACGCCATGATCGCGCCGGGGAGCAGGGCCTCGATCATCGCGTGAACTCGCGGGTCGGGAGGACCTGCCGTGCCGGGCGGGGAAGCATGCCGCGCCGCCGCCACTCCCGTGGATAGCCCAACGAGACCTCCTCGAAGCGAACGCCGTCGTGATACGTGGTGCGCGGGATGTGCAGATGGCCGTACACCACCACGGCCGCCCGGTATCTGAGGTGCCAGTCGGCGGTCAGTTCCGTCCCGCACCACTGGGCGAACTCCGGATGGCGCAGCACGCGAGTGGGCTGGCGCACCAGCGGATAGTGGTTGACGAGCACGAGCGGGTGATCGGGATCGCACTCGGCCAGCCGGCGCTCGGTCTGTGCCACCCTGGCCCAGCACCATTCCTCCCGGCTGGGGTAGGGAGCGGGATCCAGCAGCATCTCGTCCGTGCACACCACGCCGGTCTCGTACGCCCGCGCCAGCGACTCCGCCTTCGTGCTCACTCCGGGGACGCGGAACGAGTAGTCGTACAGCACGAACAGCGGCGCGACGGTGACCGGGCCCCCGGAACCCTCCCAGACCAGGTACGGATCCTCGGGCGTGCGAATACCCAGGCGGCGGCACATCGCCACGAGATGGCGGTATTTGCTCTCGCCGCGAAGCTGGATCGGGTCGTCCTTCGGCGTCCACAGCTCGTGGTTGCCGGGCGCCCAGATGACCTGGGCGAAGCGGCGTGCCAGCAGGCCGAGCGCCCACTCGATGTCCTCGGTGCGCTCACCTACGTCACCGGCGACGATCAGCCAGTCGTCCTCGTGCTCCGGCCTGAATCCTTCGACGAAGAGCCGGTTCTCGGCATACGCGACGTGAAGGTCGCTCACCGCGACCAGATTTCCCGTCTTCATGACAGGCCGAGTTCGTTGTCGAGGATGTCGAACATCTCGCTGTCCGTGACCGCGTCGAGGTCAGGGTTCACGTCGCCTGAATCGTGCAGACGTGCCGCCCATTTGCTTCTCAAGACGTCCAGACGTGCGGCGACCTGCTTGTGAACATCGATGTCGATGGTCAGCTCGGTGAAAGCCTTCTCCAGTTTCGCGAGTTCGGCCAGGAGCGCCGCGGACCCGGCCTGCTCACTCAGGCCGAGGCGGTCGAGCACATGGCCGGCGAGGGCGAGCGGCGTGGGGTGGTCGAACACCAGGGAGACCGGCAGGCGCAGCCCGGTGGCGTCGTTCAGCCTGTTGCGCAGTTCGACGGCGGTGAGGGAGTCGAAGCCCAGGTCGGCGAATGCGCGGTCGGATTCGACGGTGTCGGCGCCGGCATGCCCGAGCACGCCGGCCACCTCGGCCCGTACGAGACTCACCAGCGCTTCGGCTCGCTCCGCGATGCCCAGCGAGGTCAGCCGGCGGACCAGGATGTCCGGCTCCTCCTGACGGCCCGCTGCCGTGCGGCGTCTGGTGGACACCAGGCCGCGCAGCAGCGGTGGGACGGCCTCGCGCGGACGCGGATCGAGCCGGACCGGTGCCAGGACCGGGCGGTCGACGGCGCAGGCGGCGTCGAACAGCTCCAATCCCTGCTCCACCGAGAGCGGGCGGATGCCCGCGCGCTCCATCCGTCTCCGGCCGGGATCGTCGAGTCCGCCGGTCATCCCGGTGCCCCCGGCCCAAGGGCCCCAGGCCAGGGACTGGGCGGGCAGCCCGACGGCCCGTCTGTGGCAGGCCAGGCCGTCGAGGAAGGCGTTGGCGGCGGCGTAGTTGCCCTGCCCCGCGCCGCCCGCGAGGCCCGCCATCGACGAGAACTGCACGAACGCGGCCAGATCCAGGTCCCGGGTGAGCTCGTGCAGGTGCCAGGCTGCGATCGCCTTGGGCCTCAGCGCGAGGTCCAGCCGCTCGGGCGTGAGGGAGGTGATCGTCGCATCGTCCAGCACGCCGGCGGCGTGGACCACCGCGGTCAGCGGATGCTCGGCCGGGACGGTGGCCAGGAGGGCGGCGAGAGCGTCCCGGTCGGAGGCGTCGCACGCGACGATGGTGACCTCGGCGCCGCAGTCCGCCAGCTCGGCTCGCAGCTCGGGTGCGCCCGGCGCGTCCGGCCCCCGGCGGCCGGCCAGCAGCAGGTGCCGCACCTCGTGCTTGCGCACCAGATGGCGGGCCACCTCGGCGCCGAGTCCGCCCGTGCCACCCGTGATCAGCACCGTGCCTTCGGGATCCCACGGTCGGGCGGCGCCCTGTTCCGGCGGCGCGGCTACCAGGCGCGCCGTTCTCAGGACCCCGTCGCGTACCGCGATCTGCGGCTCGCCGCTGGCCAGAACGGCCGACAGCAGCGCGCTGGACGGCTCCTGCCGCGCATCGAGATCGACGAGCACGAAGCGGCCGGGGTGCTCGGCCTGCGCGGCGCGGACCAAGCCCCATACCGCGGAGCCCGGCAGGTCGGTCACGTCGTCGCCGTCCATGACCGCGACCGCGCCGCTCGTCACCACGATGAGCGGGGCGTCTCCCGCCAGCCGTCGCTGCAGAAGCCCCAGGACCCGGGTGGTCGCCTCGCGCGTCCCGGCGATGACGTCGGCACGGGAGGACGGGCTCACGACCACGGCCGCCAGGCTCTCCGTGGTGTCGCAGTCGCCGGTCAGTATCTCCACGGACGGTCCGGCGACGGCACCGGTCGCCTGCGGCAACGGCGTCCACTCCAGGCGGTACAGCGCATCCCGCGCCGAGCGCCGATCACCGGCCGCCGGGGCCGTACGCGTGACCAGCGACTCGGTGGTGAGCACGGCGGCGCCCGCCGGGTCCACCGCGGTCATCGACACGGCATCCTCGCCGGTCCTGGTCACCCGCACGCGCAGGGCCGTCGCCCCCGAGGCATGCAGGCGCACCCCGCTCCAGGCGAACGGCACGCGCCCCACCTCGGGCTCCGCCGATTCCAGGAACGGCACCGCGTGCAGGGCGGCATCCAGGAGTGCCGGGTGCATCGCGTACGCACCGACGTCGTCAGGCAGGGTGACCTCGGCGAAAATCTCGCCGTCGCGTTGCCAGGCCGCGCGAAGCCCCTGGAACACCGGTCCATAGTCGAAGCCGCCCTCGGCCAACCGGTCGTAGAGACCTTCCAGCTCGACGGGCGACGCGCCATGGGGCGGCCACACCTCGAACGCCTCGGCCCGATCGCCGGTCACGTGCTCGCCGTGCGAGAGCGCGCCGCTGGCATGGAGCGTCCACGGCTCGTCGTCGGCGGGCCGGGCGTAGATGCCAAGGGCGCGATGACCCGACGCGTCCGGTGCGCCCACCGACACCTGGATGGCCACCGTCTCACCCTCGCCGAGCACGAGCGGTTCGGCCAGGACGAGCTCCTCCACCCGGTCGCACCCGGACTGGTCCCCCGCCCGGATGGCGAGCTCCAGCAGGCCCGTGCCGGGGAACACCACCGTGCCGCCGATGACGTGATCGGCGAGCCACGGCTGCGCCCGTGGTGAGAGCCGGCCGGTGAGCACGAGGGCCTCCGCCCCTGCCAGCGTCGTGACGGCGCCCAGCAGCGGGTGCGCCGCAGGGGTCAGCCCGAGGTCACGGACGTCGCCGACACGCCGTCCGCTCGGCCAGAACCACTGGCGCCGGAAGGCATACGTCGGCAGCTCCACCCGGCGGGCACCGGCGAAACCGGCTCCGAACACGGCCGGCCAATCCACCGTCACCCCGCTCGTGTGCAGCGCGGCCACCGCCGTCATGATCGCGGTCTGCTCGTCGCGGTCCCTGCGCAGCGCCGAGACCGGCTCGGCCGTGACGATGTCCGCGGCCATCGGGGTCAGCACGGCGTCGGGTCCCAGTTCGAGGTAGGCGGTGGTCCCTTGCCGGTGCAGTTCCGCCACCGCGTCGGCGAACCTGACCGGGCGCCGCACCTGTTCCACCCAGTAGTCAGGCGAGCACAGTTCGCCGGTGACGAGTCCGCCGGTCACGCTCGACACGATCGGGATCCGCGGCGGAGAGAAGGTCAGCCCCTCGGCTACCTGGCGGAACTCGCCCAGCATCGGTTCCATGAGGGGCGAGTGGAACGCGTGGCTCACTTTCAGCCGCGTCGTCTTGCGCCCGTCCGCTTCCAGGAGCGCCGCGACCCTGCCGACCGCCGCCTCGGCACCGGCGATCACCACGGAGGCGGGACCGTTCACAGCGGCGAGCGAAACCTCCTGCCCGTCCAGGAGCGGCAGGACGTCCTGTTCGGCAGCCTGTACGGCAAGCATCGCGCCACCGGGAGGCAGCGTCTGCATCAGCCGGCCACGCTCCTCCACCAGCCGGCACGCGTCCTCCAGTGACAGCACGCCCGCCACGTGCGCGGCCGCGATCTCACCGATCGAGTGCCCGGCCAGGACATCCGGCCTGATGCCCCAGGACTCCATCAGGCGGAACAAGGCCACCTCCAGCGCGAACATCGCCGGCTGGGTGTACGCGGTCTGGTCCAGCAGGTCGTCGTCGCCGAAGATCACGTCACGGAGCGGACGCCCCAGGTGGGCGAGAACGGCGTCGAAGGCGTCGGCGAACACCGGGAAGCGCTCGTACAGCCCACGACCCATGCCGGCCCGTTGCGCCCCCTGCCCGGTGAACAACAGCGCGAGCCTGCCCTGCCGTGCGACACCACCGTGCACTGCCTGACCGCCCGCGAGGTCGGCCAGCTTGACCAGCAGTTCCTCCCGGTCACCCGCCAGCACCACCGCCCGGTGCTCGAACGTCGAGCGGGTCGTCGCGAGCGAGAAGCCCACGTCCGCGAGCGACACGTCCGGATCGTCCTGGATCCGCGCCAGCAGGGCCGCGGCCTGGGCAGGAAGCGCGTCGTGGGTCTTCCCGGACAGCAGCACGGGCACCACACCCGGTGCCGGCTCGGTCCGCGGCTCCGGTACCGGCTCCGACGGCTGCTCGATGATCACGTGAGCGTTGGTGCCGCTGATGCCGAACGACGACACCGCGGCCCGTCGCGGCCGCCCGGTCTCCGGCCACGGGGTGTCCTCGGTGAGCAGCCGCACCGCGCCCCGCTCCCAGTCGACGTGGGATGAGGGCGCGTCCACGTGCACGGTTCTCGGCAGCAGGCCGTGACGCATGGCCATGAGCATTTTGATCACACCGGCGACACCCGCGGCGGCCTGGGTGTGGCCGAGGTTCGACTTCACCGAGCCGAGCAGCAGCGGTTGCTCCCGATCCTGCCCGTACGTGGCCAGCAGCGCCTGAGCCTCGATCGGGTCGCCCAACCTCGTCCCCGTCCCGTGCCCGTCGACCGCGTCCACGTCCGCCGGGGAGAGGCCGGAGGAGGCCAGCGCCTGCCGGATCACCCGCTGCTGCGACAGCCCGTTCGGCACGGTCAGCCCGCTGGAGGCGCCGTCCTGGTTGACCGCCGACCCGCGCACGACGGCCAGCACCTGGTGGCCGTGGCGCCGGGCGTCCGACAGCCGTTCCAGCACCAGCATGCCGACGCCCTCCGACCAGCCGACGCCGTCGGCCGCCTCGGAGAACGACTTGCAGCGGCCGTCACCGGCCAGCCCGCCCTGCGCGCTGAAATCGACGAACGCCCCCGGTGTGGCCATCACGGTGACCCCGCCCGCCAGGGCGAGGGAGCATTCCCCGCTGCGCAGTGCCTGGGCCGCGAGATGCAACGCCACCAGCGAGGAGGAGCAGGCGGTGTCCACCGTGACCGCGGGGCCTTCCAGGCCGAGGGTGTAGGACAGGCGTCCCGACATGACGCTGCCTGCCGTGCCGGTGCCCATGAAGGTCTTCACGTCGGGCGGGAACTCCGCGCTCGTGGCGTAGTCGTGGTACATCACTCCGGCGAACACACCCGTGCGGCTGCCGCGCAGGGCGAGTGGGTCGATGCCCGCCCGCTCGATCGCCTCCCACGACGCTTCAAGCAGCAGCCGCTGCTGCGGGTCCATCGCGAGCGCCTCGCGTGGCGAGACGCCGAAGAAAGCGGCATCGAACGCCCCCGCCTCATGGAGGAACCCGCCCTGACGAACGTAGCTGGTGCCTGGTCGCTCGCGGGCCGGATCGTACAACGCGTCCAGGTCCCAGCCCCGGGAGTCGGGGAACGCCGAGATCGCGTCGCCGCCCTCGGCGACCAGCCGCCACAGCTCCTCGGGCGACGTGACTCCGCCCGGGTAGCGACAGGCCATCGATACGATCACCACGGGATCATCGTCGGTGGGCGTGAGCGTCGCCGTCTCCTGAGCGGGCGCCTCGCCGTACAACTCGGCCAGGAGCAGGTCCGTCAGTGCCGTGACGTTCGGGTAGTCGAACACCAAGGTGACCGGCAGCCGCAACCCGGTGACCGCGGCCAGCCGGTTCCGCACCTCGACGGCCGTCAGCGAGTCGAATCCCATGCTCTGGAAACCGCTCAGCGGCTCGATGGAGGCACCGTCGTCGTGGCCGAGGACCAGGGCGATCTCGGTGCGGACCAGGTCGAGCAGGGCGGCCCGCCGCGCGTCCGGGCCGAGCCGGTCACTCAGTACGGCAGGCGTCCATCGCTCGGCCGTCGGCCGGATCAGCCCACGGAGCAGGGGTGGGACGTCCGCGCGGAATGCCGCCAGGCTGAGGCGGGCGGGCACCAGGGCCGGCTCTTCGCCCGTGACCGTGACGTCGAACAGGGCCAGGCCGTGCTCGGGAGCCAACGGGATCATGCCGCGCCTGGCGAGCCTGTCCATCTCAGCCTGGCTCAGGGCAGCGGTCATGCCTTCGTTCTGGGCCCACGGGCCCCATCCCAGCGAGAGGGCAGGCAGCCCCTCTGCCCGGCGGCGCCGCGCGAGCGCGTCCAGGAAGGCGTTGGCCGCGGCGTAGTTGGCCTGTCCTGGGGTACCGAACGTACCCGCCACCGACGAGAACAGGACGAACGCGGACAGGTCACGGGTCAGCTCGTGCAGGTGCCAGGCCGCGTCCACCTTGGGCCGGAACACCTTCTCCAGGCTCTCCGGTGTCATAGTGTCGATGAGACCGTCGTCCAGCACGCCGGCGGCGTGGACCACCGCGGTCAGCGGGTGTTCGGCCGGGACCTTGGCCAGCAGGTCCGCGACGGCGGCACGATCCGCCAGATCGCAGGCCACGATGGTCACCTCTGCTCCGGCGAGCGCCCCCACCAGCTCCCGGGCTCCCTTGGCTCTGTCTCCGCTCCGGCTCGCCAGCATCAGGTGCTTGACGCCGTGCCTGGTGACGAGGTGGCGGGCCAGCGTGCCGCCCAGGCCGCCGGTGCCGCCGGTGATCAAGACGGTGCCCTGGGGATCCCAGGCCGGGCCTGCCGGCTCGGCGGGCGGGGCGACTCTGGCCAGTCGACCTGCGAGTACGACGCCGTTCCTGACCTTGACCTGCGGCTCACCCGCGGCCAGAGCCGACACCACCTGGTGGCCTCCGGCTTCCTGGTCGAGGTCGATCAGGAAGAAGCGACCGGGATGCTCCGCCTGTGCTGCCCGGACCAGACCCCAGATGGTCGCGGCCGCCAGATCGCCGCCGTCCAGCGCCTCCCGGGTGACGAACACCAGGCGCGATTCCGCGAACCGCTCCTCTGCGAGCGCGGCTTGGACCAGAGCCAGCGCGGACGGCGCCAGGCTGTGCGCGGACGCGGGCACGGCATCAGCGCCGGTCACGGTGAACAGCAGTGTCCGCGGCACCTCGCCGAGTGACCGCAGGTCGTCGACCGACCTGATCTCCACGGGCTTCTCGTCGTCCACCACCGGCTGCGGCACGGCCAGCGGGACCCAGTCCAGCCGGAACAGGGAGTCCCTTCCGATCGTGCGTGTGCCGGTGTTCTCCTCCTCCGCGAGGATTCTCATGGTCAGTGACTCGATCGAGGCCACGGGGCCTCCGGCGCCGGAGATGGCGATCGACATCGTGTCCGGCCCCGCCCAGGACATCCGTACCCGGACAGCCGAGGCGCCCGTCATCGCCAGCGACACGCCCTCCCAGGCGAACGGCACCTTGCGTCCGGCCGTATCGCTCCGGTCCAGCAGCAGGCACAACTGCAGCACCGCGTCGAGCAACGCGGGATGCAGGCCGTACGACGCCGCCTCCTGGGCCGCGTCCTCTGGCAGGGCCACGTCTGCGATCATGTCGGCGCCGTGCCGCCACACCGCGGTCAGGCCACGGAACGAGGGCCCGTAGTCGAACCCGCTGGCCGACCGTTCCTCGTAGAAGCCTTCCAAGGAGACCGGCTCGGCGCCGGGCGGTGGCCATGCCATGGTGTCGAAGGGCGGCATCGTGGTGAGTTCCATCGCCAGGTGGCCGGCCGCGTGCCGTACCCAGGGACGGTCCTTCTCGCCCTCCGACCGCGCGTGCACGCTCAGCGGGCGGCGGCCGGCCGCATCGGGTCCGCCCACGCGTACCTGCACCTGGACGCCTTGGTCCGGCAGGGTCAGCGGTGCCGCGAGGGTCAGGTCCTCAACCCTGGCGCAGCCGACCTCGTCGCCGGCCCGGACCGCCAGTTCGAGGAAGACGGTCGCGGGGACGACCACCTGGCCGGACACCATGTGGTCGGCGAGCCAGGGGTGGGATCGGGCCGAGAGCTTGCCGGTGAAGATCACTTCGTCGCCGCCAGCCAGTTCGACGGCGGCGCCCAGCAAGGGGTGATCCGGGGTTCGCAGACCTGCGGCGGTCACGTCTCCCGGACGGATGGGGGCGGGCTTCGGCCAGTAACGACGACGCTGGAAGGCGTAGGTGGGCAGGTCCACGCGGCGGGCTCCCGGAAGAACCGTCTCCCAGTCGAGCCGCACACCGTGGACGTGCAGGGCGGCCAGCGCCGACATGATCGTGTGCTCTTCGCCCCGGTCTCGGCGCAGCGCGGGCACCAGCACCGCGTCAGTGACCGTCTCCTGGGCCATCGCGCTCAAGACGCCGTCGGGGCCGAGCTCCAGGAACACCTGGGCGTCCGCGTCCCGGACGGCGTCGGCGAACCGTACGGCATGGCGGACCTGGTTCACCCAGTAGTCAGGCGAGCACGGGTCTCCGGACGAGGTGGACACGACCGGGATGGTCGGCCGGTGGTAAGTGAGCGTCTCGGCGACGGCCCGGAAGTCCTCCAGCATCGGATCCATCAGCGGCGAGTGGAAAGCGTGCGACACCCGCAGCCGCCGGGTCTTGTGTCCGCGCCCCTCCAGAACGGCAGCCGCTTCCAGCACCGCTGCCTCGGTACCCGCGATCACCGTCGACGACGGGCCATTCACCGCCGCGACCGATACCCCGGTAAAGCTGGATATTTCCGCCTCGCCAGCCTGCACCGCCACCATCGCTCCACCGGCGGGAAGCGCCTGCATCAACCGAGCCCTGGCCGAAACCAGCGTGCACGCATCCTCAAGCGACAACACCCCAGCCACATGCGCAGCCACAAGCTCACCGATCGAATGCCCCACCAGCACATCCGGCCTGAGGCCCCACGACTCCACCAACCGGAACAACGCCGTCTCCAACGCAAACAGCGCAGGCTGCGCCACCCCCGTCCGATCCAGATCCTCCTCGACAAAAGGACCAAACCAGGCCGCCACCTCATCAAACGCCCGAGCGAACACCGGGAACCGGTCATACAGCTCGCGGCCCATGCCCGCCCGCTGGCTGCCCTGTCCGGTGAACAGGAAGGCGAGCCGTGGCTCCGAGGCGGCCACGCCGCGCACCACGCCGGTGCCTGGGCGGTCCTCGGCGAGCGCGCTCAGCTCCGCCTGCGCGCTCTCTCGGTCTCCGGCGACGACCACGGCCCGGTGCTCGAACGCCGCTCGCGTCGTGGCCAGCGACAACGCCACATCGGCCAAGCCGGACCCACCGTCCAGGAAGGACGCGAGCCGCCCGGCCTGCGCCCGGAGCGCCTGCACGGTCGGGCCCGACACCACCACGGGGACCGGCGCCGGCACGAGTCCCGCACCCGTCCCCGGAACCGCCGGCCCCTGCTCGATGATCACGTGCGCGTTGGTCCCGCTGATCCCGAACGACGACACGCCGGCCCGCCAGGGTCGCTCGGTCTCGGGCCAGGACCTGGCTTCTGTCAGCAGCTCGATCGCACCCTCCGACCAGTCCACGTGCGACGACGGCGCGTCCACATGAAGCGTCCTGGGCAGGATGCCGTGTCTCATCGCCATGACCATCTTGATCACACCCGCGACACCGGCCGCAGCCTGTGAGTGACCGATGTTCGACTTGATCGACCCCAGCAACAGTGGATGCTCCCGATCCTGCCCGTAGGTCGCGAGCAGCGCCTGGGCCTCGATCGGGTCGCCCAACGTGGTCCCGGTCCCGTGGCCTTCCACCGCGTCCACATCGGCCGGGGCAAGCCCCGCACCGGACAGGGCCTGAGCGATCACTCGCTGCTGCGACGGCCCGTTCGGCGCCGTCAGGCCGTTGGACGCGCCGTCCTGGTTCACCGCCGACCCGCGCAGCACCGCCAGCACCTGATGACCGTTGCGCCGGGCGTCCGACAGCCGCTCCAGCACCAGCACCCCGACGCCCTCGGACCATCCCACCCCGTCGGCGCTGTCGGAGAACGACTTGCACCGCCCGTCCTCCGACAGCCCGCGCTGACGGGAGAACCCGATGAAGGTCTGCGGCGTGGACATGACCGTCACGCCTCCGGCCAGCGCCAGCGAGCACTCGCCCGACCGCAGCGCCTGCGCCGCCAGATGCATCGTCACCAGCGACGACGAGCACGCCGTGTCCACGGTCACCGCCGGGCCCTCCAGCCCCAAGGTGTACGACACCCGCCCGGAGGCCACGCTCAGCGCGCTCCCGGTGGCTTCATACTCTTCACCCTGCGCAGCGGCGGCCAGGGGCACGCTGTAGTCGTTGTACATGACCCCGGTGAAGACGCCGGTACGGCTGCCGCGCAACGACCCGGGCTCGATCCCCGCCCGCTCCACCGCCTCCCACGACACCTCCAGCAACAACCGCTGCTGCGGATCAACCGCCAACGCCTCACGCGGCGAGATCCCGAAGAACCCCGCGTCGAACTCATCAGCCTCGTGCAGGAACCCACCATGACGGGTGTACGACGTCCCCCGGCTCTCCCGGTCCGGGTCGTACACCGCATCGAGGTCCCAACCCCGATTCGTCGGGAAATCGGTGATGGCATCGGTCTCGTCCATGACCAGCCGCCACAGATCCTCCGGCGACTCGACCCCACCCGGATAACGGCACGCCATCCCCACGATCACGACCGAATCGTCCGCGACCGGGGCCACGACGGCAGGAGCCACCGGGCCGGCCTGCTCGCCCAGCAGTTCCGCCAGCAGGAAATCGGCCAGTTGCACCGGTGTCGGGTAGTCGAACGCCAGCGTCGCGGGCAGCCGCAGCCCCGTGGCCGTGCTCAGCCGGTTGCGCAGTTCCACCGAGGTGAGGGAGTCGAAGCCCAGCTCGCGGAACTCCCACCGCATCTCCACCTGCTCCGGCGAAGCATGCCCCAGCGCCGCCGCCACCTGGCCCCGCACCAGGTCCATCACGGACCGGACCTGGTCAGCCCGTCCCAGGCCGGCCAGCGCCCTGTCGACTACCGGTGCCGAAGCCGCCGACCGGCGTGCTCCGCGCACCAGTCCCCGCAACAGATGAGGCACCGAGCCTTGCGCCCGCGCGGCCGCCTCGTCGAACCTGGCCGCCACCACCGCCGCACGATCCACCGTAATCGCCGCGTCGAACAGCGCCAGCCCCTGCTCGGCAGTCAGCGGCGGCATCCCGGCTCTCGTCATACGGCGGAGCTCGGCGTCGTTCAGCCCACCGGTCATCCCGGTGTCCAGTGCCCATGGGCCCCAAGCGAGCGACGATCCGGCCAGGCCCAGAGCACGTCTGTGCTCGGCCAGAGCGTCCAGGAAGGCGTTCGCAGCAGCGTAGTTGGCCTGGCCTGCCGTACCGAATGTGCCCGCCACCGATGAGAACAGCACGAACGCGGCCAGGTCCAGATCGCGGGTCAGCTCGTGGAGGTGCCAGGCACCATCCGCCTTCGGCTTCAGTACGGCTGCCAGCCGCTCCGCCGACAGTGCCGGGACGGTGCCGTCGGCCAGCACACCGGCGGTGTGCACGATCGCCGTGAGCGGGTGCGCGGGATCCACCCGCGTGAGCAACGCGGCCACCTGGTCCCGGTCGGCCACGTCACAGGCGGCGACGGTGACCTCGGCACCATGCGCGACCAGCTCGGCCCGCAGCTCCGCCGCGCCTGGAGCTGCCATTCCACGGCGGCCGGCCAGCAGCAGGTGCCGTACCCCTCGCTCGGCCACCAGATGCCGCGCCACCAACGTTCCCAGACCGCCGGTGCCACCGGTGATCAACACGGTGCCCTCCGTGTCCCACGCGCGAGTTGCAGGGGCACCGGCCGTCACCAGCCGTGCCAGGCGGGGGACCGTCACCGCCCCGTCACGCACCGCTGCCTGCGGCTCGCCCGATGCCAGCACCGCGGCCAGCACCTCGGGCAACGGCGCCCCCGGCCCGGGCTCCCCGATGTCCACCAGGACGAACCTGCCAGGGTTCTCCGTCTGCGCGCTCCGTACCAGGCCCCACACCGCCGCGCCGGCCAGATCGATCGTGTCCTCGCTGCCATCGACCGCCACGGCACCGGAGGTCACGAACACCAGGCGGGAGTCGCGGCACCGGTCGTCGGCCAGCCACGCCTGCACCAGTCCGAGCACCTGGGCGGCCGGCTCGTGAACCGCCCCGCCCCTGTCGCCGCGACCGTCCGATCCGAGCGCGACCGTCACCACGTCCGGCACCATCTGAAGAGCAGCCAATCCAGCCGCGAGGTCGGCGCCCGGAGCCGCCGCCAACTCGGCCACGTCGCCGCGTGGTCCGGACACAGGCTCGGGCAACGTCGCCCACTCCAGGTGTAACAACTCCTGATCGCCGAAGACGGGCAGGTCACCAACAGAGAACGGCCGCAACACCAGCGACCGCGCCGAGAGCACAGGCTCGCCGGAGGCGTCCACCGCGCTCAGCGAGACCGCGTCATCACCCTCCCGGGCCAACCGCACCCGCAACACCGACGCGCCGCCCGCATACAGGCGCACACCGCCCCAGGAGAAGGGCAACAGGACACCTTCGAAACCGCCCAACCCGGCGAACGGCACCACGTGCAACGCCGCGTCCAGCAGCGCCGGGTGCATCCCGAACGTACCAGTGTCAGTCACCGGCTCGGGCAGCACGACCTCGGCGAACACCTCACCAGTGGTGCCACGCCAGGCCGCCCGCAGCCCCTGGAACACTGGCCCGTAGCCGAGCCCGATCTCGGCCAGCCGCCGGTACAGCCCGTCCAGCTCGATCACGGACGAGCCCCGGGGCGGCCACTCCTGCGCGCCGCCGGGCTCCTGCTCGGGCCCCGCGCCGCTCGCCAGGACCCCTTCGGCATGCCGTACCCACGCGTCGTGCTCGCCCGTCCTGGCGTGCACGCTCAGTTCTCTACGGCCCGCCTCACCGGCCGGTCCCACCCGCACCTGCACCGTGACGGCCTCGTCGCCCCCCAGCGCCAGGGGCGTGGTGAGGGTCAGTTCCTCGACCACGTCGCATCCGACCTGGTCCCCTGCCCGGATCGCCAGCTCCAGGAAACCGGTGCCGGGGAACACCACGGTGCCGCCAACCGCGTGATCGGCCAGCCAGGGATGTGATCCCAGGGAGATCCGGCCGGTCAGCAGGACTTCATCGGTGTCGGCCAGTCCCACGGCCGCGCCCAGCAGCGGATGGCTCGCGGCGGCCAGGCCCAGTCTCCGGGCATCCCCCGTGCCTGCGGGGCCGGGCCAGAACCACCGCCGCTGGAAGGCGTACGTGGGCAGGTCCACGCGGGTCGCGCCGGGGAACACGGCGGACCAGTCGAGCCGGACGCCATGGACGTGCAGGGCGGCCAGCGCCGACATGATCGTGTGCTCTTCGCCCCGGTCTCGGCGCAGCGCGGGCACCAGCACCGCTTCAGTGACCGTTTCCTGAGCCATGGCGGTCAGCACGCCGTCCGGGCCCAGCTCCAGGAACGCCTGCGCATCCGTATCCCTGATGGCGTCGGCGAACCGGACCGTGTCCCGAACCTGGTCCACCCAGTAATCCGGCGAGCACACATCCCCTGTGGTGACGATCGGGATCCGCGGCGAGTTGTACGTCAACGTGCGAGCGACCGCACGGAAATCCTCCAGCATCGGATCCATCAACGACGAGTGGAAAGCGTGCGACACCCGCAACCGCCTCGTCCTGAACCCACGCCCCTCCAG
>NZ_JBSFGF010000033.1:0-85482 GCF_053596455.1 Nonomuraea sp. NPDC001699 | reverse complement strand
TGCAGGACGCGGTCCTGGGGGGTGAGCTGGAAGGTGTCCTGCATCCAGCGCAGCCGGTTGACGATCGCGCGGTGGGAGACGCCGACGCCCTTGGGCCGTCCGGTGGAGCCCGAGGTGAAGATGACGTAGGCCAGGTTGTCCTCGCGCACCCGTACGACGGGCGCCGGGCCGGTACGCACGTCCGCCGCCGTCAGCACCAGGTCGGCGCCCGCGTCGGCCAGCATGCCGCGGGTCCGCTCCGCCGGATGGCCCGGGTCGAGCGGCAGGTAGGCGCCGCCGGCCGCCAGCACGCCGAGGAGCACGACGGGAAGGTCGAGCCCGCGTTCCATGCGGACGCCGACCGGCTGGTCCACCCGGGGACCCAGCGCGGCCGCCACTCCGCGGGCCCGCTCGGCCAGCTCGCGGTAGGTCAGCCGGTCGCCCTCGAAGACCAGCGCCGTCGCGTCCGGGGTGCGCTCGGCCTGCTCGAAGACCAGCTCGTGCAGAAGCCCGCCGGGATGCTCGCGGGCAGTGGCGTTCCACCGCGAGAGCTGCTCCCGCTCTTCGGCCGGCAGGATGTCCAGGCGTCCCACCGGCACGTCGGGCGCCGCCACCACCGCACGCAGGAGGGCGGCGAACCGCCGGGCCAGCCGCTCGATCGTCTCCGGCCGGAACAGCTCGGCGTTGTAGACGAACCGTCCCTCCACCCGCTCGCCGCGCTCGGCGGCGTAGAGCTCCAGGTCGAAGCGGGTGGTCGTGCTGTCCGGCTCGAAGCCCTCGCCGCCGTCGCGGTAGCTCTGCAGCGCGAACAGCACCTGCACCAGCGGCGGGCGGCTGACGTCGCGTTCGGGGTCCAGCTCGGCGACCAGCTTCTCGAAGGGCAGCTCCTGGTGGCCGTAGACGTCGATCGCGCCGTCCCGCGTACGGCGCAGCAGCTCGGCGAACCCGGGATCGCCCGTCAGCCGCGCCCGCAGCGGGAGCAGGTTGACGAACAGCCCGACCATCTCCTCGAACTCCGGCCTGGTCCGCCCGGCCACCGGCGACCCCACCGCGAAGCCGGTCATGCCGGACCAGCGGGCCAGCAGCACCTGGAAGGCGGCGAGCAGCCCCATGTAGAGCGTCGCGCCCTCGGCCCGGCACAGCTCGCCGAACTCCGCGACGTCCAGCTCCAGGTCGTGCCAGCCGCCCCGGAAGCCCTGCCGGGGCGGACGCGGCCGGTCCAGGGGCAGTTCGAGCACCTGCAACCCGTCCAGCTCGGCGCGCCAGAACGCCAGGTCGCCGGCCAGCCGGTCGCCGCTCAGCCGCTCCCGCTGCCACAGCGCGTAGTCGCCGAAACCGAGCGGCGGTCCGCTCTGCGGCGGCGTCAGGAGTTCGCGCACCACGAGGTCGGCCGACCAGCCGTCGGCGACGATGTGATGGACGGCGATCAGCAGCGCGTGGTCGTCGGGCGCCAGCCGTACCAGGGTGGCGCGCAGCAGCGGACCGTCCGCCAGGTCGAAGGGCTGCGCGGCGTCGGCGCTGAGCACCTGCCTGGCCGCCGCCTCCGTCGTCACCTCCACGACGCGCAGCGGGACGCGTACCCGGTCCGCCACCCGCACCTCCGGCCGCCCGTCGGGGCCGGCCGGGAAGGTCATGCGCAGGCTCTCGTGCCGGGCCACCACGGCGTCGAGCGAGCGCCGCAGCCGTTCGGCGTCGAGCGGGCCCCGGAGCCTGGCCGACGCGGGCAGCACGTAGGCGCTCGTCCCCGGGGCGAACTGCTCCATGAACCACAGCCGCTCCTGCGCGAACGACAGCGGCGGATCGCTGCCCTCGGCCCGTCGCGGGATCTGCTCCGTGGCGCCCAGGCCCGCGATCGCCTTGCGGAAGCGGGCCTGCACGCGGGCCTGCCGCTCATCCACGTTCGTCGGCCTCCTCGGCCAGGTGCTCCAGGGCCGCGGCCAGCAGGCGCGGCGTCGGACGGGTGAAGGCCAGCTTGAGCGGCACCTCCAGCTCGGTGGCCGCGGCGAGGCGGGCCGTGGTCCTGGTGGCCAGCAGCGAGTGGCCGCCGAGCTGGAAGAAGTCGTCCAGCGCGCCCACCCGCTCCAGCCCCAGGACCTCGGCCCAGACCATGCAGACGAGCTCCTCGGCCGCACTGGCCGGCGGCTCGTACGCCGCGCCCCGCGGCCGGCCCGGGTCGGGCAGGGCGTCCCGGTCGACCTTGCCGCCGGGCGTCAGCGGGATGCGGTCGAGCGGGACGATCGCGCTGGGCATCATGTGCGGGGGAAGCTCGGCGGCCAGATGATCGCGTAAGGCGTCCCCGGCGTCGTGGACGGCGTAGGCGACCAGCCGGTCGTCGCGGACCACCACGGTCGCCTGCCGCACGGACGGATGGGCGAGCAGCACGGACTCCACCTCGCCCGGCTCCACGCGGTATCCGCGCACCTTCACCTGCCGGTCCAGGCGGCCGAGGATCTCCAGCCTGCCGTCCAGGCGGAAGCGGGCCCGGTCGCCGGTGCGGTAGAGGCGTGAGCCGTCAGGGCCGGGCACGAAGCGTTCGGCCGTGAGGGCCGGCGCGCCCCGGTAGCCGCGGGCCAGGCCGACGCCGCCGATGTGGAGCTCGCCCGCGACACCGGGCGGGACGGGCAGCCCGTCGGGCGCGAGCACCTGGAGGGTGGTGCCGGGCAGGGCGACGCCCACGGTCGGGCGGCGCAGCGCCTCGGCGGGGTCCATGTCGGCGGTGGCGGCGATGATCGTGGCCTCGGTGGGGCCGTAGCTGTTGATCAGGCGGACGCCCGGGGGGCCCGACTCGTACCAGGTGGCCAGGACCGGGCCGGGCAGCGGGTCGGCGCCCAGGATGAGCAGCCGGAGACCGGCCGGCCATTCGACGCCCATGGCCACCAGTTCCTGCCAGTACGACGTCGGCAGGTCCAGCACGGTGAGCGCGGAGCCCTCCGGGGTCTTCAGGAAGTCGGGCAGCGGCTCGTCCGGGCACAGGACCAGCTCGGCGCCGGCGGTCAGCGCCGGGTAGACCTCCTCGGCGTGCGTGTCGAAGCTCGGCGAGGCGAACTGCAGGACGCGGTCCCCGGGGCCGAGCTCGTAGTGGTCCCGCATCCAGCTCACCCGCGACGCGAGCGCCTCGCGCGGCACCTCCACGCCCTTGGGACGCCCGGTCGAGCCCGAGGTGTAGATCACGTAGGCCAGCGAGCCCGGCACCGCGACGTCGAGCGCGGGTGCCTGCCCCGGCTCGCGGAGATCGTCCTCGTCCAGCACCAGGGCCGCGCCCGCGTCCGCCGCCATCCGGCGCAGCCGCTCCGGCGGGTAGGCCGGGTCGAGCGGCAGGTAGGCGCCGCCCGCCCGGCCGACGGCGAGCATCCCGGCGATCAGCTCCACCGAGCGCGCGGCCCGCAGGCCCACGACCGTGTCCGGGCCGACCCCGGCCGCGGACAGGCGACCGGCCAGCGCGGCGACCAGGGCGTCCAGTTCGGCGTAGGTGACCCGGCGGGCGCCGTGGCTCACCGCCGGCGCGCCGGGCGCCAGCCGTACGCGCTCCTGGAAGAGGTCGAGCACGTCCCGCGCGGGCGGTTGCGGGGTGTCGAGGACCGGCTGCCGGTCCTCGGGCAGCAGCATGGCCGCGCGCAGCGCGGACAGCGGCGCGTCCGGGTCGCCCGCGACCGTCTCCAGCACCCGCTCCCACCGCCGCAGCAACCGCGTCGCGGTCTCCTCCTCGAACAGGTCGCGGGCGTAGGACAACATCGCCCAGAGGGAGCCGTCGAACTGGGTGACGTCCAGCATCAGGTCGAACTTCGCCTGCGTCGCCCCGGGGTCGAACATCTCCGCCTCGATGCCGGGCAGCGGCAGGGCGGCGGCCTCCTTGTCTTGGATCACGAACATCGCCTGGAACAGCGGCGTCGTGCTCAGGTCGCGGCGGATGCCGAGGTCGTTGAGCAGGCGTTCGAAGGGGATGTCCTGGTGCGCGAACGCGTCCAGGACCGTCGCCCTGGTCCGCGCGAGCAGCGTGCGGAATGACGGGTCGCCGGACAGGTCGCCGCGCAGCACCAGCGTCTCGGGGAAGAAGCCGACGACGTCCTGGAGCTCCGGACGGTCGCGCCCGGCGATGACCGAGCCGACCGTGAGGTCGTCGGTGCCGCAGTGCGCGCCCAGCAGGAGCTGGTAGGCGGCCAGCAGGACCATGAAGAGCGTGCCGCGCTCGTCCCTGGCCAGCTGCTCCAGGCGGGCCGTCAGCTCGGGGCCGATGCGGCGCGCGCAGTAGTCGCCGCTGGGCACCCGGACGGCCGGCCGTGGCCGATCCGTGGGCAGGTCGAGCGGCTGCACGCCGTCGAGCCGGGTGCGCCAGTAGTCCAGGGACTCCTGTGACGGCTCGCGGCCACGCTGCCAGGCCGCGAAGTCGCGGTAGTCGACCGCGGGGGTGCCCAGCCCGGCCGCGTTCCCGGTGTAGCAGGCGACCAGCTCGGAGAAGACGAGCTTGAGCGACCAGCCGTCGGCCACCAGGTGATGCAGGACCAGGCAGAGCACGTGATCGGTCGGCGACAGCGTGATCAGGTGCACCCGCACCAGCGGGCCCGTGGCCAGGTCGAACGGCGTGTTGGTCAGCTCGGCCACGATCGCCGTGGCGCGCGCCTCCCGTTCGGCCGCGGGCAGGTCCGCGAGGTCCACCAGCACCGGATCGAGCTTCAGCACCGGCTCGACGACCTGGACCGGGCTGCCTTCCACGGCGGGGAAGCGGGCCCGCAGCATCGGGTGCCGGGCCGCGACGGCGTTCAGCGCCCCGGCCAGGTCCGGGACGGACAACGCGCCGCGCAGCCGCTGCACCATGTACATGTTGTAGGAGGCGTCGGCGGGGTCGAGCCGCTGCAGGAACCACAGCCGCTCCTGCCCGTAGGAGAGCGGCGCCGGCGCGTCCGGGTCGCTGCGCGCGGGGATGCCGGCGGGCCGGGCCTTCGGCTGCCGCTGGAGCCTGCGCTCCAGCGCCGCACGCTGTTCCGGGCTGAGGCGGGCCAGCCGCCCTCTCACCTCGCTCATCCGTCCGCGTCCTCCGCCAGGAGATCGTCCAGCTCGACGTCGCCGAGCTGGAGCTCCAGTACGGCCAGCGCGTGCTCGGCCACGGTGGTGACCTCGAAGCAGACCCGCAGGTCCATCTCGATCCCGTACGCCTCCCGGTACCGGGTGATCAGCAGGACGGCCAGCAGCGAGTGCCCGCCGAGGGCGAAGAAGTCGTCCTCGACGCCCACCCGGTCACGGCCCAGCAGTTCGCCCCAGAGCGCGCACAGCTCCTCCTCCAGCGGCGTCTCCGGCGCGACGTAGGTGGTGCCGAGGTCGCCGCGGCCGGGCCCGGTGGGCGGCGGCAGCGCGGCGCGGTCGAGCTTCCCGCTCGGCCCCGAGGGGAACTCGGTGACCTGCACGAACGCCTGCGGCACCAGCGCCGCCGGCAACGTGCGCGCCGGTCCGGTGCGCATCTCGTGCGACAGCCGGCTCGGCTCGCCCGTCCAGTCCACGTAGGCCACCAGCCCGCGGCCGCCCGGCGCGTCGTCGCGCAGCGCGACCACGACCCGGCGCACCCGGGGGTCGGCGGCCAGCGCCGTCTCGACCTCGCCCAGCTCGACCCGCCAGCCGTGCACCTTCACCTGGTCGTCGATGCGGCCGAGGAACTCCAGCTCTCCGTCGGCGCGCAGCCTGGCCAGGTCGCCGGTGGCGTACAGGCGCGCGCCCGGCGCGCCGTACGGGTCGGGGACGAAGCGCTCGGCCGTCAGCCCCGGCCGTCCCGCGTAGCCGCGGGCCACCTGGACGCCGCCGATGTGCAGCTGACCGGGCACCCCGACGGGCATCGGCTCAAGCTGCTCGTCGAGGACGTGCAGGCGGCAGCCGGGCATCGGACGGCCGATGGGGATCACCGTCTCGCCCGGCCGGCAGGCGTGCCAGGAGACGTCCACGGCCGCCTCGGTGGGGCCGTAGAGGTTGTGCAGCTCCACGCCGGGCAGCCGCTCGAAGAAGCGGGCCGCCATCCTGGGGGGCAGCTCCTCGCCGCTGCACACCACGCGACGCAGGGACGTGCACGACTCGATGTTCGCCTCCTCCAGGAAGAGGGCGAGCATCGACGGCACGAAGTGCATCGTGGTCACCGCGTGCCGCTTGATCAGGTCACGCTGGTGGGCGGGGTCGCGGTGGCCGCCCGGCCGTACCGGGACGAGGCAGGCGCCCTGCAGCAGCGGCCAGAAGAACTCCCACACCGACACGTCGAAGCTGGTCGGCGTCTTCTGCATCACCACGTCGCCGGCCGTCAGGCCGAACGCGTCCTGCATCCAGGCGAGCCGGTTGACGATGCCGCGGTGGGTGTTGACCACCGCCTTCGGCCGGCCGGTCGAGCCCGAGGTGTAGATGAGGTACGCGGCGTCGTCCGGTCCGGTCACCGGGTCGAGATCGCCGGAGTCGAGGTCGTGGTCGTCCTCCAGCAGCACCGTCTCGATCGTCCCGGGGGACGGCACGTGGCGCTGGGTGAGCAGCACCCGCGCGCCGCAGTCGGCGAGCATGAACTCCAGCCGGTCCCGCGGGTACTCCGGATCCAGCGGCACGTACGCCCCGCCCGCCTTGAGGACGGCGAGCAGCGCGACGACCAGCTCGGGCGATCGTTCCGCGCAGACCGCGACGGGCTCGCCGCGTCCCACGCCGAGGTGCCGCAACCGCCGGGCGAGCCGGTTGGCACGGCCGTTGAGCTCGGCGTAGGTGAGCGTGACGTCGCCGAAGAGCACCGCGGGGGCCTCAGGGGTCGCCGCGGCCCGCTCCTCGACCAGCGCGTGCAGGGTTCCGGGCGCGGCCTGGGGCGCGCCGGTCCCGAGGGCCAGCACGCGTCCGCGCTCGTCCGCCGTGAGCACGGGGAGCCGGTCGACCGGCCGGTCGGGGTCGGCGACGGCCGACTCGACCAGCATCCGCAGGTTCGCCTCGAAGCGTTCGATCGTCTCCGGGTCGAACAGGTCGGTGGCGTACTCCAGCCGGGTGTGCAGCAGCCCGTCGCGCATGTTGACGTCGAGCTGGATGTCCACCTTCGCGGTGCCGTTGGCGATCTGCCCTTCGTTGGTGCGGATGGCCAGGTTGAACATCACCTGGTAGATGGGCGGCACGCTCAGGTCCCGGGCCGGTTGCAGGTCCTCCACGAGCCGCTCGAACGGCAGCTCCTGATGGTCCAGCGCCTCGGCGACCGTCGCCCGCACGCGGCCGGCGGCCTCGCGGAAACTGGGCGCGCCCGACAGGTCCACGCGCAGCGGCACCGCGTTGACGAACATGCCGATGACCGGCTCGGTCTCGGGCAGCAGCCGTCCGGCGACCGGCGTGCCCACCACGATGTCGTCGATGCCGGACCAGCGCGACAGCACGGCGGCGTACGCGGTGAGCATCACCGTGAACAGCGTGGCGTTGAGGTCCTTGGCCAGCCGCTCGACGCTCGCCGACAACTCGGGGGAGTAGGCGCCGAGCCGGATCCCGCCCCGGTAGGTACGGCGGGCCGGCCGCGGCCGGTCACCCGGCAGGGCGAGGTCGGCGGGCACCCCGGCCAGCCGCTCGCGCCAGTGCACGAGCTCGGTCTCCAGGAACTCGCCGGACAACCGGCCGCGCTGCCACACGGCGAAGTCGGCGAACTGGATCGGCAGGTCGGGCAGCTTCGGCGGCCGGTCCTCGCCGAGCGCGTCGTAGCACTCCTCCACCTCGTCCATGAAGACCATGGACGAGACGCCGTCGAAGATCGTGTGGTCGAAGACGACGGCCAGCCGCAGATCGTCCTCGGCCAGCTTGACGTGCCGGCCCCGGTACAGCGGCGCCCGTTCCATGTCGAACGGCAGCACCGCGTCCGCCCTGGCCAGGCGGGCCAGCTCCGCCTCGGCGGCGGCCCGCGGGAGGTGGGACAGGTCCGTCTCCGTCAGCGCCGTGGGCGGCGCGCCGGGGCTGATGATCTGCACCACCTGCCCGTCCCGGAACTCGAACGTGGTGCGCAGCGCCTCATGGCGCCGCACGACCAGATCGATCGCCCGCTCCAGCCGGCGGGGGTCCACCGGCTGCCTGGCCGCCATCGGCATGATCATGCCGATGTTGTAGACGGCCAGATCGGGCTCGAAGCGCGAAAGGAACCACATCCGCTCCTGGCCGGAGGATGCGGGGAAGGCATCACTCACTGTCCATGGCCTCTCGCAGGCTCTTCGGCCGCATGTCGGTCCACACCTGCTCGATGTGGTCCAGGCAGGCGTCCTTGGTGCCGGAGAAGCCGGCGTCGTGCCAGCCGGAGGGATTGTCCCGGTCGGCGGGCCAGATGGAGTACTGCTCCTCGTCGTTCAGTACGACCTTGGTGTCTGCGCTCATGCGGAACTCCGGGGGAGACGGGGGATGGTCTGGGTGGCGGGCCCGGCGGCGGCGGGCTCGGGGGTGGCGGCGGTGGCGGCGTCCAGCAGGGCTGCGACCCCGGCCACGGTCGGCTCCTCGAAGAGGTTGCGCATCGGCAGCCGCACCCCCAGCTCCTTGCGGATGAGGGCGATGAGCTGGACCGCGATGAGCGAGTTGCCGCCCAGCTCGAAGAAGTCGTCGTCGACGCCGATGTGGTCGCCGCCGAGCACCTCGCCCCACAGGCGGGCGATCGTGGCCTCGGCGTCGTTGCGCGGGGCGACGTAGCCCTCGGCGGGCGCCTTGTCCTGCCGGTCGGCGACCGCCGCCGGGTCGAGCTCGGTCTCGACGGTCTCCTGGGTCAGCGAGCCGACCCCGGCGACGAGCTCGGCCACCGTGCTGGCCGCCACCACGACCTGGGGGCCGAGCGGGGCGGCGAGCAGCCTGCGCAGGGAGAGGGCCCCGTCGGCCGGCCTGATGCCGACCTCGTCGTCGGCCGCGGCCGCCGCCGGGGCGGCGCGCTGGGAGTCGGCGCTGGTGACGACCCCGGACACCACGGCCTCGGTGTCGATCCTGCGCAGGACGTAGTCGGAGATCTGCACCAGCACCGTGCCGTCGGGAGCGATCAGCGTGACGTCCACGACCAGCACCTCGTCGGTGTCGGTGCTGGTGATGCGCAGATGGCTCCAGAACGCCTCGGGCAGGCTCCCGAACACGGTGATGCGGCCGTAGCCGAGCGGCAGGTAGTGGCCCTCGACCGCGACCCAGCTGAAGGTGGTGGCGGCGTCGAGCAGCGCCGGGTGCAGCCCCCAGCGGTCGAGGTCGACCATCAGCACGTCGTTGGCCTCGAACAGGCCGAGCGCCTCCTGCTGACCGACATGCGTGGCGGTCAGGGTCCGGTGCCAGTGCCCGCCCAGCGTGAGCAGGCCCGACAGCGGGACGCCGCCCTGCTCGTCCGCCGAGGACACGCAGCGGTCCATGATCGCGCGCAGGTCCACGCGGTCGGCGGGCGGCGGGCTCACCTTGGCCGCCGTGCCTCTGGCATGGGTGCGGTGCGATCCGCCGATGATGCTCTGCACCTGGAACTCGGCGCCGTCCGCCTCCGGGGTGAAGATCACCCGTACTTCGGCGGTCGCGCCGTCGGCGACCGACAACGGTTCGACGAACACCACGTCCCGCAGCTCGACGAGCCCGCTGCCGGGCAGCACCGCCTCGGTGGCCGTCCTGGCCAGCTCGACGTGGCCGGTGCCGGGCAGCACGGGCACGTCGGCGATGCGGTGCTCGTCCAGCACCCAGTGCGTGCCGGGCGAGAGCGTGCCGCTGCACCAGTCGAGGCCGTTGACCGCGTCCGCGGCGTGCCGCGCGTCGAGGACCGGGTGGTCCATCGCCTTGATCCGGTCGCCACGCTGCAACGCGACGAATCCGGCGGGCGCCGCGGTCTCCGCCGCCATGCCGACTTCCAGCCACCTGCCCCAGTTCACGCTGACGATCTGGGCGGCGTTCCAGCCTCGTCCGGCGCGGGCGTGCGCGTCGAGGAAGTTGTTGGCCGCGCAGTAGTCGATCTGCCCGAACCCGCCGGCCACCGCGGTGATCGACGAGCAGAGCACCACGGCCTCCAGCTCCAGGTCGCCGAACGCCTCCTGGAGCGCCAGCGTGCCGAGCACCTTGGGACGGAGCACGGCCTCGGCCGCCTCCCTCTCCTTGACCTGGGCCATGCCGCCGCCGGGCAGGCCGGCCGCGTGCACCAGCACGTCCACCCGGCCGAAGGCGGCGAGCGTCTCGTCCCTGACCCGGCGCATGTCCGCCGGATCGGTCACGTCGGCGGCCAGGGTCAGCACCCGTGCCCCGGCGGCCTCCATCCGGCGGATCGCCTCGGCGGCGCGCGCCTCGCGGGCCGACCGCGGCGGGCCGGCGGGCAGGCCGGTCCTGGACAGCAGCACGAGGTTGACGCGGGCCCGCGCCGCCAGGTCCTCGGCCAGCGAGACGCCGATGCCGCCCAGACCGCCGGTGATCACGTACACCTGGCCGTCGCGCGGCTCGCCCGGCTCGCTCGCCACCTCCACCTGCTCGTACCCGAGCAGCCACCGCTTCCCGCCGCGCAGGGCTACCGGGGCCAGCAGCCCGGCCTCGCCGGGCTCCGCCGCGCGGCCCAGCTCGGTCGCGACGCCACGCACGGCGTCCCCGTCGGCCGCGTCGATGTGGCGGACGCGCAGCCACGGCGTCTCCAGCGGGACGACCCGGGCGAAGGCGGCCAGCGTCGCGTGCTCCGGCCTGGTCAGGTCGCCGCCGACGACGTCCATCGTGCCCGCGGTCACCAGGTCGAGCTGTACCCCGCCCGGAGGCTGGGCCGCCGACAGCGCCTGGACGAGCCCCAGGACGCCGAAGAAGCCGCGGTCCTGCGCCGCCCACGTCTCGTCGCCGCCCGTGAGGGCCCAGGCGTGCACGATCCGCTCGGGGATGTCGCCGATCGCTTCGAGCAGCGCGTCGTAGTCCTCCCGGACGGCCGGCCGCACCGTGAAACCTCCGTCGGAGGCGCCGAACGCGGTGCCCGGCCGCACCTCCAGCACCTCGGCCCCCGAGGCACGCAGCGCGTCGGCCAGCGCGGCCGAGTCCTCGTCCACGAAGGCCAGGCAGCGGGTGATCGGCGACGCCGCCGCCGGACGGACGGGCGCCTGGTGCCAGACGGGGACGCCGTACCACCGCTCGGGCGGCAGCGGCCCGTCGGCCTGCCGCGGGGCGGCCACGCCACCGGTGAAGGCGCCCTGCGGATCGGGGTCGATCCAGGCACGCTGCCGCTCCCACGGGTAACCCGGCAGCGAGACGCGGAAGCCGGGGGCGCCGAAGTCGTTCAGCTCGATGCCGTGGACCCAGAGCGCGCCCACGGCCTGCGAGAAGACCGCGACGTCACCGGCCCGGTCGCGCGGGCCGGGCAGCGACGGCAACGGGGCGATCGCACCGGTGGCCAGCTGGGTGCTCGCCAGGCCGGACAACTGCCGTCCCGGCCCGCACTCGATCATGATCCATTCGCCGTCGGCCAGGAGCGTCGAGACGCAGTCGCCGAAACGGACGGGCTCGCGCACGTGCCTGGCCCAGTAGGACGGGTCGGTGGCCTCGGCGGCGGTGATCCAGGTGCCGGTCACGTTGGACAGGAACGGCAGGCTCGGCGCGGCCGGCCCGGCTGCCGCGACCAGTTCGCGGAACTCGCGCAGCATCGGCTCCATCATCGCCGAGTGGAAGGCGTGCGAGGTGCGCAGCGGCGTGCAGCCGATGCCCTCCTCCTCCAGCATCTCGGCCAGTTCCCTGATCGACTCCGACGGGCCGGACACGACGCAGGTGCCGGGGCCGTTGACGGTGGCCACGGAGACGTCGTCGGGCAGCATCGGCGCGATCTCGTCGGGCATGAGCTGCACGGCCAGCATGGAGCCGGGCGGCAGGGCCTGGATCAGCCGGCCGCGCGCCGCGACCAGCCGCAACGCGTCGGGCAGCGTGAAGACGCCGGCGATGGTGGCCGCCGCGTACTCGCCGATGCTGTGGCCGATCATCGCGGCGGGCTCGACGCCCAGCGACAGCCAGAGCCTGGCCAGCGCGTACTCGACGGTGAACAGGGCGGGCTGGGTGAGCGAGGTCTGCCGCAGCGCCTCGTCGGCCTCCTCGCCGGTGGCGAAGATCTGCTCGCGCACGTCCAGGACGGCCGCGCACTCGTCGACCGCCTCGCGGAAGATCGGCTCGTTCCGGTACAGCTCGGCGGCCATGCCGCCGTACTGGGAGCCCTGACCGGAGAAGAGGAAGGCCACCTGCGCGGGTCGCTTCGGCTTGGCGCCGGTGACGATCCGCTTGGGGTCGGACAGCGCGGCCACCGCGTCGCCCGGTGAGGTGGCGACGACCGTGGCCCGGTGCTTGAGCTCCCGGCGGCCCACGCGCAGGGTGAAGGCCGCGTCGGCCAGGTCCGTCTCGGGGTGCGCGGCCAGGTGCGCGGCCAGCCGTTCCCGCGCCGCGGCCAGCGCCGACTCCGTCCTGGCCGACAGCTTCAGCAGGTGCGCGGGCCGCTCGCGGGGCAGCGGCGGACGCGGCGGCGCCTCCTCCAGCACGGCGTGCGCGTTCGTGCCGCCGATGCCGAACGAGCTGACCCCCGCGCGGCGCGGGAAGTCCTCGCGCTCCCACTTCGTCGGCGAGGAGACGACGTAGAACGGGCTCGCCGGGAAGTCGATCTTCGGGTTGGGGCTCTTGAAGTGCAACGTCGGCGGGATCAGCTTGTTCTCCAGCGACAGCACCGCCTTGATCAGGCTGGGCACGCCGGCCGACTGGCCGAGGTGGCCGATGTTGCTCTTGACCGAGCCGATGCCGCACCACTGGGTGTCGCTCGTGTGCTGGGCGAACACGCTGGACAGCGCGGCCACCTCGATCGGGTCGCCGAGCGCCGTGCCGGTGCCGTGCGCCTCGACGTAGGTCACCGTCCGCGGGTCCACGCCGCCGACGCCCAGCGCCTGCGCGATGACCGCGGCCTGGCCGTCCAGGCTGGGCGCGGAGAAGCCGACCTTGCCCGCGCCGTCGTTGTTGATCGCGTTGCCCAGGACCACCGCGCGGATGTTGTCGCGGTCCTCGATCGCCTCCGACAGCCGCTTCAGCACGAGGACGCCGCCGCCGCTGCCCCAGGTCGTGCCGCCGGCGTCGGCGTCGAAGGAGCGGGTGTGCCCGTCGGGGGAGACGATGCCGTCCTGGTCGTAGATGTACCCCTCGCCCTGCGGGAGGTCCAGCATGGCCGCGCCGGCCAGCGCCATGTCACATTCGCCGTTGCGCAGCGCCTCGCACGCGATGTGGAAGGCCACCAGCGCGGTCGAGCACGCCGTGTGCACGGTGTAGCTGGGGCCGCGCAGGTCGAGCTTGTAGGAGGTGAGCGTCGCGCAGTAGTCGACGTGGTTGCCCACCATGACCGCCAGCCAGCCGGCGTTCTTGTGGGCCTGGGAGTTGCTGCGGATGTTCCGCCACTGGTACGTGTCCGTCCCGGTGCCGGCGTAGACCCCGATCTCGCCCGGGTAGCGGAACGGGTCGTAGCCCGCGTCCTCCAACGCCGTGTGCGACAGCTCCAGGAACAGCCGATGTTGCGGATCGCGGACCTCGGCCTCCCTGATCGACATGCCGAAGAACGCCGCGTCGAAACCCTCGTAGTCGTCCAGCGCCATGGCGGCCGGCACGAAGTTCGGGTCGGCCAGCAGACTCTCCGCCGTGCCCAGCGCCCGTTGCTCCTCCAGGGTGTACGTGGTCAGCGACTCGACGCCGTCGGCGAGGTTGCGCCAGAACTGCTGCGCGTCACCCGCTCCCGGAACCCGGCACGACAGGCCGATGATCGCGATCGGCTCGGCCGTGGGCTCGTCCGTCATGGGGCAATCCCCTTCTCGTTACGGTTCCTCAACCTGTCTCGTCGTGAAGCCAGGCGGCGTGCCGCCCGGTCCAGTCCCGGACTGCCGCCCGCGCCGTCGAGGTGGGCGGCGAGCGTCCGGATGGTGGGATGCCTGAACAGCTCCGTGATCGGGATCTCGCGGCCGGTCGCCGCCTTCAGCCGTGCCTGCACGGCCGCCACGGCCAGCGAGTGGCCGCCGATCTCGAAGAAGTTGTCGTCGGGGCCCAGCCGCGGCACGCCCAGCACGGCCCGCCACACCTGGGCGACCGTCTTCTGCGTGGGGCCGTCGAGGCCGCCGACGGCCTTCGGCTGCTCCACCGGCCGCCCGCGCAGCGCGGCGCGGTCCACCTTGCCGTTGGGCGTCAGCGGCAGCGCGGGTAGCGTCACCACCTCGGTGGGGACGGCGTGCTCGGGCAGCGCGCGGCGCAGGTCCTCCAAGATCCGGTGCGCCGCCGCCCCCGGCCCGGCGGGCACCACGTAGCCGACGAGCGTGCCGCCCTCGACCCTGGCCGCGGCGGCGCGCACGTCCCGGCAGGCGGCCAGCGCGGCCTCCACCTCGCCCAGCTCGACCCGGAATCCGCGCACCTTCACCTGGTCGTCCCCGCGCCCCGCCGGAGTGACCGTGCCGTCGGGGTTGCGCCGGCCGAGGTCCCCGGTGTGGAAGCGGTCACCGGCGAAGCGCCGGCCGGTCAGCGCCGGGTCCAGGTAGCCGGAGGCCAGGTGGCGGCTGCGGACGACCACCTCGCCGAGCTCGCCGACCCCGGCCCGCCCGCCGTCCGGCGCCAGCACGATGATCTCGCTGCCCTCGACGGGCCGCCCGATCGGCACGATCTCCGGGTACGGCTCGGTCAGCTCGTGCCAGGCGTGCGCCTGTGGCGTCTCGGTCGTGCCGTAGAAGGCGACGAGCCGGGCGCCGGGCACGAGCGCGCGCAGCCGGGCCGCCTGGGCGCCGGTGAACAGGTCGCCGCCCACGCCGGCCAGCCGCACGTCGGGCAGCGTGGCGCCGGTGTCCGCCAGCATCGTCGCGAGCTGCGGCGTCAGATGGAGGACGGTGATGGCGTGCTCGCGCAGCCAGGTGACGAGCTTGCCCGGGTCGCGCACCAGCTCCTGCTCGGGCACGAACAACTCGGCGCCCGCCGCGGCCGGGACGAACATGTCGCGCAGCGCCGGATCGTGGGCCGGCCCGGACAGCAGCGCGAACCGGTCGTGCGGCTCGACGGCGAAGGTGCGGACGTACCAGGAGACGAAGTGGGCCAGCGGCCTGTCGGCGGTGACGACCGCCTTGGGATCGCCCGTGGTGCCCGAGGTCATCGACAGATAGCCGGTCCCCGGCACCTCGACGCCGCCCTCGCGCAGCTCGACCTCGCCGTCCCGGAGCACCGCCCGGGCTCCCGCGGCGGCGATCTGTCTCTCCTGCACGGCAGGCGGATACGTCGAGTCGATCACCGCCCACCGCGCGCCCGCCGCCAGCACGCCGAGCAGGGTCCCCGGCAGCTCGGGCACCCGGGAGGCGACGACGGCCACCACGGACCCCGGCCCGACACCCGCCCGCCGGAGCGCCGCCTCGGTCCGCCGCCGTGCCCCCGCGTACGCGTCGCCGACGAGCTCCAGCAGTCCCGGCCCGTCCCAGGCCGGGAGCTCCTCGTCGGGCGCGTCGGGTTCGGCCCGTCCGGTCAGCAGCTCGTCGAGCAGCTCGACATAGCCGTCGACCAGCGCCGCCATGCGTTCGGCGGTGTAGAGGTCGGGGTTGTAGACCAGCTCCAGCGCGTAACCGCCGCGCTGCTCGCCCACGTACATCGTCAGGTCGAACAGCGCTCCCGGCAGCCCGGGGCGCAACGTCTCACTCGCGCAACCGGCCAGGTCCAGCCGGGCCTGGGCGAAGTTGTACATGTTGAACATGACCTGAGTGATCGGGTTGCGGCTCAGGTCGCGCGGCAGCCGCAGCGACTCCAGGAGCTGCCCGAGCGGCACGTCCCGGTGCCTGATCGCCGCGTTCAGCTCGGCCGCGCACGCCGTCACCTGCTCGGCGAAGTCCCCCCGGGGGCGCAGCCGCACCGGCAGGACCTGCACGCACATCCCCACCATCGACTCGAACGCGACGTGCGGCCGGTCCGCGTAGGCCGACCCCACCACCAGGTCGTCACGTCCCGCCAGCCCGGCCAGCAGGCGTCCGAAGGCGCCCAGCAGCACCGCGTACGGCGTGGTGCCCAGCCGCGCAGCCAGCTCGGCCACCCGGCCGGCCAGTGCCGCGTCCAGCTCGCCCTGGCAGGCGGCGCCGTTGAAGGTCTGCGCGGGCGGCCTGGCCGCGTCCCTGGGCAGGTCCAGCACCAGCGGCGCGTCGCGCAGGCGCTCCCGCCACCAGCCCAGCGCCTCGGCGTCGCCGTTGCCGCGCAGCCAGCGCACGTAGTCGGCGAACGTGTGCTCGCTCACCTCGACCGGCTCGCCGCGGTAGGCGGCGGACAGGCCCCGGTAGAGCACGTCCTGCGACCAGCCGTCGAACACCAGGTGGTGCGCGGTCAGGCAGAGCACGTGCTCGTCGGGCGCCAGCCGGATCAGCCGCGCCCGGAACAGCGGCCCGGCGGCCAGGTCGAACCGTTCCCGCGCCTCCTTCTGCAGCGCCGCGGCCAGGTCGGCGGGGGAGAGGTCGTCCACCGGCAGCGGCACCTCATCCGGCGGCGCGACCGTCACGTCGGGAATGCCGTCGCGCGAGCCCACCCGCCAGCGCAACGCCTCGTGCGCCGCCACGACGGCGGTCAGCGCGCGTCGGAGCGCGGCGACGTCCAGCGGGCCGCGGATCCGCTCGGCCATCGCGATGTTGTGCGCGGCCGACTCGGGCGCCAGTTGCTCGACGAACCACATCCGGCGCTGGGCGGGGGAGAAGGCGGCCGGGCTCCCGGTGGGCGGCGCAGCGGTGGTCGCCCGCCGCGCGCCCTCCACGAGCGCGCGCAGCGCGCCGTAGGTCCTCCCCTCGTACACGTCCTGGACCGACACGACCCGGCCCAGCTCCGCGCGTACCGCGGCCACCAGGCGCATCGCCCGCAGCGAGTGGCCGCCGCGCTGGAAGAAGTCGTCCTCGTCGTCCGGGACGGGCGCCTCCAGCACCCGCGCCCAGATCCCGGCCAGCCCGGTCCCCGTCCCCTGCTCCCGCCGGGACCCGGCCCGCAGGACGGCGAGGTCGACCTTGCCCGAGGCGTTCAGCGGGAGGAGGGCCAGCCGTACCAGCTTGGTCGGCAGCATGTACGGCGGCAGCCGCACCGCCAGGTCCTCGCGCAGCTCGGCCAGGTCGGGCGCGTCCTCGGGCGTCACGTAGGCGACCAGCTCGCCCGCGAAGTCCACCACCGCCTGCCGCACCCGCGGATGCGCGCGCAGCGTCGTCTCCACCTCACCGATCTCCACACGCTGCCCCTGGACCTTCACCTGGCGGTCCAGGCGGCCCATGAACGCGATCTGGCCGTCCTCCTGCCACGCCACGTGATCGCCGGTCCGGTACAGCCGCGCTCCCGGCTCGTCCGAGAACGGGTCGGGCACGAACCGCTCGGCCGTCAGCCCGGGACGGCCCAGGTACCCGCGGCTGACCTGCGGGCCGCCGATGAGCAGCTCGCCGGGGACGCCCGGCGGGCACGGGTTCATGTCCTCGTCGACGATGTAGGCCCGGCAGCCGCGCAGCGGCCGGCCGATCGGCAGCGGCCGCTCCCACACGCCGTGGAACTCGCCGCCCACGACGACGACGGTCAGCTCGGTCGGGCCGTACAGGTTGTGGAAACGCGTGTGCGCCGACCACCGCGCCACCTGCTCGGGCGGGGGCGGCTCGCCCGCCGTCACCACGTCCCTCAGGTACGGCAGGCGGCTCGGGTCCACCAGCGGGAGCAGCGCGGGCGGGAGGTACCCCCAGGTGACGTCGTGCTCCTCCAGGAAGTGCTGCAACCGGGCCGGGTCGACGCGGTCCTCGTCCGGCACCAGCTGCACGCAGCCGCCGATGGTCAGCGGCAGCACCATGTCCATGATCGAGGCGTCGAAGCCCAGCGCGGAGAAGGCCATCGAGCTGCAGCTCGCGTCCAGGCCGAAGTGCGCGACGGTCGAGGTGACGAAGAAGACCGCGTTGGCGTGGCTCACGACCACGCCCTTGGGCCGTCCGGTGGAACCGGAGGTGTAGATCACCCACGCCGCGTTGCCGGCCACGGCGTCGCCGTCCCGCCGCTCCGCCGGCCCCTGCTGGAAGGCGTGCACGAGCGCGGCGGCGCAGCCGTCCAGGAGCTCCTGGCCGCGCTCGTCCACGACGACCACCGCGATCCCGGCGTCCTCCAGCACCTCGTCCAGCCGTTGCCGCGGATGCCCGGGATCCAGCGGCACGTACGCGCCGCCCGCCAGATGGATGGCCAGCAACGCCACCGGCATCAGCGGTGTACGGCGGGTGCACAGTCCCACCCGCGCCTCCGGCCCGACGCCGAGCTCGCGGAGCCGTCCCGCCAGCGCCCACGCCCGCTCGACCAGCTCGGCGTAGGTGAGCACGTTCTCCCACTGCCGGACCGCCGGGGCGTCCGGAGTCCTCGCGGCCTGAGCCGTGATCAGACTGCTGAGGAGTGTCATCCTGCGGCCTCCACACCCGGCCGTACCAGCCGGCCTTGCCGTACCGTCTCGAAACGCAGCAGGAAGCGCGGCGCGCGGACGGCGATCGCGGCGAGCGCCCGGCCCAGCGGCAGGTGCGTCACCCGCCACTCCGCCAGCCGGTCCGCCTGCCACTCCGCCGTATGCGCGGCCTCTGGGGCCGCCTCGGGCACCCAGGTCGCGCCCGGACGCTGCCCGGCGAACCCGAACAGCGCCGGATCCACCCGCGGCCCGTCACCGATCGCCTTCAGCAGCGCCTCCTTGGCCGTCCAGGTGTGCAGCGCGCTGTGCAACCGCAGTTCCTCGGGCAGCGCGGCGTACTCGTCGCGCTCCCGCTCGTCCAGCACCCGCTCGAAGAACGCCTGCTCGTCGGCCGGCGGGCGGAAGCGCTCCAGATCGGCGCCCACCTCGCGGCCCGCCGTCAGCGCGACCAGCACCAGGCCGCCCGATCGGCTGAGGCTGTAGGCGAGCTCGGTCCCGGCGTACGGCACGCCGCCGGACCGGGCGGGCGCGACGCCCGGCTCGACCCCGTACTCCGCGAGCAGCCGCCGCAGCAGCACCGACCCGCCGACGAACCCGCGCCGGTGGTCCTCCTGCCGGAACCTGGCCGCCCGTGCCGCCTCCCGCGGCGACAGCTCGTCCACGGCCGCGCACATCTCGGGCAGCTCGTCCAGGTCGGCCAGCCACACGTGCACCTCGTCCGCGGTCACGCTCGGCCGGGGGTCCGCCGCGATCGTCCGCGCCACCTGGTCGCCGTGCGTGGCGAGGAAGAGGTGGGCGGCGTCGAGCGTGTGCAGGCGGAAGGTCGAGGAGGTGTGGCGGGCCCAGCCGAGCATGGTGGGGTGGGTGACCTCCTGGTCGTGCGCGCCGGCGAAGGCGACGATGGGGACGTCGAGGGGCTCCTGCCGGGTGAAGCGGTAGCGGCGCAGCCACTCCATGTCCGTCCGCAGGGCGGGGAGGAGCAGGGCCTTGATCTCGGGCTGCGTCCGTAACTCCGCGGGCGCGCCCAGCCGGGCGATCACCTCGTCGAGGAGGTCCTCGTCGCCCAGGCCCGTCCACCGTCCCAGCGTCTCCTGGCGCTCCGGCGGGTGCGCGGCGCCGACGTAGAGGCATTCGGGCGCCCGTACGCCGAGCCGCCGCAGCTCGCGGACCACCTCGAAGGCGACCCGGCCGCCCATGCTGTGCCCGTAGATCGAGTACGACGTGCGCTGGTGGGCGGCGATGGACCGGGCGATCAGCTCGGGGGAGAGGGCGCCGGGTTCGGCGATCCGGCCCTCACGTCCGGGGAGCATCGCCACCCGCACGTCGAGGACGCCGTCGAACGCCTGCCGCCACGCCCAGAAGGCGGTGACGTCCCCACCGGCGTAGGGGAGGCAGAAGAGAGTCCGGGCGCCGGGCGGGTATCGCGTCAGCGAGGCGAACGGTGTCTCGGACGGCATGTGTTCATCCGGCATCGCCACGCGAAAGTCACCCCCCGGCAGGTCCACTGCTCCGGGCGAGGTCGTCACGCGGGCAGCAGGAAGTATGGGCCGCTCGTCAGGGTTCGGCCTGGCGAGGGGCGGCTCTCGGCTGAGGCCACGCCATTCCTATTATTTTGTCCGAAAGTCAGTCAAGGGATGAAATTTAAACCAACGATGGAAGCCTGGTTTCGGGCATCGAAAAAACCCGTCACCTGCGGGGCCGCCGGCGGCCGGTAGGGCGCTCCCGCTGGGCGGATGATCTCCGCCGCCCCGCGCATGCTGGGGTTTTGCCACTCTGCGTGATGATCTTGTCCCTCTATGGAATGCCCGTAATCAGGGTTTCGGTCATCCGATCGGCAGGGGTGTCTGTCCCTATTGACGGATTGAGTCGAGACCGATTCGGTATAAGGGTCAGATTTGCGGCGATCCGGCTGACAGTCGGCCTTGCGCCCTCCTGACAGCCGCCGTCCCGCGTCCGGACGACGACGGAGGCCGTGAGGGTGGGGCGGCCCCCCATTCCGGCGGCGCTCATCGTTTTGACGGATTCGACGAAACACGGCCGATCACTTATTCGTCGGCGCGAGTGCGAGGACGGCGAACAGGCGCAGTCCTGCGGCGGGACGCCACGAAAGCCCCGGTGGGACGGGTGGTCCAGGGTGTCGGATCATCCATTCCGACTGAAGGAATGGCCCGGGCGACGGTGTCGGACGGCAAATCCGACTTACCGTGATCATCCGTTCCGCAGCACGAACTACTTGAACTACTCGTGTTACTTCGCGGCCGACGTCTCCCTGACAGCGGCGCTGAGACCGTCGGCTCGGCGCGGTGCCGACCGCCGGAGACCTAACCCTTGGCTTGGCTTCTGTCAGAAGTTGGCAAGGACGGCGTGCGGAGCTACGGAATCGCCCCCTGTGCACGTTCTACTACCCCTTGGAGTGTGCGTTCCGCCGGCGGGGGAGATCGTATGGAAGGCGGCGAGAGGCGAGGATTGTTGTCCCCGCTCCTGCTTCTCCTGGTCTGGCAGCGGCCCGGCCACGGCTACGACCTGATCGACCGGCTGGGGGAGCTGGGCGTTGCCGGGGCGGAGCCCGGCCATGTCTACCGGCTGCTGCGCGCCCTCGAACGCGACCGGTGCCTGGTCTCCTCGTGGACCGCCTCGCGTACGGGACCGCCGCGCAGGAGGTACGAGATCACCGCTTCGGGCCTGAGCGAGCTGAAGGCCGCCATGATCCGGCTGCGGGACCTGGAGGACGTCCTCCGCGCCTGCGCGGCCCTGTGGGACGAGGGGCACCGGCCGCCGTCCCATGACGCCGCCCCATGGCAGGGAGAGGCGTGGCAAGGAGAGGTGAGATGACGCTTGTGTCGACAGCCTTCGAGCGCCGGGTCGCGCCAGGACGGGCGCTCGCCGAGGAGGCCGCCCCGATCGCCCTGGCCTGCCGGGCCATGGCCCTGCGGTTCGCGCGGGGCGGCCGGCTGCTGGTCTTCGGCGACGGCGGCGCCTCGGCGGACGCCCAGCATGTGGCCGTGGAGTTCGTCCATCCGGTCATCGTCGGCAAGAGGGCCCTGCCCGCCCTCTCCCTGAGCCACGACGCCGCCCGGCTGACCGCCGTCGCCGCGCGCAGGGGGTTCGAGGAGATCTACGCCGAGCAGGTGCGCCTGCTGGCCGCCGAACACGACATGGCGCTCGGGTTCTCCTGGGACGGCGGCTGCGCGGACGTGCTGCGCGGGCTGGAGGCGGCCCGCGGGCTCGGACTGCTGACCGTCGCGCTCGTGGGCGGGGACGGCGGCGCGATCGGCCGCAGCCCGGCCGTGGACCACGTGCTCGCCGCCCGGTCCGGCGACCCGTGCGTGGTGCGGGAGATCCACATGACGGTCTACCACCTGCTGTGGGAGCTGGTGCACGTCTTCCTCGACCAGCCGGAGGAGGCCCGATGACCGAGAAGCCGATGGAGCCGGCGGAGCCGGTGTGCCTGACCTGTTCCGACCTCGCCGTGCCCATGCGCGTCGTCGAGCTGCTCGGCGACGGGATGGCGATCGCGCGGGCGGACGCCGGCGGTCCCCAGGAGATCAGCGTGGCCCTGGTCGAGGCCGGGCCGGGCGACGTCGTCCTGGTGCACGCCGGGGAGGCCATCGCGGTGGGAGGAGAATGCGGATGAGCACGACAGAAGGCACCGGCGTCGAGGCCCTCTACCCCTTCCTGTACGTCCGGCCCACCGACCCGGACGCCCTCCTGGCGGAGGTGCGCCGCTCCTGCGCGGACAAGGCGTACGAGATCGTCGCCCTGCGGGAGACCGTCGCCGGGCTGCACGGCGAGGAGCTGGCGCGCTGCGCGGCGCGGACGGCGGCGGCCTTCGAGTCCGGCGGCAGGCTGTTCGCCGTCGGCAACGGCGGCAGCGCCACGGACGCGCAGGCGCTCGCCCAGCTCTTCGCCCACCCGCCGCGCGGCCGGGCGCTCGCGGCGACCTGCCTGGCCGTGGACGCCGCCGTCGTCACCGCCCTGTCCAACGACGTCGGCTACGACCTGGCCTTCGCCCGTCAGGTCGCCGCCTTCGCCGGGCCCGGCGACGTCGTGGTGGGCCTGTCGACCAGCGGCGGCTCGGCGAACGTGCTGCACGCCCTGGCCGAGGCGCGCCGCCGCGGCGCGCTGACCGTCGGCCTGGCCGGCGGCGACGGCGGACGGATGGCCGCGGACGGCCTGGTCGATCACCTGTTCGTCGTGCCGTCGCCGTCGGTGCACCGGATCCAGGAGGCCCAGGTGACCCTCTACCACGTCCTGTGGGAGCTGGTGCAGCGGGCGCTGACCGGTGACGGCTGAGGGGCCCGGCCGCATCCGGGTCCGGGTCGAGGGGCTGGTCCAGGGCGTCGGCTTCCGGCCCTTCGTCAGCGGTCTGGCCGGACGGCACGAGCTGGCCGGGTTCGTGGGCAACGATCCGCGCGGCGTGTTCATCGAGGCCCAGGGCGAGCCGTCGGCGCTGCGGGCCTTCGTCGCCGAGCTGGAACGGCGGGCGCCGCCCGCGGCGCTGGTCGAGAGCGTCACCGTGGCGGACGCCGAGCCCGTCGCGGAGTCGGGCTTCCGGATCGTGCCCAGCCGCGGCGAGGGCGCCCGCCAGGTGTGCGTGCCGCCGGACACGGCCCCGTGCGACGCCTGCGCGGCGGAGATCGCCGACCCGGCCGCGCGCCGCCACGGCTACGCCTTCACCAACTGCACGGACTGCGGACCCCGGTTCACCATCGTCACCGACCTGCCCTACGACCGGCCCAACACCACGATGGCCCCGTTCGCGATGTGCGCCCACTGCTCGCGGGAGTACCGCGACCCCGGCGACCGGCGCTTCCACGCGCAGCCGGTGTGCTGCCCCGCCTGCGGGCCGTCGCTGCGGCTGCTGGACGCCGACGGCCGGCCCCGACCGGGCGACCCGGTCGGGACGGCCGCGCTCTGGCTGGCGCAGGGCAGGATCCTGGCCGTCAAGGGCGTCGGCGGATACCACCTGGCGGCCGTGGCCGGGGACGAGGAGGCGGTCGGCACGCTGCGGGCCCGCAAGCGCAGGGAGGGCAAGCCGTTCGCGGTGCTGGCCGCCGACCTGGCCGCGGCGCGCGAGCTGGTCCTGCTCGGCCCGGCCGCCGAGGGCGTCCTGAGCGGTCCGCGGCGGCCCGTCGTCCTGTTGCCGCGCCGGGACGGGGCGCCGGTCGCCGAGGGGGTCGCGCCGGGCAACCGCGAGCTGGGGGTGATGTTGCCCGCGACGCCGCTGCACCACCTCCTGGCCGTACGGCTCGGCCGTCCCATGGTCCTGACCAGCGGGAACCGGTCGGACGAGCCGATCGCGCACCGGGACGACGACGCCCTGGAACGGCTGTCCGGCATCGCCGACGGCTTCCTCGTCCACGACCGGCGCATCCACGTCCGGGCCGACGACTCGGTGGTGCGCCTGTTCCGCGGCCGGGAGCTGCCCGTACGCCGCTCGCGCGGGTACGTGCCCGCCCCCGTGCCGCTGCGACGGCCGCCGTCCCGGCACGTGCTGGCCTGCGGCGGCGAGCTGAAGAACACCTTCTGCCTGGTCAAGGGCCGCCACGCGGTCCTGTCGCAGCACATCGGCGACCTGGAGGGCTACGAGACGCTGCGCTCGTACGCGGAGGGGATCGACCGGCTGAGCCGGCTGTTCGGCGTCCGGCCCCGGCTCGTCGCCCACGACCTGCACCCGGAGTACCTGTCCACCAAGTACGCGCTCGGCCTCGACGACGTCGAACTCGTCGGCGTGCAGCACCATCACGCCCACATCGCCTCCTGCCTGGCCGACAACGGCGAGGAGGGCCCGGTGATCGGCGTCGCCCTGGACGGCCTGGGCCTGGGCTCCGACGGCACCCTGTGGGGCGGCGAGCTGCTGGTCGCCGACCTGCGGGGGTTCGAGCGGGCGGGACACCTGGAGGCGCTGCCGATGCCCGGCGGGGCGGCGGCCGTACGGCAGCCGTGGCGCATGGGCGTGTCCTACCTCGACGCGATCTACGGCGACGAGCCCCCGGACCTGCCCTTCGTCCGGCGGCACCGGGACCGGTGGGCGGCGGTGGCGGCGCTGGCCCGCACCGGGACGAACGCGCCCGTCACGTCGAGCGCGGGCCGGCTGTTCGACGCCGTGGCGGCGATCGCCGGGCTGCGCGACCGGGTGCTCTTCGAGGGGGAGGCCGCGATCGAACTGGAGCAGCTCGCCGATCCGGGCGAGCGGGCCGCCTACCCGGCGGCGCTGTCCACCGGGCCGGAGCTGGTCGTGTCCGGGACCGACCTGGTCCGCGGCGCGGTCGAGGACCTGCTGGCGGGCGTGCCGACGCCGCCGGTGGCCGCGCGCTTCCACAACGGCCTGGCCCGGGCCCTGCTGCGGGCGGTGCAGGCGCTGCGCGAGCGGACGGGGCTGCGGGACGTGGCGCTGTCCGGCGGCGTCTTCCAGAACGTCGTCCTGCTGGAGCGGATGGAGACGGGCCTGCGGGAGGCGGGCCTGCGGGTGCTGCTGCACTCACGGGTGCCGCCCAACGACGGCGGCCTCAGCCTGGGCCAGGCCGCCGTCGCCGCCGCCCTCGACCCCGCCGGATGAGCCCCGCCGCACCGGACGGGCCGCATCGCAACAATCGGGACCTCAGCAGATGCGCGGCAGCGGGTCGCCGACGAGCATGTCGACGATCCGGGTGCCACCGAACGCCGTGTCGAGCAGCACGAGCCCAGGGGCCTCGGCCCGCACCCGGCCGACGACGGCGGCCTCCGCGCCGAGAGGATGGCCGCGCAGCGCCTCCAGCGCCCTCCCGGCCTGCTCGCCGTCGACCACGGCGACGAACCGCCCCTCGCAGGCGACGTACAGGGGGTCGATGCCGAGCAGCTCGCAGGCGCCGTTCACCACCGGCCGGACCGGCACCGCCGACTCCTCCAGCACGATGCCGAGCCGCGCGGCGCGGGCGAGCTCGTTGAGCACCGTCGCCACCCCTCCGCGCGTGGCGTCCCGCAGCACCCGCACCCCGGGGACGGCGTCGAGCAGCGCGGCGACGACGCCGTTGAGCGGCGCGGTGTCGGAGGCCAGGTCGGCCTCGATGTCCAGCTCCCCACGGGAGATCATGATGGTGACGCCGTGCTCGCCGATCGGCCCCGACACGATGACGGCGTCGCCCGGCCTGATCGCCGACGGCGTCAGCTCCGTCTCCCGCTCCAGGACGCCCACGCCGGCGGTGGTGACGTAGCAGCCGTCCGCCTTGCCGCGTTCCACGACCTTGGTGTCCCCGGTGACCACGTGGACGCCGGCCCGGGCCGCGGCGGCGGCCATCGAGCCGGCGATCCGCCGCAGGTCGGCGACCGGGAAGCCCTCCTCCAGGATGAACCCGGCCGACAGGTACAGCGGCCGGGCCCCGCAGACGGCCAGGTCGTTGACCGTGCCGTTGACGGCCAGGTCGCCGATGTCGCCGCCGGGGAAGAACAGCGGGAAGACCACGAAGGAGTCGGTGCTGAAGGCCAGCCGCCCGCCGCCGACCTCCAGCACGGCGCCGTCGCCGAGCGGTTCCAGGATCGGGTTGCGGAACGCGTCCACGAACACGGCCTCGACCAGCGTGTGCGAGGCGCTCCCGCCCGCGCCGTGGGCCAGCGTGATGCGCTCCTCCCGGACCCGGGCCCGGCGTCCCCGGGCACGCTCGATGCGCAGCAGCACCTCTTCCTCGCGGGTCGCCGTGCCGGCGGGCCCGCCCGCCTCGCGGACGGCTCGTTCGGCCCATCCGGCGGTGCGCTCGGTCGTCATGCCGTGGTCGCCTCCTTGGCCCGCGAGCGGGTGAACCGGCCGAAGTTGTAGTACGCGGCGCAGGCGCCCTCGGAGGACACCATGCAGGTGCCGATCGGCGTCTCCGGCGTGCACGCGGTGCCGAACACCTTGCACTCCCACGGCTTGAGCACGCCCTTGAGCACCTCGCCGCACTGGCACGCCTTCGGGTCGGCCACCCGTACGCCCGGCACCTGGAAGATGCGTTCGGCGTCGTGGGCCGCGTAGGCGTCGCGCAGGCGCAGCGCGGAGTGGGAGATGAAGCCGAGGCCGCGCCACTCGAAGTACGGGCGCAGCTCCATCACCTTCCCGATCGCCTCCAGCGCCCGGCCGTTGCCCTCCCAGGGCACCACCCGCGTGTACTGGTTCTCCACCTCGGCCCGCCCCTCGGCGAGCTGCCGCAGCAGCATGTGGATCGACTGCAGCACGTCCAGCGGCTCGAACCCGCAGCAGACGAGCGGCTTGCCGTGCTCCTCGGCGATGAACGCGTACGGCCGGCAGCCGATCACGGTGGAGACGTGGCCCGGCCCGATGAAGCCGTCGAGCCGCAGGTCCGGCGAGTCCAGGATCGCCTTGATCGCCGGAATGATCATGACGTGGTTGCAGAAGACGGAGAAGTTGGCGAGCCCTTCGGCCGCGGCCCGCAGCACGGTCATCGCCGTGGACGGCGCGGTGGTCTCGAAGCCGATCGCCATGAAGACGACCCGGCGGCCGGGGTTCTGGCGGGCGATCCGCAGCGCGTCGAGCGGGGAGTACACCATGCGGATGTCCGCGCCGGCGGCCTTGGCGTCCAGGAAGGAGCCCTCGCCGCCGGGTACCCGCATCATGTCGCCGAACGAGGTCATGATCACGTCCGGTTCGCGGGCGATGGCGATCGCGTCGTCGACGCGTCCCATGGGGATCACGCAGACGGGACAGCCGGGCCCGTGGACGAGGTTCACGTTCGGCGGCAGGTGGTCCTCGACGCCGTGCTTGTAGATCGTGTGGGTGTGCCCGCCGCACACCTCCATGAAGGTGTAGCGGCGGCCGGGCTCGCACAGCTCCGCGATCCGCGCGGCCAGGGCCCGTGCCGTCCGGGCGTCGCGGTACTCGTCGACGAAGCGCATGCCGGCGCCTTTCACGTGATGTCGGATTCGGCGAGCGCCTGGAGCTCGTCGGTGTAGGCGGGGCCGAGGCCGTTCAGCAGCGCCAGCGTCGCCGCGGCCTCGCTCTCGTCGATCCTGGACATCGCGAAGCCCACGTGCACCAGGACCCAGTCACCGGGCCGGACCGGGCCGTCCAGCAGGCCGACGCTGATCGCGCGGTGTACGCCGGCGACCTCGACGGTGGCCAGGTCGGCCCGGTCCGGCAGCAGCTCGACGATCTCCCCGGGGATGCCAAGACACATCGTTCCGGGATCACATCTGCTTGATCTTGATGTAGCGCCTCAGCGCCGGGAGTTCCTTCCAGAACATCCCCAGGAGCACCGCCCCGGCCAGCCCGGCCAGCAGCGTCGTACGTGGTCGCCGCATGTCTGTTCCCTCTTTCTCAGCCTGGCGGGAGGTTGGGCATGACGGGCAGGATCGGGTCGTGCTTCTTGGGGCTGATCCCCGTCGAGCGCCGGGCGTCGGCCGTGCCGTCCCGGTGGTGTCCCGCCTGCTGCTCGTACGCGCCGGGCCGGTTGCCCTGCTCGACACCCTTGACGTGCGCCGTCGCGTCGGGTGCGACGTCGGGCTTGCCCACCTTGATGTGTGCCATGGTGCGGGTCCTACCCCCGGCGATGCCCTGCGTCGTCGAGCTGGGCGAAATACTGCGCGATCTTTGCCCATACCTGATCGCCGCCTGACATACCGGTCCATTCACCTCGTACCAGGGCCATCAGCCGGTAGCAGTCGTCGATCGGGACCAGCCAGCACTCCCCGGCCCCCCGTACGCCGTTGACGAGCAGCGCCTCGACCATCGGCCGCATGGTGCCCAGCTCCGCGGCGCGGGCGGCGACCGCCTGCCAGGCCGCGGCGTCCAGGTCATTGCGGGTGCCGCCCAGCGGGCTCGGGTAGTGCGCGGTGGCCGAGCCGTCGGGCGCGGTCACGAAGAACGCCAGGCTGACCGGGATGCCGAGGTCGGCCGGCCGCACCCCGGTCAGCCGCAGCCGCCGTTCGGGCACCCGCAGGAAGTGGCCGTCGCCGTCCGGCTCGAACAGCAGCGCGCACGCCCGGCACGCGCACAGCACCTCCGCCGAACGCGTGTCCACGACGTGCCCGTGCCCGCCCTGGACCGGCGCCTCGCACAGCTCGCAGCGCGCGCCCGCGTCCCGGCGGCGCGCGGTCCGCCTGAGCAGCCGGCCGTGCGCGGACGTGCTCACGCGGCGCCGCCGGGCCGGACCAGCAGCGCGTCGGCGGGGACGAAGGCGACCGGAGCGGCGCGGCTCACCTCGACCGTCCCCACCTCCGGCGCGACGGCGCGCACCGCCTGCTCGATGGCCCGCCGTACGGGCTCCGACCCGGACGAGCAGCCGCCTGTCAGCCGCACCCGCGCGACGTCGTCCGTCACGTCGGCGAGCCGCGCCTCCACCCCCTGGGCACGCAGGGCGCCGGCCAGGCCGTCGAGCGCGCGCTCGACCCGCCGCCGGAGCGGCTCGGGGTGGATGTCGTGCAGGACCAGCAGGTGGCCGAGCAGCTCGTCGTCGGCCAGGGCGGCGGCGACCGCGGACCCGGCCGGGGCCCGGTCCATGACCCGGGCCAGGGCCTCGCCGTAGACCTCGGCGAGGATCGCGACGGCGTCGAGCGCCGTCTCCGCCGTCGGGCCGGGCGTGCCCTCCAGCCGCCCCAGGGTCTCCTCCAGCCGCTCCAGCAGGCGGGCCACCGCCTGGTCGTCCAGGCGGTCCGGCTCAGCCATGGCTCGCGCCGAACATCGGCGAGTGCAGCTTCTTCACCGTGCGTCCCTTGCCGACGTACATGTGCACGCCGCAGGGCAGGCAGGGGTCGAAGCTGCGCACCGCGCGCATGATGTCGACGCCCTTGAAGTCGTCCGGGCCGTTCTCCTCGAAGATCGGCATGTCCTGGACGGCGTCCTCGTACGGGCCGGGCGTGCCGAAGCTGTCGCGCGGGCTGCCGTTCCAGGGCGTGGGCGGGTACGGGTGGTAGTTGGCGATCTTCCCGTCCCGGATGACCATGTGGTGGGAGAGCACGCCGCGCACCGCCTCGTGGAACCCGACGCCGATGCCCTCCTCCGGCACGGCGAAGTCGGTGAACACCTTGGTGTCCCCGGCGCGCATGCGTTCCATGGCCTGCTCGACGAAGTACACCGCCATGGCCGCGGCGTAGGCCACGAAGTACACCCGGGCCCGGTTGCGCTCCAGGGCGTTGGACCAGGGCGGGATGCGCCACTCCAGGGTCGTCTCCGGCAGGTCGCGTCCCTTCGGCAGCGAGATCTGCACCGACGAGCCCGTCGCCTTCACATACGGGGTGTCCACGATGCCCGACAGGGCGGTGACGTACAGCCGGGCGAAGGCGCCGCCGCCGGTGTCGAGCGCCAGGTGGTCGCCGGTGCGCCGGTCGAACCACCGGGGGCTCATGACCCAGCTGTAGTTGCCGTCGAAGTCGCGTTTCTGCGGCGCCGGCAGGGTCGTCTGGTTCCACGGGTGCCGCATGTCGACCGGGTTGCCGAGCGGGTCGTGGGTGACGAACGGCTCCTCGCCGGTCCAGTCCTCGTAGTACGAGCTGCCGAGCAGGATGCGGATGCCGAGGTTGATGTCGACGAGGTTGTTGGTGACCAGCTCGCCGTCCACCACGATGCCCGGGGTGACGAACATGGCCTTGCCCCAGTCGTTCATCGTCTCGTAGCGGTAGTCGACCACGGCCGGGTCCTGGAAGGCGCCCCAGCAGCCGAGCAGGATCCGGCGGCGGCCGACCTCCTCGTAGCCGGGCAGCGCCTCGTAGAAGAAGTCGAACACGTCGTTGTTCAGGGCGACGGCCTTCTTGACGAAGTCCACCACGCCGAGCAGCCGCGAGAGGTAGTCGGTGAACAACGTCGGCTCCGGCATCGTGCCGACCCCGCCCGGATATACCGTCGACGGGTGCACGTGCCGCCCCTCCATCAGGCAGAACATCTCCCGCGTGACGCGGCTGACCCGCAGCGCCTCCTTGTAGATGTCGCCCTCGAACGGGTTGAACGCCTCCATGATGTCGGCGATCGTGCGCTTGCCGTGGATCGCCGCCCCGGGCGCCTCGGTGGTCCTGGCCCGCGCCAGCAGCGTCGGGTTGGTCTCCTTGACCATCGCCTCGCAGAAGTCCACGAAGACGAGGTTGTCCTGGAAGATCGTGTGGTCGAACATGTACTCGGCCGCCTCGCCGAGGTTGACGATCCATTCGGCCATCGGCGGCGTCTTGATGCCGTACGCCATGTTCTGGGCGTACACCGAGCAGGTGGTGTGGTTGTCACCGCAGATGCCGCAGATCCGGCTGGTGATGAAGCCCGCGTCCCTGGGGTCCTTGCCCTTCATGAACACCGAGTAGCCGCGGAACAGCGACGAGGTGCTGTGGCACTCGGCGACCCGCCGGTTGGCGAAGTCGATCTTCGTGTAGATGCCCAGGTTGCCGATGATGCGTGTGATGGGATCCCACGACATCTCGACGAGCTCCCCCGGTGGTCGCCGGTCGGGCGCTTCCTGCTCGGAGATGGCCATGTGCTGATGTGTCCTCTCTGGCGTCGTGGGCCCTTACGGGCGCCACCGCGGATCGAAGCCGCTGGTCAGCGCGTCACGGTTGTGCCGCCAGCGCGGCTCGGCGTTCGCGGTGTTGTTGGTGATGCCGCGCATGCGGCGGATGAAGGCCCCGTAGGGCTTGATCAGCATCGACGACAGGCTGCTGCCCGGCGGCATGTCCATGAACGGCATGAACTTGTCGGGGAAGCCCGGCATCGTGCAGCCGATGCAGATCCCGCCGACGTTCGGGCAGCCGCCCACGCCGTTCATCCAGCCGCGCTTGGGCACGTTGCAGTTGACGACCGGGCCCCAGCAGCCGACCTTCACCTGGCACTTGGGCGAGTTGTAGTCCTTGGCGAAGTCGGCCTGCTCGTAGTACGCGGCCCGGTCGCAGCCCTCGTGCACGGTCCTGCCGAACAGCCACTGGGGACGCAGCAGCGCGTCCAGCGGCGGCGGCGGCGCCGAACCGGCCGCGTGCTGCAGGACCCAGGTGAGGGTCTCCATGAAGTTCTCCGGCTGCACCGGGCAGCCCGGCACGTTGACGATGGGCAGCCCGCCGGCCGACCGGAAGTCCCAGCCCAGGTAGTCGGCCAGGCCCATGGCGCCGGTCGGGTTGCCCGCCATGGCGTGGATGCCGCCGTAGGTGGCGCAGGTCCCGATCGCGACGACCGCCCAGGCGTGGGGCGCGAGCAGGTCGATCCAGGTGTTGAGGGTCATCGGCTCGCCCGTGTCCGGGTCGTTGCCGAACGACGTCCAGTAGCCCTCTCCGTTGATCCTCTCGTTGGGGACGGACCCCTCCAGCACGAAGATGAACGGCTCCAGCTCGCCGCGCGCCGCGGCCCGGAACGGGGCCAGGAAGTCCTCCCCGCCCACGGTGGGCGACAGGACCTTGTTGTGCAGATGCACCTTCGGCAGCCCCGGCACGAGTCCGGTGACGACGTCCTCGATGGCGGGCTGGGACGCGGCCGTCACGGAGACGGTGTCGCCGTCGCAGCTCATGCCCTCGGAGATCCACAAGATGTGCATCTCGTCGAATCCGTTGGTCTGGTCGGCCATGTCGCCTCTCTCCTTCACGTCGGCGGCCTGTTCACCGGCCGGTGCCGGCAGGCCCGTCAGGCGGTCCCGGGGGCCGGTGCGAACGTGATCGACTCCACCACGACGCTCTCGTCCGTGACGCTCTCCACGTCCATCCCGCCGCAGCTCCGGCAGGCGAGCAGGTCCGTGGCGGTCCGCGCCTCCTGCTCGGCCGCGCATCCCGCGCAGCGCACCACGTACGGCGCGGTGACCAGTTCGACGGTCGCGTCCTGGACGAGGGTGCCCGCGGCGGCCAGGCGGAAGCCCGTGTCGATGACCCGCGGGTCCACCGGGTGCCCGCCGACGCGGACGCGCACCGCGTCCACCCGGCGTCCGCCGGCCCGTCCCAGCGCGGCCTCCACGATCGCGTCGCACAGTCCCAGTTCATGCATCGGTGGTCTCCTTCTCGATGTTCCCCGCCGCCTCCTGCCGGGCCAGCTCCGCGACGAGGCGGACGGCCTCCTCCACGGCGGCGGCCACCGGTTCGGACAGCCCCATCACCTCGTCCAGGACCGCGGGCCGGCAGCCCACGATCATGACCCGCTCGACGCCGCCGCCGAGGTGGTTCAGCAGCCGGATCACGGCGTCCGGATGCAGCCCGTGCCCGTCGATCGCCACGTCGCCCCCGGCCGGCCGGTCGTCGGCCTCGATGACGGCCAGCGTCCCCGGCGGGCCGTCGAGCGGGACGGCGTCGACCAGGATCAGGGTGTCGTAGCGGCCGTCCAGCAGTTCGTAGGCGAGGTGCACGCCGCGGATGCCGTAGTCGGCGACGTCGGCCGTCACGGGCAGCTCCGCCCGGTCCAGACGCCTGACCACCTCGACGCCGAAGCCGTCGTCGCCCAGGAACACGTTCCCGATGCCGGCCACCAGCACGTTCCGGGAGCCACCGGCGCTCATCTCGCCTCGATGCTCATGTCGTCTCCAGAGGTTCGACCTCGTCGAGGGTGAAGTAGCGGTAGCGCCCGTACCAGCGGTTCAGGTCGGCGCCCGGGTCGTCCTCGACGGTGACGGCCAGGTGCCAGCTGTCGTCCACGTCCTGCAGGACGTCCTCGACCAGGCCGGTCCTGCCGTCGAGGAACATGTCCTGGGGGTCGGTGCCCGACCGTCGCGGCCGGAGCCTGACCCGGCTGCCCTTCGAGACCTCCACCCCGGCGACCGTCACGCCGTGGGCGCCCGCCGCGGGACGGCGGGAGCGGACCGCGCCGTGCAGCCGCGACAGCGCGGCGGGCGGCATGGAGTCGACCCGGTCGATGATCTCCGCGGCCCGCGCGTCGGTGGCGCGGGCCTCCCGCTTCTCGGCGTCGGTCAGCGTGAGGGTGCGCAGTGACAGGATCTCGTCGATCTCCGTGGCGTCGTGCAGGTCGCCGGGGCTCTCGGGGGCCACGCGCGGGTGGTCGTACAGGATGATCGGGGAGGACAGCACCACGTCCCGCCCGCCCGGCTCACCGGCCAGCACGGGGAACGTGCCCGCGTTGACGCAGCCGCGGGCCGCCGCCGCGGCCCACTCCGGCGGGTCGAGCAGCGAGACGAACGAGCCGCCGCGCGTGGCGAGCAGGGTGTGGCAGCCCAGGAGCGAGGCGCGCAGCGCGTCCTCGCGGCAGGCGTCGGCCGGGGTGGCCGGGTCGTCGTTCTCGACGCGGCAGCGCAGGCGCAGGAGCGGGGACGTCGTCGCGCACGGCGTGAGCGAGACGACGACCGTCGCCCGGATCGCCGACCGGCTGACGTGGACCCGGCCGCCGTCCAGCGGCCGGATCTCCTCGCCCGCCGGCACTTCGACGGTGATCCGCCTCTCGCCCGCGAGCAGCTCCGCCGTGCCGGTACGCAGCTCGAACTCGCGCGGCACGGCCTCGTCGAAGCTCAGCTCCAGCGCGGGGCCGTCCCCCAGGGAATCGACCGGCCGCCAGGCGCCGTCGGCGTCCCGGCGCTGCACCTGCCGCCGCTGCTGGTGCAGGAACCGGACGCGCAGCTCGACCGCGGCCTCACCGGCCGCTTCGAGCAGGCACTCCGTCTGCTGGCACCACGACTCGGCCGAGCCCGCCACGCCCGCGCCGGTGAGCCCCCGGGCCCGCGCCCAGGCGGGCGGCAGCAGCACGCCGAACTGCCACCGGACCCGGTTCTTGCCGGAGGAGCGGCGGTAGGGGTACAGCAGGTACCCCTCGTACAGGATCGCGTCGGCGATCGCGCGGACGCTGTCGAAGGTGTCATCCGGGCCCACGGTGTCCGGTATAGCAAGAGATGCACACGTACGGTAAGTAAGTCGGTACAGTATGTGCTGAAGTCACCTAGCGAGGTGAGATCGATTCCTGTGCCGAGCGCCGCCTTGGGCCCGCCGCCGGGCCGGGCCTTTCGCGGCGACTTTCGCCGCGCCAAATCGCGCTCCCGTGCCCTCCTTTTCCAAATTCGCCACCGTATTCCGGGGTGCCGGATGGACCGTGACATCGTTTGACTGCGCAGCTTTACCCGCTCATAGTGGTTATGCACGTCGGTCAAATGCGCGACGGCGGCCGGATGCTCACTTCGGGAGTTGATCGAGGCGTGGCAGTGGACTCCGGATCGATGCCGCGCGACGGCCGACCCGAGTGGCCCGCGACGCTGGACGTGCCCGCGCTCGTCGCCGGCGGATGGACGCCCACCCCGTTCGGCGAGTTCGTGGTCAAGGTCAACAGCAGGTGCGACCTGGCGTGCGACTACTGCTACGTGTACGAGATGGCCGACCAGAGCTGGCGTGACCAGCCGATGCGCATGTCCACCTCGACGGCGGCCTGGACGGCCCACCGGATCGCCGAGCACGCCGAGACCCACGGGCTGCGCTCGGTCGAGCTGATCCTGCACGGAGGCGAACCGCTCCTGGCCGGCCCCGACCGCCTGTGCGCCGTCGTCGCCGGCGTGCGCGAGGCCGTCGGCGGGACGGCCCGGGTGAACGCCCGCGTGCAGACGAACGGCGTCCGGCTAGACGCCCGATCCCTTCGCGCGTTCGACGAGCTGGACATCAAGGTGGCGGTCAGCCTGGACGGCGACCGGGCCGCCCACGACCGTCACCGCCGGTACGCCAACGGCAAGGGCAGCCACGACGCCGTCGCCCGCTCGCTGGCCCTGCTGCGCGGCTCGTTCCCGCACCTGTTCAGCGGCCTGCTGTGCACCGTCGACCTCGCGAACGACCCGGTCACCACCTACGAGGCGCTGCTCGGCCACGAGCCGCCGAAGATGGACTTCCTGCTGCCCCTGGGCGACTGGTCGTCCCCGCCGCCGGGGCGGGTCCGCGGATCCGCGCGCACGCCGTACGCCGACTGGCTCGTCGCCGTCTTCGACCGCTGGTACGCCGCCCCCCGGAAGGACACCGAGATCCGCCTGTTCAGCGAGATCATCCAGCTCCTGCTCGGCGGGCGGTCGGTCAACGAGTCCATCGGGCTGATGCCGGTGACCGTCGTGGTGATAGACACCGACGGCGCGATCGAGCTGTCCGACACCGTCAAATCCCTGCGCCCGGACTCGCCCCCGACCGGGCTGCACGTCTCCAGGAACACCTTCGACGAGGCGCTGCTCCTGCCCGACGCCGCCGCCCGGCAGATCGGGGAGCAGGCGCTGGCGCCGGAATGCCGTTCCTGCCGGGTGCGCAGCGTTTGCGGCGGCGGTTATTACGCGCATCGTTACGACCGGGGCCGGGGTTTTGCGAATCCGTCCGTCTACTGCCCTGACTTGTTGAAACTCATCGGGCACGTCAGGAAAGCCGTGGCAGCCGATCTGGAAAGGTTCAGATGAGCTTCAGGAGGCATCGCATATCCGACGAGCTGTTCACGTTGATGGCGTCCGGCGGAGGCGGGGCCGAGGCCATGCGCCAATTGGCCGCCATCGAACGCAGTAAACACCTGTTGCTGCTGCGCGGAGTCGTGCTCGGCGCCCGGACCGCCGGCCATCCGGGCGCACGCGACGCCGCGGACGCCTACGAGCTGCTGGCCGCCGTCCAGGACAAGGCGCCCGCGGCCGTCGAGGCGGTGTTGTGCTACCCGTCCGTGGGGGCCTGGTTGCGGACGACCGTGATGGAGCTGGAACGGGACCCGGCGCGGGCCCGTCCGGACGGCCTGGCGGCGCTGGCGGCGGCCGCGGCGATCAGGGCGCGGGCCCCGCTGTCCGTCGAGGTGAGCACCCATGACGGTTCCCTGGTGCTCCCGTCGCTGGGCGTGGCGTCCGTGGCGGAGGACCGGGTGACGGTGCGTTCCACGCCCGAGGGGGCGCGGGTCGGAGATGTCGTGATCATGCCCTCCGGCGACGCCCCGGGCTGGCGGGGGCTGCGCCGGCTGACCGCTTCCGCGAACGGCCACACGCTCGAACTGATGGTCGACGACCTCGACCCGCACCGGATGGCCGCCGACGTGGCGGGCCGGTTGCCGGACGAGGAGCTCCCCTGGTGGCGGGCCGCGCTGCGCGAGGCGTGGCAGATCCTCACCGCCCACCATCCCGCCACGGCGGACGAGATCCGGCTCGCCTACCGCGTGGTCACTCCGCTGCGCGAACCCGAACGAGGAGGGCAGGTGAGCGGGACGGCGTCGGAGACCTTCGGCGCCGTCGGCGTGTCGGCCCCACCGGACGGCCTGACGCTCGCCGCCGCGCTCGCCCACGAGGTCCAGCACGCCAAGCTCGGCGCGCTGCAGGAGGTCGTCCGCCTGACCGAGCCGGACGACCGCAGCCGCTTCTACGCCCCCTGGCGCGACGATCCACGGCCCGTGGCAGCGCTGCTCCAGGGCGCGTACGCGTTCCTGGGCGTCAGCGGGTTCTGGCGGCGGCAACGCCGGCACCAGCAGATCGCCCTGTACGCCGACGCCGAGTTCGCGCGCTGGCGCGACGGCACCAGCAAGGCGGTGGACACGCTGATGGACAGCGGCCTGCTCACCCCGGCAGGCCGGCGCTTCGTCACCGGCATGGGCCGGGTGCTGCTCTCCTGGCTCGGCGAGCCCGTGCCCGCACCCGCCATGGCCAACGCCCGCCACCAGGCCGAGCGGCACCTCACCCGGTGGCGGCTGGCGAACGGCGAGCCGCGAGTCTAGATCGGCGGCGGGTCGAAGTCGAAGTCGAGCTGCCGTTGTTCCCTGGCCACCACCGCGTCGGGGTGGTTGGGGCCGAGCACGCGGTCGTAGTGGACGAGCGTGCTGGACAGGAGGGCGTCGGCCTCCTCCTCGGACCCGGTCCGCCGCAGGATCACGGAGAGGTTGGCGGCGCAGCCCAGGGTCAGCGGGTGGCTCTCCCCGAGGAGTTGCCTGGTTCGTTTGTGGGTGTCGTCGCCGAGTCGCTGCGCGAGGGTCAGCTCGCCGAGCGCGGTCAGGTCGCTGGCCAGGTTGATGGCGACGGTGAGGGAGTAGTGGTGGTCGCGGGTGAGCCTGGCGTCGAGCGCCTCCAGGCACTGCTCGTTGAGCTTGCGGGCGCTGGCGGCGTCGCCGCGCACGCGGTGCATGAGGGCCAGGTTGCCGGCGCAGCCGTGGTTGTAGGGGTGCTCGGGACGGTAGGCCCCCGGGTAGCGCTCCATGGTCTGCGCGGCCAGGTCGAACGCCGCGTTGATCCGGCCGGTGGTGCGCATGGCGTTGGCGTTGTTCATGGCGGCGGCCAGGGTGTCGGGATGGCTCGGGCCGAACAGCCGGGTGCTGCGTTCGAGCACGTCCTGGGCCAGGGCGCTGGCCTCGTCGTAGCGGCCTGAGCGCCGCAGCGCGATCGACCAGTCCTTGGCCGTGCGCAGCGTCACCCAGTGCTCGACGTCGAGCTCCTTGACGCCGAAGGCGTGCGCCTCCTCGGCGAGGTCGCAGGCCTCCTCGTAGTCGCCGCAGAGCCGGACCACCCGGACGAGGTTGCCCCAGAAGATCAGGTGCGAGACCTTGCTCACGTCGGTGCGCTTGCTGGAGGCGTTGTAGACGTCCTCGTGCATCGAGCGGGCCCGGGTGTAGTTGCTGATCAGGGCGTAGTCGAGCGCCAGGTTGTTGGTGGCGTTGAGCACTTCGAGGTGGGTGCGGCCCAGGGCGGAGACGTGCGCCTGGAGGACCTGTTCCTCGTGCCGGGTCGCGTCGGCGAAGTCGCCCCGGGCGCGCAGGTCGGCCCCGAGGCCCTGGGCGATGAACAACGACATCTCGTGCTCGTCGCCGAGGACCTGCTTCGCGCGTTCCCACGCCGCGCTGTCGGTCTCGTAGGCCCCCGGGTAGTCGCCGAGCTCGCGCTGCACGCTTCCCATCTGGGCCTGGGCGGCGATCACATGGCGGTCGTCGGGGCCGGAGTCGATGGTCCACTGCCGCAGGAAGTCGCCGGCGAAGGACAGGCCCAGCTGGTGCTGCCCGGACCGGTAGAGGTAGCGGACCATGTTCAGGGCGAAGTCACGCACTTCGGGGTCGCGGGTGAAGGCCACCTCCGAGGGCACGATGTGGCGCACCAGTTCGCTGTAACGCGGCCAGTTGGCCTCGTTCTCCGGGTCTCCGGGCCGGGCGCTGGCCAGCAGCCGGTGGACCACCTTCCTGAAGCGGTCCTGCTCCTCGTCGTTCAGGTCGGCGCGCAGCAGCGCCTGGATCAGCCGGTGCACCTGGAGCGTGCGGTTCTCCGGGTCGAGCCCGGCGAGGGCGTAGCGGCCGATGACCCGGATCGCCTTGCTGCGCATCAACGGCTTGTCGAGGAGATCCTGCAGACCCGGGCCGGCTCCTTCGGCGCCCCAGCGGAAGACGTCGACCGGAATGGGGTCGGGGCCGAAGAAGGCGCAGCAGCGCAGGAGGTCGACCGCCTCGGCCATCTGCTGCTCCAGCTGGGAGACCGACAGTCTCCAGGCGGCCGTCATCGAGCGCGGGTAGTCGAGCGGCTTGGGGTCCTGGAGGGTGTCGGGCATGTGCCGGGCGAGCTGCTGGAGGTACTCCTCCACCGACATTCCCGCCTCGGCCTGCAGGGCGCCGGCCTGCTCAAGGGCGAGCGGCAGGTGCCCCAGCTCCTCGGCGAGGCGCCGGGCGTCGGCCTCCTGCAACTTGTTCGACACCCGCTTGTGGAGGAACTGGACGCTCTCGCCCTTGGTGAAGACGTCGACCGGGACGGTGTCCACGACGCTGCGCCATTCCTGGTTGCGCGAGGTGATCAGCACATGGCCCGGACCGCGCGGGATCAGCCTGTTGATGTCTTCGGGCTGGTCGGCGTTGTCGAAGATGAGCAGCCAGCGGTCGGAGGGCTCGCCCCGGCGCAACGCGTCGAGAACGGCGGCCGCGGTGTCCTCGATGCCGACGGCCTTGACCGGCGGGAGATCCAGCCGCGGGGCGAGGGCGGCCAGGGCGGCGGGCACCAGAAGGGCCTGGTCGGCGGCGATCCACCAGACGATGTCGTAGTCGGCCGCGTAGCGCCAGGCGTACTCCACCGCCACCTGGGTCTTGCCGACGCCGCCCATGCCGTGCAGGGCGTGCGGCACGACCGCTGTGACATCTGAGGCGATTCCAGCGTGAAGTTGTTCAAGAAGGGCTTCTCGGCCCGTGAAATTCTTATTGCGCGGTGGTATCTTGTCGCCCCAAATTTTGGGCATGGCCGCAGCCCGCGAACCCGTCACGCTTCCGATCGTAGCAATAACCCGCTTGTGGAGCGCACCGCCACACCAGTGTCGGCAAAAAGGACATCTCGGTATAACCTTCTGATATATTTATCTTTCGCCCGGAAGGTTACGTCTATCTAGGCAAGGATCGCCCAATGGGCGATGCTGTAGCGGGTGAGCTTTGCGGCCGTCCGCCCGGCGGGGACACAGGAGGAAGGTGTGCACAAGAGTCCAGAGGAAGGCGGCGAGGGCTCGTTCGACCTCTCTGAGGCGTCACTACGAGACATCGCGGCCCTCTCGGACGACGACCCGTCCGTCTTCGCGGAGGCGGTCAAGAGGGCGATCGCCCAGAGTGGATTCCTCCCTGGGTTCAATCAATCCATATGACCCGTTTTGTTCGCCGACTGCGTTTGGGAGGCGACCGCCATGCAGGACACCGTCCGCGTCCCGCGCGGTGGGTCGCGCCATTTCCACTCTCTCGGCCACCCTAAAATCGCCTCGTACGCCGAACCGGGCGCCGCCCGCCGGATTCGAATGAGGCCATCGGGATGACCATCAGCATGATGTCCCATGATGTCGATAGGCATCCATATGTTGGCGGTCGTCCCTTTCGTACGGATGAGGCCAGTCAATTCTTCGGGCGGGACGAGGTGGCGGCCGAGCTCTCCCGGCATTGGGCGCGGCATCGCGTCACCGTCCTCGCCGGGGCGTCGGGGGTGGGGAAGACCTCGCTGATCAACGCGAGGATCGTGTCCGCCGCCGTGCCCGTCGGGAGCCCGCTGAGCGCACCTCCGCTCCCGCTCGGCGCCGTACCCGAGCACAACCCGTATGCGCTGGCGCTGCTGTCCACGTGGTCCCCGGCCGTGCCGCCGCATCGGCTCGTGGGCCTGTCGATCTACGAGTTCCTGCGCGGGAACGCCGTGCGGTCCGTGGTCGTCGACCGGGTTGAGCAGGTGTTCGAGGGGCCGCCGCAGCTGAGCGCCCACCGCGACGACTTCCTCGCCCAGATGCGCGAGGTCATCGAGGAGATGCCGGATCTGCGGATGCTGGTGTCCATCCGCGAGGAGCGTCTCGGTGATCTGGAGAGCGCGCTGGGGCCTCTGGAGCCGTACCGGCTGGGGCCGCTGACGGAGCGGCAGGCGCTGGAGGCCGTGGAGGGCCCGATCCGGGGCAGCGGGCGGTGGTTCGCCGAAGGCGCGGCCGAGGAGATCGTGTCCCGCACGGGAGGGCCGGGCGGGGTCGATCCGGTGCTGCTCCAGGCGGCGTGTTCGGACCTGTGGGCGTCGTTGCCCGCCGACACGCCGGGCATCACCGTCCAGGACGTGCGCACCCGGCCGGGCGTCGAGCGGTCGCTCACGCTGTTGTGCGGGCGGGCGATCAGAGAGGTCGCCAGGGACCACAACGTGTCGGCCCTGCGGCTGACCTCGGCGTTGCAGCGTGCCTTCGCACCCGGGCGCACCGGCGGGATCACGCGCGAGGAGCTCTCCGCCGCGGTGCTCCGGGCCCTGGAGGACGAACACGTGCTCAAAGGCGGCACGGCGTACCGGCTGCGGCACGAGCTGCTGGCCGCCCCCCTGATGCGGGTGGACGTGCCCGAGCTCCAGACCGGCGAGATCACCCCAGAGCGGTATCTGGAGTCGGCCGAGTCCGCGCTGTCCAGGCTCGATCTCACCGCCGCCGAACGCCTGGCCAACGCCGCCCTGGCCACCGCCGAGGAGGACGACCTGTCGATCCGGGCCGTGGCCGAGTCGCGGCTCGGCGACGTCGCGCACCTGCGCCGCCATCCCGCCCAGGCCGTCGACCACTACCGCACGGCGGCCGCGCTGTTCGAGACCGTGCAGGAGAACTCGGCCGTGGCCCGGCTGCTGGCGGCCATCGGGCGTTCGCTGCTGGCCAAGGGCAAGGACGCCGAGGCCGTGGAGACCATGCGGTCGGCCGTCGACCGCACGCCGGCCGACTCCGCCCTGCAGACCGAGCTGGGCCGCGTCCTGTGGCTGGTCGGCCAGGCACGCGCCGGGGTGACGGTGCTCACGGACGTCCTCAACGCCGACTCCCGGGCCCCCGAGGCCCTGCGCACGCGCGGCGAGATGCTCGCCGACCTCGGCCAGCCCGAGGCGGCGCTGCGCGACCTGAACCAGGTCGGGCGCCATCTGCGCCCGGAGGGCCGCGCCGCCCGCGCGCTCGCACTCAGCACCATGGGGCGGCCCGGCGAGGCCGAGGAGGACGTGCAGGCCGCGCTGTCCGCCGGCTCGGGCAACGGGCCCGCCCTCCTGTACGCCGCCCGGGTCCGCGAGCTGGGCGGCAACCGCACCGGCGCCGCCGACCTCGCCCGGCTCTCGCTGGCCGCCACCGCGCCGGCGCTGGCGCCCCACCAGCACCAGGCGGCGCTTCAGCTCCTGGGCGGCGGGTCCAGCGCCTTCTGATCCGACGGTTCCCGGTCCGACGTCGCCCGGTTGAAGGCCTCCCAGCTCGCGTCCAGCTCCTCGAAGGCCAGCGGCCCGACCATCTCCCCCTTCAGGAACTGGCCCTCGACGTCGTAGGTCAGCTTCGTCGCCTGGGCGGCGCGGCTGGCCTGTTCGTAGCCGGCCTCGGCGAGCCTGCGGGCGGCGGTGGCGGCCGGGCCGGGGGAGAGCACGGCGACGCGGGCGGCGAGGTCGCCGAGCAGGGCCGCCTGGGTCTCGATGGCGGCCAGCCGCTGGTTCATGTCCTCCCAGGGGCGGTGGGCGGCGACCTCGATCTGCAGCCGGAGCTTCCGGGCGCCGCCCAGCAGGTTGGCGCAGGCTTCGTCGCGCTGCTGTTCCCGCTGCTCCTCACGGCGGCGGCGGGCCTCCCGCTCCTCCTTGCGGGCGGCGGCGCGGTTGGTCAGGGTGACGCCGCCCAGGGCGCTGAGGGCGCCGATCACGCCACCGAGTGCGGAGACGACGGCCGGGAGAAGCGTGGCATCGGGCATGCCTCGATTCTGGCCGCTCCCCCTCACCGCCGCGCGGCCTCGGAAGAAGCCGCCGCACCCACCTGGCGGCCCCTTCAGAAGGCGGGGAAGGCCCAGCCCGAGGGGTGGAAGGGCGCGCGCTCGCCGCGGAAGGCGAGCGAGGCGGCGGTGACCGCGCCGGGGCGCAGTTCCTCGACCCGGCCGGCGGCGGCCATGGACGACAGGGTGGTGCCGCCCAGATAGGCCGCGCCGAGTTCGGCGGAGGTCAGCCGCAGGTCGGGCCGGGCCTCGGTGCGTTCGCAGGTGACGGAGTCGCCGTCGGCCCGCAGGTGGTGGCGTCCGGCGTTCCACGGGCAGAACGGGTCCTGGACCTCCAGGACGAGATCCAGCGGGGTCGAGTAGCGGCGTGCCGTCAGAGCCCGGTCGACGTCCACCAGGCGGACCCAGAGGTTGTCGATCAAGGCGGTGCGGGCGGCGCGCGGGTCGGTCAGCAGGTGCTTCAGCGGTTCGTCGACGGCGCCGTCGTAGGTGAGGCCGGAGTGCGCGTCGAGGTCGATCAGGTAGCGCCACAGGGCGGCGTAGGACTGCCTGGTGGCGGCCGCGACCTCGATGACCTGCACCAGCGCCTCCTTGGAGCGGTAGAGGACGTAGCCGGTGACCTCGCCGCCGGGCTCGGCGTGGACGGCGAAGCGCAGCTCCGTCCCGCCGTCGCGGACGCGTTCGCCGTCCGCCAGGCGCGCCTGCCAGAACTTCTCCGTGCGGTCCACCCAGCCGACCGCGCCACGGCGGACGGTGTCGTAGACCTTCTCCAGCAGCGGGCGGGCCTCCTGGCGGCCGAGCAGACGGATCCTCCCGTCACCGAGGTCCGTGCCGGGCCGCAGGGCCATGAGCCTCTTGTCCGCCTGGATCTCGGCGACGTGGCTGGCGATGCCGTACCCGAACCGGCCGTAGATGGTGGCCTCGGCGGCGTTGAGCGCGGTGATCGGCTCACCGCCCGACTCGTGCAGGTCGGTGAGCTGCTTGCGCATCATCGCGGTGAGGATGCCGCGGCGCCGGTGCGTGGGCAGGACCGCGACGAGCGTGATGCCGGCGACGGGGACGGCCGCGCCGGGGATCGTCATGACGCGGCCGTAGATCGACGCGCCGCCGACGATCTCCTCGCCGTCGAAGGCCGCGATCGTGCGTTCGGGCTCGATGGAGACGGCGGCGTTCCGGAGGCCGCCCTCGCGCCAGTCCTGGCCGTACGTCGTGGTGATCATGCGGGCCCAGGTGTCGAGCTCGTGGGCGGCGATGGTCCGCAGCGGGTAGGTGGCTGTCATGTTTCGAGGGTGGCCGGGTAAACAGGCGTCGCACATCGGGTGATCCAGGTATTTATATGCTGGCGCGGTGGTGGCGGAGCGTGTGGTCAGCCCGGTGTTCGTCGGCCGGGGCGAGGAGCTGGCGGCCCTGGTGGCGGCCCTGGACACCGCCGTCGAGCAGGGGCCCGCGGTGGCGCTGGTGGCCGGGGAGGCCGGGATCGGCAAGTCGCGGCTGCTCGCCGAGTTCGCGCGGTCGCTGGGCCCGGGGGTGCGGGTGGTCGAGGGCGCCTGCGCCGAGCTGGGCAGCGACGGCCTGCCGTACGCGCCGTTCGTGACGGTGCTGCGCCGGCTCATCCGCGTCGAGGGGGTGCTGCCCGGGCCGTACCGGCAGCTGGCCCGCTGGTTCCCCGAGCTGGGGGAGGCCGGTGAGGCGGAGGGCGGCAAGCACCGGCTGTACGAGGAGGTCCTGACGCTGGTCGAGCGGGCGGCCGCGGACCAGCCGGTCGTCCTCGCGGTCGAGGACCTGCACTGGGCCGACGCCGCCACCCGCGAGCTGCTCGGCTTCCTGGCCAGGAACCTGACCCGGCCCGGCGTGCTCCTGCTGATCACCTACCGGCCGCACGAGACCGCCGACGGGCCGCTGCTGTCCGAGCTCACCCGCCGCCCGCGCGCCACCGCGTTGCGGCTGGACCGCCTGGACCGGCAGGACGTGGGCCGCCAGCTGGCCGCCATCCTCGGCGCCGAACCGGACGCCGACGCCGTGCTCCGCGTGCACGAACGCAGCGACGGCAATCCGCTGTTCGTCGAGGCGCTCGCGCGCGCCGGCGAGCGCACCCCGGACAGCCTGCGCGACCTGCTGCTGCACGGCCCGCGTTCACTGCCGGGCCCGGCCCGTGAGCTGCTGCGCCTGGCCTCGGTGGCGGGCGGGCGGGTCGCCCACCTGCTGCTGGCGGAGGTCGCCGGGCAGGACGGGACCGAGCTGGACGCCCTGCTGCGCGAGCTCGTGGACCGCAGCCTGATCGTCACGGTAGGGGACGGCTACGACTTCCGCCATGCGCTGATCCGGCACGCCGTCTACGAGGATCTGCTGCCCGGCGAGCGGGCACGCCTGCACGCGCGTTACGCCGAGGCCCTGCGCGACGGCAACGCCCACGCCGAGCTGGCCGCGCACGCCTACGCCGCCGGTGACCGCGGGCTGGCGCTGTCCGCCGCCTACCTGGCCGCGGGGCAGGCGCGCAGGTCCTACGCCTACCAGGAACAGGTCCGCATGCTCGACCAGGTCCTCGAACTGTGGGACCCGCGGGCCCGGCTGGGCGTCGACCGGGTCGGCGTCCTGACCATGGCGGCCGAGGCCGCCATGCTCAGCGGCGAGTACGCCCGCGGCATCGACCACGCCACCGCGGGACTGGCCGCCGTGGACGAACGGCGCGAACCCGAGCGGGCCGCCCACCTCCTGGAGCTTCGGGGCAGGCTGTCGCACCGGCTGAACGCGACCGGCGTCTCCGACTGGGAACGCGCCCTGGACCTGCTGGCCGCCGCACCCGGTGGCGTCCAGCGGGGGCGGCTGCTCGGGGTGCTGGCCATGGGCCTGCTGCCCGAGGTGGACAGGGCGCGCGACCTGTTCGTGGAGGCGCTCGGCATCGGCCGGCGTACCGGCGACGCGACGGTCACCGTCCGCGGGCTGCTGGGGGTCGGGTCCATGACGCGCGACCTCGGGATGCTGGCCGAGGCCCGTACGCTGGCCGAGCGGCTGGACAGCCCCGACCTGCTCATGACCGTCCCCATGTACGAGGCCACGCTGCACACCAAGGCCGGCGACCAGCACCGCGCCGTCGAGGCGGCCGGCGACGGCATCCGCCACGCCCGCCGGTACGGGCTGGGCCGCAGCCGCGGCGCCGAACTCGCCCGCCACGCCGCGCACGGCCTGATCCTGGCCGGGCGGTGGGACGAGGCGTCCGCCCTGCTGGCGGAGAGCCTCCAGCAGGATCCGCCGCCGCTGTCGCGCCAGGCCCTGCGCGTCCTGGCCGGGCACCTGGCGCTGCTGCGCGGGGACCTGGCCGCCGCCGCCGACGCCGCCGCGGCGGTCGAGCACGCGGGGAGCGGCAGCCTGTTCTCCCGCCACCAGTTGTTCTGCCTGCTCGCCGTCGCCCAGGGCGACCCGGAACGGGCCGATGTGCTGCTGGGCCGGGCGCTGGCCGACCCGGCGCTCACCCGGGTCTACAGCAGCGACGCCCGGCCGGTCCTGGTCGCCGGCGCCCTGGTGCAGCGGGCCCGGCTCGACCGCGGCGCGCCCGGCGAGCGGGTCGCGGCCCGGCAGGCCGAACTCGTCGCCGTCGATGATCGGCTCGGCGTGGAGGGGCCGTTCGACCGAGGCTGGCAGGTGATGTTGCGCGCGCTGGTCGAGGACGACGGCTGGGACGGAGCGGCGGCCGCCTGGCGGGAACTGCGGCAGCCGTACGAGCTGGCGCTGAGCCTGTTCCACGGCGCGCGGGCCGCGCTGGCGGCGGGCGACCGGCCCGGCGGAACGGCCCTTCTCAGGGAGGCCGGGCGGCTGGCCGAGGACCTGGGGGCCGCGCCGCTCGCCCGCGAGATCGCCCTGCTCGGACGGCCCAGGCCGGCCCGGGACGGGCTCACCGAGCGCGAACGCGACGTGCTCACCCTGATCGCCGAGGGGCTGAGCAACCGGCAGATCGCCGCCCGGCTGCACATTTCGCCGAGTACGGCGGGTGTGCACGTCTCCCACATCCTGGCGAAACTGGGCGCGACCACCCGCACGGAGGCGGCGGCCATCGCCTTCCGCGACGGGCTGACGGGGTCCTCCCCGGACCGGTGAGCGGGTCGCCCGCCGCAGGTCGTCGTCATGGCGAAGCACCCGGGTCGGAGCCTTGCCGCCGGACCCGCGCCGGGGCCCGGTCGGCTGCTCCTCCGTGCCGCCCGCCGTCGGCGGGGGAGCAGGGTCAGGTCAGGGTGTCCTCGACCTTGATCTGGCCGCCTTGGACGACCCACCTCTGGTTGGGGTGGTCGAGGCAGGTCCAGAGGCGGACGTTGGTGTTGTTGGCGCGGCTGTTGGTGGTGTCGAGGCAGACTTCGCGTCCGGTGCCGATGGTGTCCTCGACCTTGATGTGGCCGTTCTGGATGACCCACTTCTGGTTGGGGTGGTTGAGACAGGTCCAGAGGCGGACGTTGGTGTTGTTGGCGCGGCTGTTGGTGGTGTCGAGGCAGACTTCGCGTCCGGTGCCGATGGTGTCCTCGACCTTGATGTGGCCGTTCTGGATGACCCACTTCTGGTTGGGGTGGTCGAGGCAGGTCCACAGGCGGACGACGGTGTTGTCGGCGCGGCTGTTGGTGGCGTCGAGGCACACCGGTGGGCCGGCCTGGGCGGCGTGAGCCGTGGAGGCGGCGGCCGGGGCGACGGCCACGGCCACCACGGCGACTGCGGACGTGGCCAGAAGGCGGGCGAGGGGACTGACGGGCATGGGGACTCCTCCACGTTTGCGGGCCGGTAGTGCATACACAAGGTAGGCGCATGATTACCCAGAGTGACCTGTCGAGAAGGTGACGCCTTCCTGGCCCGTTGAGGCGGCGACGTCAGGAGAACCAGCTGCCGCCGAGCTCCTGGATGGTCCTGCTGCCCTTGGGGACGAGCAGCGCCTCGCTCAGTACGTTGTTGACGCTCTTGGCGTCGTTGAGCAGCGCGAAGAGGAAGAACATGCCGCCGTCCGCCGATCGGAAGCCGAAGACGGAGCCGTGGCCGGCGAAACCGACGTACATCCCCTTGTTGACCCGGGGGAACGCCTGGCGGCTGTAGCTGTTCCTGGCCAGGCGGTAGCCGGAGTCGCCTTCCTTCTTCTTCTCGCCGTTCCAGAAGTTCCGGTACTCCTCGGCCACGGCGCCCGCCACGGCGTCGTCCATGTCGGTGACGTACCCGTCGGCGTCGAGCAGCGGCCTGGGCATCCGCTGCCCCCAGTGCAGCGGCGTCACGACGGCCAGCCTGAAGGACTGTCCGGGGGAGCGGAAGAACGCGAGCACGTGCGGGCGGCTGTGGCCCTTGGTGTCCTTGTAGGTGGCCTGCGCGATGAACCAGTCACCGGCCGAGGGCTGCCGCTCCGGCCTGGGCAGGTAGATCACCGGGGTGCCGGCCGGGTTGATCGGCTTGTGCGCCGGCCGCCATCCGAGGTCCTCCCGGCTGCGTTCGAGCACGCCCTCGTACAGGGCGCCCTCCAGGAACAGCGCGTCGAGCCGGGCGTTCGACCGCCACCACTGGCGCTTCCCGAGCGTCGCGTTGTACGTGCCCAGCCACGTCCGCAGCGCCTGGCGGGCCTGGGGGACGGTGAGGGCGGCCCTGGTCGCGGAGGGGGTGGGGCTGCCGCTCACGGAAGGGGCGGCGCTCGGCGTCGGGGCCGGTGAGGCGGCGGGCGGCGGCGTGGGGGCGGGCCGGAGTGGCAGTCCGGGGATCGCGCCGCAGCCGGCCAGGCTCAGGACGAGAGCCGCGATCAGCGGTATTGCGCGCACCGAGAATTCCCCCAAGACAGTACAAAGACACGACAAAGAGAACATATCGGAAATGCCGGACAGGACATTCGGGGCCGCCCGGGTCAAGGCCCGGCGGGAGGTGTCCGGTGTCGTAATCGCGACATGGCGGACAAACGGCACGTCCGACACCTGGCGCGCCGGGCACCCCGTCACCCACTCTCGTGTGCACTAGTTGTTGCTACGAGAGGTTTCACCCCCATGCACTGGTCCGCCCATGTGACGGTGGCAGGAGTCACCACCGCAGCCCTGCTGAGCTCCCCGTTATCCGCGGCCGCGGCCGCGCCCGAGCCCGCCGGCGGGAGCGTCCACCGCGTCACGCTGATCACCGGGGACGTGGTGACCGTCAGGGAGGCCGAGGCGGGCCGGCGCGCGGTCGAGGTGAAGCCCGGGCCGGGCCGGGAACGCATGGCGTTCAGCACCACCGAGGAGAACGGTGAGCTGCGGGTCCTGCCCAGCGACATCGTCCCCTTCCTGGCGGCCAAGCGGCTGGACCCGAGCCTGTTCTCGGTCACCCGGCTGATCGCCCAGGGGTACGACGACGCGAAGACGGACAAGCTGCCGCTGCTGTTCCTCTACGACGGCTCCGCGCCCAAGACCGCGACCGCGCCCGAGCTGGAGAGCGTCAACGGCCGGGCCGTCGCCGCCGACAAGCGCACGATCGGGCAGTTGTGGAAGTCGCTCGACGAGCCGCGGGCCACCCTGTCGCAGGGCGTGACGAAGATCTGGCTGGACGCCAAGGTCAAGGCCACGCTCGACCACAGCGTGCCGCAGGTGGGCGCGCCGGAGGCGTGGCAGGCCGGGTTCGACGGCAAGGGGGTCAAGGTCGCCGTGCTGGACACCGGCGTCGACGCCACCCACCCCGACCTGGCCGGACGCGTCAAGCAGAGCAAGGTGTTCACCGGCGAGCCGAGCGTCCAGGACGGCAACGGGCACGGCACGCACGTGGCCGCCACCATCGCGGGCGGCGACGGCAGGAAGGGCGTCGCCCCCGGCGCCGAGCTGATGGTCGGCAAGGTGCTCGGCGACGACGGCTCGGGCATGTTGTCCGGCGTCATCGAGGGCATGGAGTGGGCCGCCGCCGAAGGCGCGTCGGTGATCAACATGAGCCTCGGCGGCGGCGCGACCGACGGCACCGACCCGCTCAGCCTCGCCGTCGACACCCTCACCGAGCGCACCGGCGTGCTGTTCGTGGTCGCGGCGGGCAACGACGGCGCGGCCTACTCCATCGGCACGCCCGGCGCGGCGACCTCGGCGCTGACCGTCGGCGCGGTCGACAGCAAGGACGCGCTCGCGGAGTTCTCCAGCCGGGGCCCGCGCCTGGACGACGCGCCCAAGCCCGACCTCACCGCCCCCGGCGTGGCCATCGTCGCGGCCCGCGCGGCGGGCACCAGCATGGGCGAGCCGGTGGACGAGCGTTACACGGCCGCCTCCGGCACCTCGATGGCCACGCCGCACGTGGCCGGGGCCGCCGCGATCGTCAAGCAACGCCACCCCGACTGGACGGCCAGGCAGATCAAGGATGCGCTGGTCGGCTCGGCCAAGCCCATCGCGGGCCAGCCGATCGACGACGCCGGCGCCGGCCGCCTGGACGTGGCCCGCGCGGTGCGCCAGGGCGTGACCGCGACCGGCGTGGTCGACCTCGGCAAGCACCAGCAGGGCGACGGCCCGGCCACGGCCGGGGGCACGATCACGTACACCAACGGCACGGCCGCGCCGGTCACGCTGGAGCTGGCCGCCACCCTCGAAGGGGCCGAGCTCAGCGCCAGGTCCGTGACGGTCGCGGCGGGCGGCACCGCCGACGTCAAGGTCACGGTGAACCTGGCGGCGCTCTCCTTCGGCCGGTACGGCGGGCTGGTCACCGCCACCGCCGCCGCCACCGGGGGCGCGGAGCAGGTGCACACCACGCTGGCGCTGACCTGGAAGGGACCGCAGCACAAGGTCCGCTTCACCGCCATCGACGCCGCGGGCGACCGGACCGGCGCCGACACGCTGTCGATGTTCGGCGCGTCGCAGCTGGACGACGTCTTCACCTGGCTGCCCGAGGACGGGCTGACGGTGGAGGTGCCCGAGGGCACGTACATGACGCAGTCGCTCAACCTGGGCAGCGGCTGGGGCCGGATGCACCCGCGTGACGGCATGGTCGTCATCCCCGAGCTCAAGGTCGACCGCGACCTGGACGTGGTGCTCGACTTCCGCAAGACCACCCCGGTGACCATCAGGACGAAGGAACCCACCGAGCAGGTGGGCATCTACACCTACTTCACCTATCGCGCGTTCGGCTCGCGCAAGATCTCCCAGGGCGTCATGAACTTCGACGTCATCGAGGGGCTCAACGTCTCGCCGACCCAGCCGGTACGTGACGGGTCGTTCGAGTTCGCCTCGCGCTGGCAGCTCGTCGCGCCGAAGCTCACCGCCCGGGTGCCCGGTGCGGAGTCGTTCCCGATGGGGTTCCTGGGCAGGTCGCCGGGCGTGGACGGGCGGCACATGTGGCGGCTCTCCGACGGGGCGGCCGGGTCCAAGGGCAAGGCCGCGGTCATCCGCAGCGAGGACATCGACTGGGCCGACCCGTCCGGGGCCGCGATCAAGGCGGGTGCGGCCGCCGTGGTTCTGGTGCTGCCCCCCGACGACGCGTTCGGGCACGGGTGGCGGCCGCTCGGCGCCGACCTGCCGATCCCGGCGCTGGTGGTCGCGAACGACGACGGCCGGCGGATGCTGGAGCGGATGACGAAGGGCAACGCCAAGCTGGAGGTCACCGGGCAGATGGACTCGCCCTACCTCTACGACGTCATGCAGGTCTCCGAGGGGCGCGTGCCGGACAAGATCGTGTATGAGGTGAACGACCGAAACACCGCCCGTGTCGACACGACATATGCCGACAACGGGGGCTTCGCCTGGGCCAAGGAGCAGCGCTTCGGCTGGCGGCCCTGGCAGTCGTACTCGCTCGGCCAGCAGATGGAGACCCAGCGGATCGTCAAGACCCCGCTGCGCCGCACCGAGTACGTCAGCGCCAACGGCTCCTACTGGCAGCACCTCGTCAACCACCAGTACGTCTGGGACGACATGGGCCGGCTGCTCGACGGCATGACCGAGCAGCCGCGCACCTACCAGCCGGGCACGCGGACCGGCGAGAGCTGGCACGCCCCGGTGGTCCGCCCGGCGATCCCCGCCTGGCTCAAGCCCTCCACCCGCGAGGGCGACACGATGGACATCCGGATCCCCGAGTTCGTGGACTCCTCCGGGCACGTCTCCCGCGCGGGTGTCGACAACGACACCGCGTCGGCCCGGTTCTACCGGGACGGCAAGCTGGTGGCGGAGGGTGACGCCGCCTGGGGCGCGTTCCCCGCCGCGCCGCAGGAGGCCGCCTACCGGCTGGAGCTGTCCACCAGGCGCACCTCGGAGGAGTGGACCACGGCGACCGCGACCGAGACGGCCTGGACGTTCCGCTCCAAGCCGGGCGACGGGGTGCTGCCGCTGCTGCAGATCGACTACGACGTGCGTCCGGAGCGCCCCGGTCTGGTGGGCTTCGCCGTACGGCATCAGGAGGGCGTCAGCGGAGCGCGCGCGAAGGACCTGAAGCTGGAGCTGTCGTACGACGACGGCGCGACGTGGCGGGCGCAGCCGGTGGTCGCGCTCGGCGGCGGACGCTACACCGCGGTCGTCCTGCGTCAGCACCCGTCGCTGCGGGTCACCGCCACCGACTCGGCCGGCAACTCGGTCCGCCAGACGGTGATCAAGGCCTACTGATCGGTCAGAGCCAGTTCTCGCGGGCGGCGTGCCAGGCCAGTTGCATCCGGGTCTGCGCACCCGCCCGCTCCATCAGGTAGGCGATCCTGCGTTGCACCGTACGCTGCGAGATCTTGAGCTGGGTGGCGATCGACTTGTCCGGAACGCCGGCGACCAGCAGCGACAGCAGGTAGAGATGGTCGGCGTCGAGCGGGCTGCCCGGGTTGGTGAGGCTGATCGGCGTGGCCCGCTCCCACAGGCTCTCGAACAGGGCCTTGAGGGCGTCGAGCAGGCTGCTGGGCCTGATCAGCGCGGCGGTGAGCTGGGTCAGGCCGTCGGTGTGCTGGATGAGCGGGAGCACCCCGAGCTCGCCGTCCGCGATGATCATCCGTACCGGCAGGACGGGCAGCGCGCGGGCCTGCTCGCCCAGCGTGATGCCGTCGGCGAGGTTGACCAGCATGCCGGGTTCCTCCAGCAACGCCCCTTCGTAGATGACGCGGAAGCCGACGCCGCGCCGCAGCGCCGCCAGCTCCTCGGTGTTCTCCTGCGAGGTCATCGCCACGTGCCCGGCCCGGCAGAGGCTGAGCACCTCGTGGCGGGCGCCGTCCTGGAGCAGGCGGAGCTGCTCGCGCAGGGCCGTACGGCTGGTGATCACCTCGATGAGCTGCGCCGCCTCGCGGCGCCGCGCGTGCGCGAGATACTCTCCCGTGAGCTGCTCCATGACGTGGCGCGCCCGGTCGATCTCGGCCTGCCGCCGGTGCAGCCGGGCCGCGAGCGCGACGTCGGGCGCGACCGCCGTGAACCGGCCCGGATCTCCCGGCACGGCCCGCGCCAGCCCCTTGGCCAGCAGCGAGCCGAGCGCCTGCCGCGCGACCTCGACCGCCACGCCCAGCTCCTCGGCCAGGGCGTCGGACTCGACCTCGGTGGTCCTGACCAGCAGCCGGTAGGCGGCTTCCTCCTCCGCGCCCAGCCCCGCCGCGCTCAGCACGTGCCGCTCACGACCCGATCCCGATTCACCCGGCCATTGTAGGGAGCAGCCGCCCGGCTAGTGGCGGGCTCCTCCCGGCAGGACGACGGCCGCCAGGCCCGGGACGTCGAACAGCGGACGGCGGCCCGAAGGGGAGACGACCTCCAGCTTCTGCCGCCCACGGGCCTGGTCCTGGGGAACCTGGACGACGGCGAAGCCGCCGTCCACCGGTCCGACCGGGAACTGGCCGGACGGTAGCGGCAGACGGCCCACCTGCCTGCCCGTGACGTCGAACTCCAGGACCGCGATCCGGTCGCCGGAGTACTCCAGGGTGTAGACGCGCTCGCCGCGCACCTGGACGGTCAACCCGTGGTCCGCGTCGGCGAGCACTCCAGCCCCGGACGTCAGGGTGAGGGCGCGGCCGGTGTCCGCTTGTGTCAGCGTGACGCGTTTGAGCGGCCGCCTGTCGTGACGGGCGACGTCGAGGAGGAGCGGCTCGCCGGAGGGCAGCAGGCCGACCGGCTCCTGCCCGCGCGGCAGGTCCAGCTCGCCGGCGCGGCCGCCGGGGAACTCCAGCGCCTGATACGAACGCACGTCCCCGCTGGCGTGGTACCCGACGATCAGCCGCCGGGAGTCCGCGGACCAGACCCATGGGCTGTACGCGCTGTCCGCGTCGCCGCCGGTCGGCGGTTCGAGTCTGTGCACCGCGCCGCCCAGCAGGTCCCTGACCTCGTACCCGCCGTCGGCGGGCCGTCCGAGCCAGCGGCCGTCGGGTGAGAGCGTGAGGTTGCCCGGCGGGCTGACGGTCCGCTCGCCCAGCAGGTACTGCCGGCCGTCCGCGAGCAGCAGGAAGGTGGGGCACCGCGACGGGCAGGCGGTGTACACCAAGGCGCCCCGGCCGACCGGGCCGCTGGAGGGCAGCGTCGGCGCCTGGGCGGGCGGCTCGACGGCGTACGCCGGTGACGCCACGATCACCGCGGCGTCCGGCTCGGCGGGGGAACGCGCCTGACAGGCGGCGACCCCGCCGACGATCATCATGAGGGCGGCCGAGGCCCCGCCGAGAGCCCGGTTCATGAGCGCACACCTCCGCTTCAGACCGCGGCACCCCACAGTGCCAGCCCCAGCAGCAGGACCAGGGCGGCCCTGCCGAACGTGCGGGCCGAGGCCCGCTCCGCCGAGCCGAAGCACAGGCAGGGAGCCGCCTGCTCGCCCATGACCAGGAGATACGTCTGGGCCGCCGTGAACGACAGGCCCAGGCAGGTCCCCGTCACGCCCACGACCAGGTCGTCGGCGAGGAAGGAGAAGGCGGCCAGCGCGGCGAGCGCCTCCACGGTCACCACCGTGAAGGCGCCCACCTGGGCGGTCCGTCCATGCAGCCCGAAGGTCGCCAGGCTGCTCCGGAAGGCGCCGAAGTCGCGCGCCTTCCCGAGCACCGCCAGCGCCAGGACGACGCCCAACCCATAACGGGCGACGAAGGCGATCACCCGGTCACCCGATCACCAGCAACGCCACCACGGGCAGCGCGAGAACGACGAACAGGACCTTCATCTTCGGCAGCGTGAAGAAGAACGCCGTGTCCGCCTGCATCCTGTCCCGTGCCAGGGCGAAGGTCAGGAGCATCATCGCCCGCGCCGCCGCGAAGCCGACGCCCGCGAGGAGCGCCTCCTCCCAGGACGCCAGGAACAGGATCGCGACCGCCATGATGTGCGGCAGCCCCGTCGGAGAGTACGTGCGCATCCCCGTGCCCATCTCGGCGCCGAACTGCACGGCACCCCAGAAGGGAATTCTGGTGACGAACTGCGGCACGAGCCGCGCGTTCTGGAGCAAGGGGAAGGACAACACGTCCAGCTCGCGCAGCAGGAAGATCACCGCGGTCACGGCGACCAGGATCTGCAGAGCCACTGCCGGGAACGGAGCCCGCAGCACGGAGCCGAGGACCACCAGCACGAACGTGACGGCGCCCGCTCCCACGAACAATCCGGCGATGAAGCCGGCGACATCAGCACCCCGCCGGACCGACGAGGACAGCACCCAGGCGCTGTTCAGGCTTCAAACGGAGCCCGAGAGGGAGAAGCCGGCGACGAGGGCGGCCACCAGCCAGGTGAAGCCCTTCGTGTCCCCGCCCGCAACCCTCGAATACAGCACCAGGGCCTCCGCCGCCGCGATCAGTGCCAGACCGGGCACCAGCAGGCGGACGGACGTTCTGGTGGCGGAGTCGCTCATGGACCCGGGTCAGATGGCCGTGCGGCAGATGGAGAAGCGGGAGACGTTGCCGCCGCCGCAGTCGTGGTACTCGTACCAGCCGTCGGAGCACATGCGGCGGGTGCTGGTGGTACCGCCGCCGTACCACTTCCAGGCGTTGTTGCCGTCACAGCTGGAGGGGTTGTGGGTGTACCGGAGGTTGTAGCAGGTGCCGGACGCGCCGTCGTTGCGGTGCCACGAGCCGGAGCAGTTGCCCGAGTAGAGCGCGGACGAGGGCACGCAGACGGAACCGGCGTCGGCGAAGCCGTGACAGGTCTCCCACACGGCGTAGGCGGCGGCCGTCGCGCCGCGCGGCTTCGACCAGGGCAGCAGGTCGAGAACGCCCAGCCCCGTCGCCACCGCGGCACCGGTGGCCAGGCCGAGCACGCGCCGCCTGCTCCAGCCTTCCCGCTTGGCGCCGACGAGCGTCGGCAACGCCTGCTCGGGCATCTCCTCGGCACTGGGTATCTGGTCGAGTATCGAGGTCCGCTTCTCTGCCTTCACAGCTTCACTTCCTTCTTGTTCGCTACCGCTCGCTCGACGATCTCCGTGAGCGCCTCTCCCGACCCCACCGGGGCCGTGAACACCGCGACGCCGTTCTCGTCCACGACGAGCAGGGCCGGGGCGTACGGCACGCTCGTCGCGCGCCAGATGGCCGGGTCCTTGATGACCCGGATGGAGTCGGGAAGGGACTTGTCGAACCCGGGGTCGTCGGACAACACGGTGAACGACAGGTCCGAGGGAAGGCCGGCCGCCATCGCGGCGGCAGCAAGCAGGACGTCGTCGCAGATGGGGCAGCGACGGTTGACCTTGATCACCATGGTCGTGGCACCGGGGACGGCCAGCGCGTTCGCCCGGGCCTCGGGGCCCGCGGCGGCGAAGCGTACGCCGACGCCGTTGTAGGTGGCCAGTTCGAGTTCGCGTACCCGGCGGTAGAGTCCGGCGCCCGCCGCGAACAGCAGGGCGACCAGGACGGCCAGGATGATGACCACTGCGGTCATCGGTTCCACGTCAGGCCCGCCACTCGACGCGCTTGACCTTGTTCAGGAAGTCGGCGGCGGTCTCGGGGGTGCCCGCCGCGGCGCGGGCGGCCAGCCCGGCCTTGTTGTAGCTCGGGGCGTTCCAGGGGTGCAGGGTGACGATCGCGGTGTCGGTGACCAGCAGGAACGGCGTCGCCTGGTCCGTGGGAGGCGCGGGCAGCCGCCACAGCTCACCCGAGGGCGCGCCGAAGCCCCGCCACTTGGGGATCCGGTTGATCCCCGCCTGCTTCGGCTCGACCGTCATGGTCCCGACGCCCGCGATCGAGATCGCGTAGAGCTCCATGGAGACGTCGAAACGCCGGCCTCCGTCGGTCGTCATGCCCTCGGGGGTGTCGTGCCACGCCACGCGGCTGAACATGTCGACGATGTCGGCCGACTCCCACTCGGGGGCGTAGAAGAGCCCGTGGGCCATGTGCCACGGGCCGAGCCAGGCCGCCCACCTGGCGTCGGACGGGTCCTCGCAGTCGTAGACGACGACCTCTCCGCCGGCCAGCGAGAAGCGCTCACGCTCTCGCCCGCGGACCGAGTTGACGCCCGCCGTCAGGGAGGACAGGGGAGCCAGTTCGAGCCCCCAGGTTTCCGCGGTGGTCTTCCGCGCCCCGTACTTGGGGGTGTAGCGGACGTGGCCGGTCCAGGAGGCCAGCGAGGCGGCCTCGGAGTCCTCGACTTCGAGATGGAGGAAGGCGTTCTTGACGGTCCGGAAAGAGGATAAATGCGCCATTAAGCCCTGGCCTTTCATGGCAGTTCCGCGGGGCCGCGCTTGATCATTCGGAGCGAAGCCTTACATGCGCGATCACCCGGGTCAATAGACAAGATCGCTCCGCTTTTCCGCCGGAGAATTCGGAACGTTCCCAAGGCGGGAGCCCGGTCGGGCGGGCTCGGAAAAGACGGCCTGACCAGCACCGAAAGGCCGTTCATCGAATGGTCACACTAAGTTCACCGGCCTCTCGCGGGCGGCCCGGCGTGCTCCCTTCTCGCCGGACGGACCGCGTCCGTGTGATCATGGACTTGGGTTCGGCTCTTCCGGAAATAGTTGAAATGACAGCTATTCCTCCTATGACCGGAATCCGGCCTCGTTCTGGCGCCGTGCGCACCGGGAATCAGCCGTGCACGCGTGCACGGACAACCATCCGGTGGACCGGCAGGCGGCCGAGGCGTTCAAGACGCGGCTGCCCACGCGTCCGGCAGCCATCTGGCGATCAGCCATGTCTGCGCGGACACCGTCCCGGAGCCCGCCCAGGAAGCGGGGAAGGCCGTCCACGCGCGGACGGCCAACCCGGTGCGTGCGCGCACGGAGGCCGAGATCCGGGCCTTCTTCGACGGGTTCACCCTCCTCGACCCCGGGCTGGTGCCGCTGGGCGACTGGCGGCCGTACGGCGGCGACCCCTGTCCCGAGCACGCCACCGAGTCCCTCGCCGGAGTCGGCCGGAAATAGGCTCGGGGACATGGCCGACCCCATTCTCGTGCTGAACACGGGATCCTCCTCCATCAAGTACGAACTCGTGGACCCGCACACCCGTTCGCGCGCCGCCAGAGGGCTGGTCGAGCGAGTCGGGGAGGAACGCGGACGGCTCACGCACCGCAACGGGCAAGGCCCGCCGTACGTCCTGGAGCGTTCCTTCCCCGGCCACGCCGAGGGGCTGGAGGCGATGCTGGAGGCGTTCGCCGCCGCGGGCCCCGACCTGGCTCCGACCGCGGTCGGGCACCGGGTGGTGCACGGCGGCACCCGGTTCGCCGCGGCCACGCGCATCGACGACGAGGTCATCGCCGCCATCGAGGAACTGGCCCCGCTCGCCCCCCTTCACAATCCGATCAACCTGACCGGCATCCGGCTGGCGCTCAAGGTGTTCCCCGACGTGCCGCAGGTGGCCGTGTTCGACACCGCGTTCCACCGGACGCTGCCGCCCGAGGCGTACACGTACGCGGTGCCGCGTGAGTGGCGTGAGCAGGGCGTGCGGCGTTTCGGCTTCCACGGCACCTCGTGCGCGTACGTCTCCCGCCGCGCCGCCGCCGTGCTGGGCCGCGACCTCGCCGGCCTCAACCTGATCGTGCTCCACCTGGGCAACGGCGCCAGCGTCACCGCCGTCTCCGGCGGGCGCAGCGTCGACACGTCCATGGGCATGACGCCGCTGGAAGGGCTGGTCATGGGCACCCGATCCGGCGACGTGGACCCGGCCCTGGCCGCCTACCTCGCCCGTACCGGCGGCCTGGACGCCCAGCAGGTGGAGCACGCGCTCAGCCACCGGGGCGGCCTGCTCGCGCTCACCGGGTCCGGCGACATGCGCGAGGTGCGCGCCCGCGACGACGACGAGTCCCGGCTGGCCCTGGAGATCTACGCCCGGCGGATCCGCAAGTACGTCGGCGCCTACCACGCCCTGCTCGGCTGCCGGGTGGACGCGATCGTGTTCACCGGCGGCGTCGGCGAGCACGACGCCGCCACCCGGGCCGCCTCCCTGGCCGGGCTCGACCGGCTCGGCATCACCGTGGACCCCGCGCTCAACGCGGCGGGCTCGGCCGGTGAGCGCGCGGTGTCCGTCCCCGGCGCCGAGGTGCCCGTCCTGGTCATCCCCACCGACGAGGAGTGGGAGATCGCCCACCAGACGTTCGCGCGGCTGGCCTCGTCCTGACGACGGGCGCGCGGCCGAAGGACCAATGGCCCTGCCGTCCGGGACTTCCTCCTCCGGCGCCGCGCCGCCGCCCGTACGAGGGTGGCGGTGAGAGCTTCGACCGGTGAAGGAGATGCGTGATGAGCACTCACGTCGTCGTAGGTGTGGACGGGTCCGTCCCGGCGACCGAAGCGGTGGAATGGGCGGCCGCCGACGCGCGGCGGCGGGGCCTGGACCTGCGGCTCGTGCACGTGGGCCCGCAATGGTTGCACGAGGGGGACGCCGGGCACTGCGCCCGCGCGCTGGAGGAGGCCGCCGGCCGGGCCCGCGCGGTGGCGGACGGCGTCAAGGTGACGACGGAGGTGCTGTCCGGGAACGTGGTCGAGGAGCTGATCCGCGAGTCGGCGGCGGCCGACGCCCTGGTTCTGGGCAGCCGGGGGCTCGGCGGGTTCGCCGGGATGATGGTCGGTTCGGTGAGCCTGGCGGTGGCCGGGCACGCGGCGGGGCCGGTCGTCGTCGTCCGCACGGCCGAGGCGTCCGGGGCGGCCGGGGCGTCCGGGCACGGCACGGTGGTGGTGGGCCACGACGGCTCGGACGACTCGCGGGCGGCCATGGAGTACGCCGTCGAGCAGGCCAGGGCCCGCCACGCGCGGCTCCATGTGGTCTCGGCCTGGCAACTGCCGGTGTTCTCGCCGTACGCCGTCGCCTACAGCGGCCTGGTCGAGGACGTGGTGCGCGAGGAGCAGGCGGCGGCGCGCGAGCGCGTGACGCCCTGGCGGCAGGCCAACCCCGACCTGATGATCACCGACGAGCAGCCGTGCGCGCACCCGGTCTCGGCCCTGATGGACGCGGCCGCGACGGCCGACCTGGTCGTGGTGGGCTCGCGCGGCCGGGGCGGGTTCGCCTCCGCCGTGCTCGGCTCGGTCGGCCACGGCGTGCTGCACCACGTGACCTGCCCGGTCGCGGTGGTCCGCCCTCGCCAGGAAGACCGGGCATGAACAGCCTGACGACGGCGGGACAGGTCATGAGCCGCGTCCTGGTGGCCGTCGAACCCCAGGAGTCCCCGCTGATGGCGTGGGAGCTGATGCGCCGGGCCGGCGTGCACCACCTGCCGGTCGTCGACGGAGGGCACCTGCTGGGCATCCTGACGCGTGAGCAACTGGCCGCGTCCTGGTCCGGCGGGCCGCAGGAGCAGGCCGGGCGTGAGGTGCGGGAGCTGCTGGGCGGCGTCCGTACGCCCAGGGTCGGGCCGGGCACGCCGCTGGGCAGGGTCGCGGCCGTCATGCTCGACGCCGACGTGGACGCGGTGCCCGTGCTGTCCGACGACGGCCTGGTCGGCCTGATCACCGCCCGGGACGTCCTGGCCGCGGTCGCCGGACGGATCGAGCCGCCGCACGAGCCGACCGAGGTGATGACCGGGATGTTCCACCTCGAACCGATCCTGCCGGAACGGCGGGAATCGTGCCGGTCGTCGAAGAGCTGGCGGGAGGCGTGAGATGAAGGCCCTGGTCGTCTACGAGTCCATGTACGGCAACACCGAGCGGATCGCCCAGGCCGTGGCCGAGGGGCTGGCCACCCGGATGCGGGCCGAGGTGGCGGAGGTCGGCTCGGCCCCCGGGCACGTGGGCGGCGAGGTCGCGCTGCTGGTGGTGGGCGGGCCGACGCACGCCTTCTCCATGAGCCGCGCCTCCACCCGCGACTCGGCCGCCCAGCAGGCGGGCGGGCCGCTGGTGTCGCGCGGCAGGGGCGTGCGGGAGTGGCTGGCCACGCTGAGCACGTCGTCGGCCGGGCTCTGCTCGGCGGCGTTCGACACCCGCGTGGCCAGACCCCGACTGCCGGGCTCGGCGGGCCGGGCGGTGGCCAAGCGGCTGCGCCGCCTCGGGGTCCGGCTCGTCGTGCCGCCGCGCGGCTTCTACGTGGCCGGCACGCAGGGGCCGCTGGTGCCGGGGGAGCTGGAGCGGGCCAGGCAGTGGGGCGAGAGCCTGGCCGCGTCCGTCCGGGTCCCGGCCTCCTGACCAGCCGCCGGGCGCCGGGTCACCGGTGCGGCGCCGCCCCGGGCGTCGGGGACGGGTGCAGGATGCGGTCCAGGCGGGCGGCGGCGTACCCGAGCGTGGACAGCGCGAGGACGATCAGCAGGTCACCCGGCGGCAGCGGCCGGGTGCCGAGCAGCTCGCGCAGCGGCGGCAGGTAGATCCCGGCCAGTTGCAGGACGAGCGCGCCCGCCACGGCGAGCAGCAGCATCGGGTTGGCCAGCGTGCCGGGCCGGGTCCGGGTGCCCAGCGCCACGCCGAGCTGGGTGGCGCCGAGCGCGAAGAAGGCCATGCTCTGCCAGTGCCGCCCGGTCAGCGACCCCCAGACGGCCACGCCCAGCGTGACGGCGGTGAGCACGACGGCGATGCGCACGACCCGCTGCCACAGGCCCGCCCCCATGATGCTCTGACCGGGTGGCCTGGGCGGCTGCGACATGGTTCCCGGCACGGTCGGCTCCCCGCCCAGCGCCACGCCGGGCAGGCCGTGGGTGAGCAGGTTGATCCAGAGGATCTGGGCGGGCAGCAGCGGGAGCGGTAGCCCCACGAACGGGCCCAGCACCATCACCGCGATCTCGGCCGTGCCGCCCGACAGGCCGTAGACCAGGAAACGGCGGATGTTGGCGTAGACCCGGCGGCCCTCCTCGACGGCCGCGACGACGGTGTCCAGGTTGTCGTCGGCGAGCACGAGGTCGGCGGCCTGCCGGGCGACCTCGGTGCCACGTTTGCCCATGGCCACCCCGATGTCGGCGCGGCGCAGCGCCGGGCCGTCGTTGACGCCGTCGCCGGTCATCGCCAGGACCTCGCCCCGGCCGCGCAGGCCCTCGATGATGTCGAGCTTCTGCTCGGGAGTGGCCCGCGCGTAGACGCCGGCCGGGCCCGCGGCGAGCGCGCCGGGCTCGCGGCAGTCGACCACCCGCTCGGCGGGGCCGATGATGCCCAGGTCGACGGCGACGGCGCGGGCGGTGCCGGGATGGTCGCCGGTGATGAGGACGGGCCTGATGCCGGCCCGTTCGCAGTCGGCCACGGCCGCCGCCGCGGCGGGGCGCGGCGGGTCCAGGATCGCGACCAGCCCGAGCAGTGACAGCCCCTCCTCCCGGACGGGGTGGGGGAGGGCGTCCAGGTCGGCGCTCGCGACCGCCAGCACGCGGTAGCCGTCCCGGGCGTACCGGTCGGCGCGTTCGGCGGCGCTCGCCCGTGACGCCGGATCGTCGGTCAGCACGTCCGGGCGCAGCAGCGCTTCCGGGGCGCCCTTGCAGATCAGGCGGACGCCTCCGTGCGGCAACAGGTGCGCCGTGCTCATCCGCTTGCGGTCGCTGTCGAAGGGCAGCTCGGCGACTCTGGGGAGACGTTCCTGGAGGCGCTCGCGGTCGAGGCCGAGCCGGGCGGCGGCGGCCAGCAGCGCGGCCTCGGTGGGGTCGCCCAGCGCCGTCCACTCCTCGCCCGCCTCCTGGGGTGGGCGCAGGCGCGCGTCGTTGCACAGCGCCGCGGCGCTCAGCAGCTCGGCGAAGGCGCCGGGGTCCCGGTCGGTGACGAGTTCGCCGTCGGGCGCGTAGCCGGAACCGGTGACGGCGGCCTCCGCCGCCGGGGTCCACACGTGCCGGGCGACCATCCGGCCCTCGGTGAGGGTGCCCGTCTTGTCGGTGGCGAGCACGGTCACCGAGCCCAGCGTCTCGACGGCGGGCAGGTTGCGGACGAGCGCGTCGCGGGCCGCCATCCGGCGGGCGCCCAGGGCCAGGCTCAGGGTCACCACCGCGGGCAGCGACTCGGGCACGGCGGCGACCACCAGGCTGATCGCGGTCACCACCATCAGCTCGACCGGCTGGCCGCGTACCAGGCCCAGGACCAGCACCAGCGCCGACAGCAGCACCGCCACCCCGGCCAGCAGCCGTCCGACCCCGGCCAGGCGGCGTTGCAGCGGCGTGAGGCCGGCCCCCTTGACCATGAGCGCCGCGATGCGGCCGCCGGCGCTCGCCGCGCCGATCGCGGTGACCACCGCCCGGCCCCTGCCGCGGGCCACGACGGTTCCCGAGGAGACCGCCGCGCCGGCGATCTTGTCCACCGGGACCGACTCGCCTGTCAGGGCCGACTCGTCGACCAGCAGCGCCGCCGACTCCACCACCTCGGCGTCGGCCGGGACGATGTCGCCCTCGGCGAGCACCAGAAGATCTCCCACCACGACGTCGCCCGCGGGGATCTGCCGCTGGTGGCCGTCCCGTACGACGCGCGCCTCGGGGGTGGCGAGCTCGGCCAGGTCCGTGATGGCGTGGTCGGCGCGCACCTCCTGCGTCACGCCGACGGCGGTGTTGACCACGATCACCAGCGCGATCACCGCGGCGTCGGTCCAGTCGCCGGTGCTGATCGTCAGCGCCGCCGCGACCAGCAGCACGATGATGAGCGGATCCCTGAGCTGCGTGACGACGCGCCGCCACAAGGGGGTGGGCGGTTTGCGCGGCAGCAGGTTGGGGCCGTCGCGTTCCAGGCGGACGGCCGCCTCCGCCGACGACAGGCCAGAGGACGAGGGCGTCACGTGGGTGTCCTTCCTGCCCGCCGTGGCCTACGGGTCGGCGGAGTCGCTGCAAGGTGTCTCAGGATCTAGTCTTCGCCCTGGTCAGGGCCGTAAACGTGCCGGTCCGGCGGGGAGGCGCCGCGTTGGCGTCGGCGTTGGACGGGTTTGCCGTTGTCTTGGGCGAGGGCCTGGTAACCCAGAACCAGGGGGAGACGAGCGGGAAGACCGGAACATGAACGGGAAGGACGCGCTGGACGTCGCGGCCGCGGCCGGGCTCCCGGTCGAGGAGGTCGTGGCCCGGCTGGACGGCACGACCGGCGGCCTGACCCAGGCCGAGGCGGAGCGCCGCCTGGCGGTGGTGGGCCCCAACTCCCTGCGCACCCACCGGGCCAGGCGCGTCGCGGTGCTGGCCCGCCAGCTGCGCTCGCCCCTGCTGATCCTGCTGGCCGTCACCGCCGCCGCGTCGTTCTTCCTCGGCGAGTCGTCGGACGCGCTGATCATCGGCGTGATCCTGGCGGTCTCGGTCGGGCTGGGCTTCTTCAACGAGTACCGGGCGGAGAAGGCGGCCGAGGCGCTGCACACCCAGATCCGGCACCGCTGCCTTGCCCTGCGGGACGGCCGTCCCCGGCTGGTGGACGTGGTCACGCTGGTCCCGGGCGACGTCGTCACGCTGCGGCTGGGGGACATCGTCCCGGCCGATCTGCGGCTGGTCTCGACGGCGGGGCTGGAGTGCGAGGAGTCGGTGCTGACGGGCGAGTCGCTGCCCGTGGCCAAGGCCGTCCGGCCCGTCGGTCCGGGCACGCCGCTGGCCGAGCTGTCCGCTTGCGCGCTGATGGGCACCGTCGTGCACGCCGGGTCCGGCACCGGCGTGGTGGTGGCCACCGCCGGACGGACCGAGTTCGGGCGCATCGCGCTCCAGCTCGGCGAACGCCATCCGGACACCGAGTTCCAGATCGGGCTGCGCAAGTTCTCCATGCTGCTGGTCCGCGTCGCCGCCGCGCTCACCGCCGGGATCTTCGTCATCAACCTCGTCCTGCACCGCCCGGTGCTGGACGCGCTGCTGTTCTCGCTGGCGATCGCCGTCGGCATCTCCCCCCAGCTCCTGCCCGCCGTCGTCTCGACCAGCCTGGCCGCCGGCACCCACCGGCTGGCTCAGCACCGGGTGCTGGTCAAACGGCTGGTCTGCATCGAGGACCTGGGCGACATCGACGTGCTGTTCACCGACAAGACCGGAACCCTGACCGAGGGCCGGATCAGCTTCATGCGCTCGCTCGGGCCGGACGGCCGGCCCGACGACCAGGTGCTGGAGCTGGGCCTGCTGTGCAACGAGGCCGTCCTCGACGGCCAGGACGGTGAGACGGGCCGGACGGCGAGCGGCAACCCCCTGGACGTCGCCCTGTGGGAGGCGCCCGCCGCCGTCCTCCGACCCGGGCCGGCCGGCCGTCGCCTGGCCGTCGTGCCCTTCGACCACGAACGGCGGGCGGCCTCGGTCCTGGTCGAGGACGACGACGGCCGGATGATCATCACCAAGGGCGCCCCGGAGGCCGTGCTGGCGCGCTGCGCCGCCGTCGGCGACCGGGCCGGGGCCGTGCTGGAGGCCGAGTTCGCCGCGGGCAACCGCGTGGTCGCGGTCGCCACCCGGCGGCTGTCCGGCGCCGCCGCCCGCCAGGCGACCCTCACCCCGGCCGACGAGCACGACCTGACCTTCCGCGGCCTGCTGGTCTTCCTCGACCCGCCCAAGGCCGGCGCCTCGCGGGCGCTGGAACGCCTGGCCGGGCTCGGCATCACCGTCAAGGTCCTCACCGGCGACAACCCCGCGGTCGCGGCCAAGCTGTGCGCCGACCTCGGCCTGCCCGGCGGCCGGGTGCTGACCGGGCAGGACGTCGAGGCCGCCGACGACGTCCGGCTGGCCGCGCTCATCGAACAGGCCGTCGTGTTCGCCCGCGTCAGCCCCGAGCACAAGGCGCGGATCGTGCGCGTCCAGCGGCGCAACGGCCTGGACGTGGCCTTCCTCGGCGACGGCGTCAACGACGCCCTCGCGCTGCACGCCGCCGACGTGGGCATCTCCGTCGACGCGGCCACCGACGTCGCCAAGGACGCCGCCGACGTGCTGCTGCTGGAGAAGAACCTCGACATCCTGGCCGACGGCGTCACCCAGGGTCGGCAGATCTTCGCCAACACCATGAAGTACGTCCTGATGGGCACTTCCAGCAACTTCGGCAACATGTTCTCCGCCGCCGCTGCCTCGGCGTTCCTGCCGTTCCTGCCGATGCTGCCCTCCCAGATCCTGCTCAACAACCTGCTCTACGACTCCAGCCAGCTCGCCATCCCCACCGACAACGTCGACCCCGAGCAGTTGCGGCGCCCGTCCCGCTGGGACGTGTCGTTGATCCGGCGGTTCATGCTGTTCTTCGGCCCGATCAGCTCGGTGTTCGACTTCGTCACCTTCGCGGTCATGCTCGGCGTCTTCCACGCCGGGCCGTCGCTGTTCCGCACCGGCTGGTTCGTCGAGTCCCTGGCGACCCAGGTGCTGGTGGTCTTCGCGATCCGGACCAGGCGCGTGCCGTTCTTCCGCAGCCGTCCGAGCGTCCCCCTGCTGATGGCGGCCCTCGGCGTCGTGGCCCTCGGCGCGGTCATCCCGGCCACCCCGCTCGCCGCCGTCCTGGGCTTCCAGCCGCTGCCCGGCCCCTTCTTCGTCGCGCTGGGCCTGATGGTGGCCGCCTATCTGGCCCTCATCGAGTTCGGCAAGCGCCGCTTCTACCGGGCCGCGCCGCAGGCCCTCGCCGGTGGCGGGCGTACCGCCGCCCATCGCACGCACCGCAGGGCCCACCGTTTCAGCACGGCCGCCCGCGAGCGGCGCCGGACCCGCGCGGCCGGAAAAGGAGGACCAAGGTCCCGTCAAACAGGGCCGCTCCAGCGTGGCCGGTCGGCTCGCGGGGAGATGAGCCCTGGGGACGACTGAAGGGACCACGGACTTGGATCGCATCGTGCTCGGCTACGACGGCTCGGACTTCTCCGTGCAGGCCCTGGACTGGGCGCTGGACGAGGCCGAGCTCAGGAACCTGCCGCTGACCGTCGTCCACGCCTGGCAGTGGCCGTACGGCGACGCGGACGAGGAGGCCAAGGCCCACCTGCGCAAGGCGGCCGAGCACGTCCTGTGGCACGGCGCCGAGTGCGCCCGCTCCACCAGCTCGGGCATCCGCGTGGAGACCGACCTGTACGAGGGCCCGGCCGCCCAGCGCCTGGTGGAGCTCTCCGGCCGGGCCGCGCTCCTCGTGGTCGGCTCCCGGGGGCTGAGCGCGCTGCCCAGGGCAGTGGTCGGCTCGGTGGCCGGGTACGCCGCCGCCCACGCCGAGTGCCCGGTGATCGTCGTACGCGGCCCGGGACCGCTGCCCAAGGCCACCCGGCCGGGCCCGGTCGTCCTGGCCGAGCGGGAGCCCGAGGCGCCGGTCGTCGAGTTCGCGTTCGCCGAGGCGGCCCTGCGCGGGCTGTCCCTGGTGGCCTCCGCCGACCTGGGGGAGTGGCCGGCCCGCCACCCGGACGTCCGCATTGAGCCGGGCGAGGCCCACGAGCGGGCCACCCTCGTCGTCGTGGGCCGGCCGCGGGCCGCGCACCTCGGCACCACGAGTTCCCTCCCGCAGCACGCGCCCTGCCCCGTCGCCGTCGTGCCGGGGGACCACCCCCGGCCGTGAGTCAGCCGGACGGCGACGGCACCACGGCCACCGGGCACACCGCGTGGTGCAGCACGCCGTGGCTGACCGACCCCAGCAGCGCCGAGGCGAACCTGCCCAGCCCGCGCGAGCCCACCACGACCAGGTCGGCCGAGGAGGAGGCGTTCCTGAGCGCGGCCACGGGATGGTCGCAGCGCTGGTCGTCGACGATCCGCACGTCCGGGTGGGCCTCCCGCCAGGGAGCCGTCTCCTGGGCGGCGACCCGGGCCCGGTCCTGGAAGTCCTCGTTCAGCATGTTGTAGGCGGCCGCGTACGACGACAGGATCGGCGGCTGCCAGGCGAAGAGCACCAGGAGCTCGGCGTCCTGGGCACGCGCCTGCGTCACGGCGTACTCCATGGCCGGGCGGGAGTGCGGCCCGTCGTACCCGACCACGACTCTGCCGTGCCGCACGGTGGCGGCCTCGCGGACGACGACGACCGGCCGCGCGGCGTGCCCGGCCAGCGCCAGGCTCGTCGAGCCGAGCACCATGCCGGCGAAGCTGCCCACCCCCCTGCTGCCCACCACCAGGCTGTCGGCCTCGGCCGACTCCCGTACCAGGTCGGCCACCACCGGGCCGGGCAGCATCTCGGTGCCGATCCCGATGCCGGGCGCCAGGCCGCGCGCCCGGTCGGCCGCCGCCTCCAGCATCCCGGCGCAGTACTCGACGATCCCGGCGTCCCGCGACCACTGCTCGCACACGTGCACCAGGCGCAGGTCCAGTGAGCGTCTGCGGGCGTCCGCGGCGGCCCACTCGACCGCCGCCAGCGAAGGCGGCGACCCGTCCACCCCCGCGACGATCCGTCCGGCCATCTCGTCCGTCTCCTCTCGTGTCATCCCGGCGGCAGCCGCGGGCTCAGGACGGCCCCGGGGGTCACCGCGACCGGGCACCTGGCCTCCAGCAGCGCGGCCTGGGTCACCGCTCCGAGCAGCAGGCAGGGAGGGGCCTCGTTGCCCCGGTTGCCGAGCACGAGGAGCGTGGCGTCCTTGGAGGCGTCGACCAGGACGCGCTGGGGGCGTTCGGTCAGGAACTCGGTGACCACCGTCACCTCGGTGCGCCTGCGGGCCAGGTGGGAGACGACCTCGCGGAAGCGGTTCTCCGCGCCTCTGCGCAGCGCGTGCGAGTCCACGAAGGGCAGCGGCTCCTGCCAGGACGACGACCCGCAGTCCGCCCAGCAGCACAGGGCGGTGACGGTGCCCTCGCGCAGGGCGGCCTCGTCCAGGGCGAGGTCGAAGGCCGCCAGGCTGGCGGGTGAGCCGTCGAGGCCGACCACGATCCTGACGTCCTGCCGGGTGGGCGGCTGGAGGGGCGGCCGTACGACCACGACCGGTGTGACGCTGTGCGCGGGCACCTGGACGGCGGCCGACCCCACCTGAAGGCCCTCGAACCCGCCCTGCCCGCGGGATCCGAGCACGGTCAGCTCGGCGTCCCGCGCGGCCTCCAGCAGCACCGCCGAGGGGGTGCCCCGCCCCAGCAGCGGCTGGATGTCCAGCTCCGGGGCCAGCTCCCTGGCCCGCCGGACGCCTTCGTCCACGACGCCGAGGGCCATCGGCTCGATGTGCTCCATGATCTCCTGGGCGACGGGCCTGGGGGCGTAGGGCCAGTGCAGGGCGTGGCAGACGAGGACGGGCAGCCCGCGCAGCCGCGCGTCGGCGACCGCCCAGTGCAACGCGTGCCGGCTCTCGATCGAGTCGTCGTAGCCGACGAGCACGGGCCGGCCGGCGCGTTCGTCGATCAATGCCGCCTCCGGGAGGTGATTCGTCCGGGTACCTGCGCCGATGAGCCTTCCCGGGGCCCGCGCGATGAGCCCCACAGGGGAGGAAACTCTTGGCCTAACCTGCTTGCCCGTCATGCGGTTCCTCCCGAAACTTGACGTCTTTTGAGGTTTTTGCTGCTTTCCGTCCCTTATAGGAGGGAATGCGGATATTGACGGCGAAGGAGGGATGATGCGCGGACGGATCGTGGCCGCGGTGGACGGCTCCGCGTCATCGACCGCCGCGGTGGAATGGGCCGCCGGCGACGCCCAGCGCAGAGGGCTCCCGCTACGTGTCGTGCACGTCTGTGAACAGTGGGTGCTCGGCGTGGACGACGCCCGGTACTGCGCGGGCGCGCTGGAGGCCGCCGCCGACCGGGCCCGCGCGATCAGCGGGGACGTCGAGGTCCGCGCCGAGATGCTGACGGGCAACGTGATCGACGTGCTGATCCGCGAATCGGCCGACGCCGACAGCCTGGTGCTGGGCAGCAGGGGCATGGGCGGGTTCGCCGGCATGGTGCTCGGATCGGTCGGCAGGGCCGTGGCCGGGCATGCCGCGGGCACCGTCGTGGTCGTCCGCGGGGTCGTCGCCGTCCGGCACGACCTGGTGGTGGCCGGTGACGACGGCTCGGCGGGGTCGCGCCAGGCCATGGCGTACGCCGTCGAGCAGGCCCGTGCGCGCCGCGCCCGCCTGCACGTGGTCTACGCCTGGCAGACGCCCGCGGTGTCGCCGTACTGGGCGGCCTACAGCCATCTGCTGGCCGACTCCTTCCAGGAGGAGTCGAGGTCGGCCCGCGCGCGGGTGATCCCCTGGAGGAACGAGAACCCCGACGTCGAGATCACCGACGAGCAGGTGCGGAGCCATCCCGTGGCCGCGCTCGCCGAGGCCGCCGCCGCCGCGGACCTCGTCGTGGTCGGCTCGCGCGGACGGGGCGGCTTCTCCTCCGCGGTGCTCGGCTCCGTCAGCCACGGCGTGCTGCACCACGCGGCCTGCCCGGTGGCGGTGGTGCGGCCGCACGCGGAGGAGGAGGCGTTGTGACCGGTCTGATCGTGGTGGGGGCCGACGGTTCGGCCCCCGGCGCCGCGGCGGTCGAATGGGCCGCCGACGACGCGGCCCGCACGGGCGCCGAACTGCGGATCGTGCACGCCCTGGACCGGCAGCCGTACGCCGTCACCAGGTTCCCCGACTACGGCCAGGGCAACTACCTGCTGGTGGCGGCGTCCAGGGTGCTGGAGGCCGCGGAGGCGGTCGCGCGCGCCCGTCAGCCGTCGCTCAGGACGCGCGCCGAGGTCGTCGAGGGGACGCCCGCCGCCGTGCTCCAGGAGCAGGCGCGGCAGGCCGACGAGCTGGTCATCGGCAACCGGGGGCTGGGCGGGTTCGCCGGAGCCCTGCTCGGGTCGGTGACCGTGCACGTGGCCGGGCACGCCGCCTGCCCGGTCGTGGTGGTGCGCGCCGAGGGCCGGGAGCCGGTCGGTGAGATCGCGGTCGGCGTCGACGGCTCCGGCACTTGCGAACCGGCGATCGGCTACGCCTTCGAGCAGGCCAGGTTGCGCGGCGCCACGCTGCGCCTGGTCCACGCCTGGCAACTGCCCGTGCACGCCTTCGCCCCCGAGATCGCCTACGACCTGGACGAGGTCCGGGCCGCCCAGCACGAGACGGTCCGCGGCCGGACCGCCGGCTGGAGGGAGAGATGTCCCGACGTGAACGTGATCGAGGACGTCCAGAGCGCGCATCCGGTCGAGGCGCTCACCGGCGTCCCGTGCGACCTGGTCGTGGTCGGCTCACATGGGCGGGGCACGTTCGGGTCGCTGCTCCTCGGCTCGGTCAGCAGGGGAGTGCTGCACCATGCCCGCTGTCCCGTCGCGGTGGTCCGTCCCTGAGGGGCGTGCCGGAGGGGCTCGGGCGGAACGTCGCTGGTCAGGAGGGTGGAGAAGCGTGCAAGCTGGAAGTATGAGGCAAACCCTGCGCTTCGGACGGGTGGCGGGAATCCCCGTCGGCGCTCACTGGTCCGCGTTGGGCATCGTCGCGCTCGTGGTGGTGGCCCTGGGCTCCGGAGTCCTGGCCGCCGCCGCCCCGGGTGCGGGAAGGGCGGCGTACTGGGTGGCCGGGGTCGTCATCGGGCTGCTGCTCATGGCGTCGCTGCTCGCGCACGAACTGGCGCACGCGCTGACGGCCAAGCGGTGCGGCATGGAGGTGGAGTGCGTCACGCTCTGGGCGCTGGGAGGCGTCACGGAGTTCCGCGAGGAGGCGAGGACGCCCGCGAGCGAGGTGGCGACGGCGGCCGCGGGCCCCGTCGCGAGCCTGCTCCTCGGCGGCCTGGCCTACGCCGCCGCGGCGGTGCTGCCGCCGGGCGTGCCCAGGGCCGCCGCGGCCTGGCTCGCCATGATGAACCTGATCCTGGGTGTGTTCAACCTGCTGCCGGGCAGCCCGCTCGACGGCGGGCGGGTGCTGCACGGGCTGTTGTGGAGCCGATACGGGGATCGCCACCGCGCCGACGTCGGTGCCGCGAGGGCCGGTTACGGCATCGGTCTCACCCTGACCTTCGCCGGGTTCGCGGTGATCTGGGTGTGGAGCCCGCTGGGCGGGATGTGGCTGGTGATCACCGGCTGGTACATCGCGGGAGCCGCCCGCGGCGAGATCATGAGCAGGGCGGCCCGGCGCGGCCTCGGCGGAGTGTCGGTACGGGACGTCATGACGGCCACGCCGGACCTGGCGCCCGCCTGGCTGACCGTGCAGGGGCTGGTCGACGCGGTGGTGCTCGGCTCCCACCAGTCCGTCTTCCCCGTCGTGGGGTTCGACGGGGCCCCGCTCGGCGCGGTGTCGCTGGAGTCCCTGCTCGCCGTGCCCGCCGAACGCAGGGGGGAGACCAGGGTGGAGGCGCTGGTCGCGACCCAGACGCCGCCACGCGTCCTGTCGCCGGACGACGACGCCACCGCCCTGCTGGAGCGCCCCTCGCGGACGGGCGGCCTGCGTGCCGTGGTCGTCGAGGACGGCCTCGTCACCGGCATGATCACGGACGCGGACCTCGGCAGGACGCTGCAACAGGCGCTGCTGCGGCCCGCCGCGACCGTCTGACGCCGTCGCCACAGGCCGTCGCTACGGGCCGTCGCTACAGGCCGTGCACGCGGCGGCCCGTGACCTGGTGCGGGACGATCCGGATGAACAGATGGCGCTCCCCGCCCGCCCAGGGCGTGACGCCCGCCTCGGCCAGCTTGGCGACCTCGTCCTCGGGCACGTGGTGGGCCGGGCCCTGGATCAGGACGCTCCAGCCCTCCTTGCGCACCTCGTCGATCCGGTCCACCTGGAAGCCGATCATGATGTCCACGCCCTCCAGGCCGGTGCGCAGGTCCTGGTCCATGGGGCCGCCGCGGGCGGTCCGGAACAGCACGGCGCCCTCGTGCAGCCGGTAGTTGACGGGCAGCACCGTGGGCCCGTGGGAGCCGTTGAACGCGACCCGCCCGATGCCGCCCGGCGCGACCAGGCGCAGGCACTCCTCGGGGTCGAGGACGTCCATGACCGGCTCCTCCGGCCCGGCGCCGGGGCCCGGCGGACGGTCACGGCCACCGCCGAGCAGGTCCTGCGGGGTCGTCTCCAGGGCCGTGGCCAGGCGGGTCACCGTGTTCCTGTCGGGGACGCCGAGATGGCCCTCCAGGTACGTGACATAGCCCGGGGACATGTCGGCCCGCTCGGCGAGCTGGTCGATCGTGAGACCGAGCCGGTCGCGGTGGTGGGTCACCCTGCGTCCGAAGTCACCACTGTTCGTCATGATCATCTCCTTCTCCGTGAGGACGAGGCCGACGCCGCCCGGCACGGGGACGCCGTCCACCCGCGTGCCGTCGTGGTCGGCCTCGACGGTGATCCGGCGCCCGCGGAACAGGACCGGCAGCGACAGCGTGCCCAGCCGTGCGGGCACCAGCGGGTTGAGCAGCAGGCCCTCGGGCCTCGGCTCCAGGCCCAGGTAACAGCGTTGCAGCATGTCCACGGTCCCGGCCATGGCGCCCAGGTGGATGCCCTCCGCCGTGGTGCCGCCCTGGACGTCGTGCACGTCGCCGACCAGCGCCTCGGCGAAGAACTGCCAGGAGCGCGCCCGGTCGCAGCGCGACAGCACCCAGGCGTGCACGACGGCGCTGAGGGTGGAGCCGTGGCTGGTGCGGTCGAGGTAGTACTCGATCGTGCGCGGGATCAGGCCGGGGTCGGCCGGATAGCCGAGCCGGTCCAGGATCGCCAGCAGTTCGCCGGCGTCGAGCAGGTAGAACAACATCAGCGTGTCGGCCTGCTTGGACGCCTTGTAGCGGTTGACGTCGTCGCCGTCCGCTTCGAGCGCGCGGTCGAGGCGGCGCACGCCCTCGTACCGCTGCCAGTCGAGCTCGGCCAGCTCGGCGTAACCGGTGAACTGGCTGATGACGCCCTCGTGGAAGTCGACCCGCATGCGGCGGGTGATGTCCTCCCACCGCGCCGCCTCCGGCCCGTCCACAGCGCCCGACTGGAGGGCGTGCCGCAGCAGCCACACGGTCATGACGTTGGTGTAGGCGTTGTTGGCCAGGCCGGGTCCGGCGGCGCCGGGGTAGGCGGTGTGGTACTCGTCGGGGCCCATGACGCCGCGGATCTCGTACCGGCCGGAGCCGGGGTCGAGCACGGCCAGCGAGGCGAAGAACCGCGCGATGGCGATCATCAGGTCGGCGCACCACGACGGCAGGGAGCCGGTGGCCAGGCGGTACTGCCACACGTTGTAGGCGACGGCGAGGCCGACGTGGCGCTGGAGGTGGGAGACGTCCGGCAGCCAGCGTCCGGAGTCGGGATTGAGGTGGAAGGTCTGGGTCTCCTCGCTGCCGTCGCTGCCGCTCTGCCAGGGGAACATCGCGCCGTCGTACCCGGCCGACCGGGCCGCCGCGTGGGCCTCGGGCAGGCGGCGCCACCGGTAGCGCAGCAGGCCGCGGGAGATCTCGGGAAAGCGCAGGTTGAGCCAGGGCAGGACGAACAGCTCGTCCCAGAACACGTGCCCCCGGTACGCCTCGCCGTGCAGGCCCCGCGCGGGCACCCCGGCGTCGAGGTCGGCCGTGTGCGGGGACAGGGTCTGGAGCAGGTGGAAGATGTGCAGGTGGACGATCTGCGACAGCTCCGGCCCGTCCACGTTCAGCTCGGCCCGTTCCCACAGCCGCTCCCAGGCCGCGGCGTGCGCCGCCAGCAGCTCGGCGAAGCCCGGCGCCGTCCCCGCGCGCCGCAGGGCGGCCGACAGCGGGTCGTGCACGGCGGGGTCGCGCGAGGTCAGCAGGGCGACGACCTTCGTGAACGTCACCGGCACGCCCTCGACGGCCGCCAGCACGTACTCGGCGGCGACGTGGTCGGACGCCATGGAGACGGAGCCCGAGCCGGGGGCGGGGCCGTCGGCGCGGGCGGCGAGCGCGACGGTGACGCGGGAGGAGCGGGTCGTCGCGGTCAGCCAGGTCAGCTCGTCGTGGCGGCCCGTGGCGTGGTCCGTCAGGTGGTCGCCGCGCAGGTCGCGGTAGCGTTCGACGCCGTCGTTGGCGACCCGCCCGTCCAGCCCGGCGCGGACGCGCAGCGGCCCCGACCAGTTCTCCGCCGTGAAGGTCGTCTCCAGGGCGGCCAGGGCGGGGTCGGCCATGGAGACCAGGCGGCGTTGCCGCACCCGGGTGACCCGGCCCTGCCCGTCCCGCCAGCGCAGCTCCCGCAGCAGCACCCCGTGGCGCAGGTCGAGCTCCTGGGTGTAGTCCAGCAGCTCGGCCAGCTCCGGGCCGAACCAGTCCTGGCCGGGCGTGGCGAAGGTGAGCGGCAGCCAGTCGGGCAGGTTGACCAGGTCCTCGTTGATGACCGTCCGGCCGCCCACCTCGGACGCCAGCCGGTCGTAGCAGCCCGCGTGGTAGGTGCCGGGCGTGCGGATGCGGCCGTCGGGCGTGGCGCCGCGCGTGGCGAAGCGGCCGTTGCCGAGGGTGCACAGCGCCTCGCGCAGCCTGACCGAGGCCGGGGCGAAGCCCTCGTACGTGAGCGTCCACGGGTTCACGGCGACCCCGCGCGGACGCGCCCGTCCCGGTCGGTGTCGCGGACCGCGGCTGGGAGCCGGTGCAGGTCAAGGGCGGCCATGTCGGTGACGCTACCCAGCTGCCCGACCCCCAAGACAGGGCCGTTGGTCCTTTGATCGGGCGGGGCTGCTTCACTGAGGGTCGCCGATGTGATGCGCTGTGCTCATCGTCTTCTGGAGGTGGACCATGAGCGCGCGCTCGCCGAGGCAGGCCATGGACGCGGCGGTCGAGGCCGGGCGTTGGGCTCCTTCCGTGCACAACACCCAGCCGTGGGTCTTCTCGGTCTCCGACGAGGAGATCGGGCTGAAGGCCGACACCTCCCGGAAGCTCTCGGCCGGTGACGTGTCCGGCCGGGAACTGGTGATCAGTTGTGGTGCGGCGCTGTTCACGATGCGCACGGCGATGCGGTGCGCGGGCTTCGAGCCGGTGGTGCGGGTTCTTCCCGATCCCGATCGGCCGGGGCTGCTGGCGACGATCAGGCCGGGGCAGGAGTGCGAGCCCGACGAGGAGACGCGGTCGCTGGGCGGTGAGATCGAGCGCCGTCACACGCATCGGGCGGGGTTCGCCGACGTCCCGGTTCCCGACCGGCTGGTGGAGTCGCTGGTGGCGGGGGCGCTGGGTGAGGGCGTGAAGCTGACGCCGGTCCGGTCCGGGGAGGCGGTGGAGGTGCTGGCGGCGCTCACGCGGGCGGCGCAGGGCGTTCAGGCCGCCGATCAGCGGTTCAGCCTGGAGATCGTCGGGTGGGCCAGGCCGCCGGGCAGCACGCGTGCCGACGGCGTGCCCGCCGGGAGCTATCCGCGGGAGGCGGCGCCGACGGAGGCGGAGTTCCCTCAGCGTCACTACTCGTGGCGGCACGGCTGGGGCGCGCCGGGCGGTCAGGAGGAGACGGCCACCGGGGTGGTGGCCGTGATCACGACGCGGGAGGACGGCCGCAAGGAGTGGCTGGCCACCGGGCAGGCGCTGCAACGGATGTTGTTGCACGCCTCGGCGCACGGGGTGAGCGCCGCCTTCCACACCCAGGCCCTCGAGCTGGACCTGTTGCGCGAGTTCCTGCGGCTGGAGCTGTTCTCGGGGGAGTACCCGCAGATGCTCATGAGGCTCGGCGTCACCCACGAGGGCAAGGGCACGCCCCGGCGCCCGCTGTCCGACGTCCTGGAATGAGAGGACCAAGGTCCTTCGAGCGAGGGGCGTACGACACTGATCGCGGGCCGGCGGAACCAGTGGAATGGAAGTGCGAACAAGGACACACCCCCCACCGAAAGGAAGGCCCGCCATGGCCACCACCATTCACCGCCCTATGACGGACGTCGCCGCCGCCAAGGCGGAGCGCACCCCGGTCGACTACGTCTGGGCGCTGGCCCGGATCGCGATCGGCTGGGTCTTCCTGTGGGCGTTCCTGGACAAGACGTTCGGCTGGGGGTTCGCCACCCCGGCGAACAAGGCGTGGCTGGCGGGCGGCAGCCCCACGACCGGCTTCCTCAAGGGCACCGGCGAGAACGCGCTCGGCGGCCTGTTCGCCGGCCTGGCCGGCCAGGCGTGGGTGGACTGGCTGTTCATGGCCGGCCTGCTGGGCATCGGCGCGGCCCTGGTGCTGGGCGTCGGAACCCGCGTCGCCGCCGTCACCGGCACCCTCCTGCTCGCCATGATGTGGGCCGCCGAACTGCCCCTGGCCACCAACCCCTTCCTGGACGAGCACATCATCTACGCCATCGTCCTCATCGGCCTGGCCCTGACCGGCGCCGGCACCACCCTCGGACTCGGCAACCTGCCGATCGTCCGCCGCAACGCCTGGCTCAGGTGACCGGCCTCCGGCCACGGGCCCATCCCTCGACGGGGTGGGCCCGTGGCGTTTCCGACGTACCAGGACATCGAGAATGAGTGTCATGACACGTGCTGTGTATGTCGCCGCGGGCGAGGCGGGGAGCAACAAGGGGACCGTCGCCCTGGGGCTGGTGGAGCTGCTGTCCCGGCAGGTGGGGACCGTGGGCGTGTTCCGGCCGGTGGTACGGGCCGGCCGCGAGGACGGCCTGATCAACACCATCCGCAGCCGGTTCCAGCTCGCCCTGCCCTACGCGGCGTGCGCGGGTGTCACCTACGACGAGGTGCACGCCGACGTCGAGCGCGCGGCCGGGGACGTCGTGGCCCGCTTCCGCGCGCTGGCCCGGCGGTGCGACGCGGTCGTGGTGGTCGGCACCGACTACACCGACGTGGGGGCGCCGACGGAGTTCGGGTTCAACGCCCGTCTGGCCGCCGACCTGGGCACCCCCGTGATCAACGTGGTGAGCGGACGGGGCCGGACGGCCGCCAGGATCGCCGCGGCGGTCGAGGTGTCGTCCAGGGAGCTGGCCCACCATCACGCCCAGGAGCTCGCGGTCGTGGTCACCCGGTCGGCCGGCGGGCCGCTCGCGCCCAGCCACGCGACGCCGGTGTTCGTGCTGCCGGAGGCGCCTTCGCTGCGCGCGCCCACGGTGGCCGACCTGCTGGACGCCTGCGAAGGCCGGTTCTTCCTCGGCGAGCGCGACGGGCTCGGCCGGGAGGCGAGCGCGCTGATGGTGGGCGCGATGTCGCTGCCGGGCATCCTGGAGCGCCTCACCGAGGGCGCGGCGGTGATCATCCCGTCCGATCGGGCAGCCGCGCTGCTGCCCGGCCTGATCGCCGCGCACAAGGCGCCGGGCTTCCCGTCCCTGTCGGCGGTGGTGCTGACCGGCGGCACGGACCTGCCCGCCTCCGTGGAACGGCTGCTGCGCGGCATGACGATCCCGCTGCCGGTGATCGCCACCGGTCACGACACCTTCGACACCGCGACCCGGCTCTCGGCCGTGGAGGGGCGGTTCACGCCCGAGGCGGGCGGGAAGATCGACACGGCGCTGCGCCTGTTCGCCGAGCACGTGGACGGCCGGCTGCTGCTGGACCGGCTGGACATCGCCAAGACCGACGTCGTCACGCCGTTGATGTTCGAGTACGAGCTGCTGGACCGGGCGCGCGCCCGGCGCCGGCACATCGTGCTGCCCGAGGGCGAGGAGCCGCGCATCCTGCGCGCGGCCGACATCCTGCTGCGCCGCGACGTGGCCGACCTCACCCTGCTCGGCGACGCCGCCCGCATCAGGGTCCAGGCCGCCCAGCTCGGCCTCGACCTGGACGCGGCCAGGGTGCTCAGCCCGTTCGACCCCGAGCTGCGCGAGCGGTTCGCCCACGCCTACGCCGAGGCCAGGGCGCACAAGGGGATGACCGTCGAGCTGGCCCGCGACACCGTCACCGACGTCTCCTACCTCGGCACGCTGATGGTCCACACCGGCCTGGCCGACGGCATGGTCTCCGGCGCGACGCACACCACGGCGCACACGATCAGGCCGGCGTTCGAGATCCTGCGGCTGGGGCTGGTCTCCAGCGTGTTCTTCATGTGCCTGGCCGACCGGGTCCTGGTGTACGGCGACTGCGCCGTCAACCCCGACCCCACCGCCGGGCAGCTCGCCGACATCGCGATCGCCTCGGCCCGCACCGCGGCGATGTTCGGGGTCGAGCCGAGGATCGCGATGTTGTCGTACTCGACGGGCGCCTCGGGGGCGGGGGCGGAGGTCGACAAGGTGCGCGCCGCCACCGAGCTGGTCCGTGAGCGCCGTCCCGACCTCCAGGTGGAGGGGCCGATCCAGTACGACGCCGCGGTGGACCCCGCCGTCGCGCGGGCCAAGATGCCCGGCAGCCAGGTGGCCGGACACGCCACGGTCTTCGTGGTGCCCGACCTGAACACCGGCAACAACCTGTACAAGGCCGTCCAGCGCAGCGCGGGGGCGGTCGCGGTGGGGCCGGTGCTCCAGGGGCTGCGCAGGCCGGTCAACGACCTGTCCAGGGGCGCCACCGTGGCCGACATCGTCACCACCGTCGCGGTCACGGCCGCCCAGGTGCGCGACGAGCCGCCGCCTCCTGACCTGTCACCTGGTGTTTGAGGCGCGCCACCGCCGGGCGACGAGCGCGGCGGCCGGCACGGCCGCGAGCCCCGCCCACGTGACCGGATGGCTCCAGACGGCGGTGTCGACCTGCTGCACCAGCACGAACACGCCCATGACGACGACGAACCAGCCGAACGCCGTGCGCAGCGCGTCCTGCGGGATGCGGCCCGCGAGCCGGCCGCCCACCAGGCTGCCGAGCACCGCGGCCGCCGTGACGGTCAGGGCGAGCCGCCAGTCGATCGCCACGCCCGCCAGGTGCCCGGCGAGCCCGGCGAACGACTTCATCGCGATGACGAGCAGCGACGTGCCGACCGCGACGCCCATCGGCAGCCCGCCGAGCAGGGCCAGGGCCGGGACGACGAGGAACCCGCCGCCGGAGCCGACCAGCCCCGTCACGGCGCCGACGACGAGCCCTTCCGCCGCGATGTGCTTCAGCGGCAGCTCGCCCTGGGCGGGCCGCGCCTGCCTCCCGGCGTGCCGGGGCCTGCGCAGCATCGCGACCGCCGTGGCCAGCATCATCAGGGCGAAGGCGACGAGCAGCGCCGTGCCGGGGACGTACGCGGCGAGGCGTCCGCCGCCGTACGCGCCGGCCATGCTGAACGCGCCGAAGAGCAGGCCGGTGCGCCAGCGGATCCGTCGTGCCCGCGCGTGCGGGACCAGCGCGGCCAGACTGGTGACGCCGACCACGAACAGCGAGGTGGCGATCGCCTCCTTGGTGTCCTGACCGGCCAGGTAGACCAGGATCGGCACGGTCAGGATCGACCCGCCGCCGCCCAGCACGCCGAGGCTGACGCCGACGAGCAGGGACGCCGCGACGATCAGGACGGTCACGGGGTCTTCCGCAGCTGCGCGATCACCGTGCGGATGTCCGGGCGCGGCCCGCGGTTGTAGGGCAGCCGGGACAGCATGACGCCCATGGCACAGGAGTTGCTGACGGCCGCGTACACCAGGCCGGCGCCGATCGCGGTGCCGATCAGATGCGCGCCGGGCACGAAGATCCCGGCCAGACCGGTGGTCAGCACGATCGAACCGGCCACCAGCCGGACCTGACGCTCGATGTCCCACCGCTCGGGCCCCCGATCAAGGGGCGCGCCGGCGGTCTCCCACCCGACGATCCCGCCCTCCAGGACGCGCAGGTTCGCCAGCCCGGCCTCGGCGAGGGCCTGCCCGGCCTGGGCGGCCCGCGCTCCCGAGCGGCAGACGAGCACGACGTCCTCGTCGAGGTGGCTCAGGAGTTCGGCCCGGTGCTCGCGCAGGGTGTTCAGCGGCACGTTGTACGAGCCCGCGATGTGCGACGTACGGAACTCGCCGGGCGTGCGCACGTCGAGCAGGCGCGGCGCCCGCCCTTCCGCGACGAGCCGCCGCAGCACGGCGGGGGTGAGGGAGGAGGTGGGGGCGGTGCTCATGAGACTTTCCTTCGGGTTCGAATACCAAGGGGGGTATAGAGGGGACGTGCGTCAGCAAATGGGGTCAGACGCCGGCCGACAGGGCCCACGCGGCGTAGCCGCCCAGGACGTCGGAGACGTCCTGGAAGCCGCGGTGCCGCAGCAGGCTCGCCGCGATGGACGAGCGGTGACCGCCCGCGCAGTGCAGGACGACGGGCCGGTCGGCGGGCAGCTCGCGGCTGCGGGCGGGCAGTTCGCTCAGCGGGATGTGCACGGCGGCGTCGATGAAGCCGTTCGCCTCGCGCTCGCCGGAGGTGCGGACGTCCACGACGACGGGAGGGGCGTCGCCGGCGAGGGCGGCGCGCAGCTGCGCGGCGGTCAGGCGGCTGGCCGGGGCGACCTCGTCCGCGAGCTCGACCAGGGCGTTGTCGGGGTTGCGCAGGTAGCCCGCGACCCGGTCGAAGCCGATCCGGGCCAGCCGGGTGACGACCTCCTCCTCCCGGTTCTGCGGCGCCATGACGACCAGCTCGCCGGCCGGGTCGAGCACGGTCCCCGCCTGCTCGGCGAAGCGCCCGTCGGCGGGCACGTTCACGGCGCCGCGCAGGTGGCCGGCGGCGAAGTCCTGCGGGTCGCGGGCGTCCACCACCACCGTGCCGGCGGCGCGCAGCCCGGTGAACTCGTCGAGGGTCAGCGGCCTGGGGGCGGCAGAGGCGTCGTAGCGGGCGCGCTCCTTGCGGTTGAGGTCGGCGTCGTAGGCGAAGTAGCCGGGCGCGGCCGGCTGCCCGGCGGTGACGAGCGCGACGAACGACTCCCGGTCCATCGGCGCGCACGCGTAGTTGGTGGCCCGCTGCTCGCCGATGGTCGACTGCTTCTCGGTCGAGAGGTTCTTGCCGCAGGCCGAGCCGGCGCCGTGCGCGGGGAAGACCCGCACCTCGTCGGCCAGGCCCATGAGCTTGTTCTGCACGCTGTCGTACAACATCGCGCCCAGCTCCTCGGGGGTGACGCCGACGGAGGCGAGCAGGTCGGGGCGGCCGACGTCCCCGATGAACAGCGCGTCGCCGGTCAGCACCCCGTACGGGACGCGGTCCCCGGCACGTTCGTAGACCAGGACGCTGATCGACTCCGGCGTGTGGCCGGGCGTCTCCATGATCTCCAGGGTGACGTCGCCCAGGGAGATGCGCTCGCCCTCGCCGAGCTTGCGGATCGGGTACTCGGTCTCGGCGCGCCGGCCGTAGCCGATCCAGGCGCCGGTGCTGTCGGCCATCTCCAGGTGCCCGGCGACGAAGTCGGCGTGGAAGTGGGTGTTGACGACGCCGACGACGGTGAAGCCGTGCGCGCGGGCGTCGGCCAGGTACTCGGAGACGTCCCGCCGGGGGTCGACGACCACCGCGTGGCCGGTGCCCTCGTCGGCGATCATGTACGACGCCTGCGAGAGGCAGTCCAGGTAGTACTGGGTGAAGAACACGGCAATCCCTTCGTGAGGAACGCGACCGGTGGGGGCGGTGGCTGTCCATACCCCCCCGGGTATCTTGTACCCGACAGTAGGTTGTGGGTGAAGCGGATGTCAAATACCCCTCCGGGTATCGCCCAGCATACCTATGGGGGTATGGTGACCTGGACGAATGCCCCCGCCGCCCTCTGGCGCGACCTCGTTCCAGGTGCGAAGGACCTCCGCCCGTGAAGACCAATCCCGCGCCCGCCGCGACCGGCCGCCCGCCCGTACGTCTCGGGCTCCGGGCGAACGCCGTCCAGTTCTCCCTGCTGGTCGTCGTCAACGTCGCCGTCGGCGGCCTGGTCGGCCTCGAACGCACCACCGTGCCGCTGATCGGCGCCCACACCTTCGGCCTGACCAGCGACCTCGCCGTCTTCTCCTTCATCGTCGCCTTCGGCCTCACCAAGGCGTTCACCAACCTGGCCGCCGGCGCCCTGACGGCCCGGTTCCGCCGCAAGCAGCTCCTCGTGGCCGGCTGGCTGATCGGCGTCCCCGTCCCGTTCGTCCTGGCCTGGGCGCCCTCCTGGGGGTGGATCGTGGCCGCCAACGTCCTGCTCGGCCTCAACCAGGGGCTGACCTGGTCGATGACGGTCAACATGAAGATCGACCTGGTCGGGCCCGCCCGGCGCGGTCTCGCCACCGGCCTGAACGAGGCCGCCGGGTACACCGCCGTCGGCGCCACCGCCCTGCTCACCGGCTACCTCGCGACCGGTTACGGCCTGCGTCCCGTCCCCGAACTCGTCGGCGTCGTCTTCGTCGCGGCCGGCCTGGCGCTGGCCCTGGTGGTCCGCGACACCGCCGCCCACGTGGCCCTCGAACTCGACCGGCATCCCCGGCCCCTGGCCGCCGATGAGACCCCGGGACCGGCCGCCGTGTTCGCCCGCACCTCCTGGCGTGACCGCTCGCTGCGCGGCGTCAGCCAGGCCGGCCTCGTCAACAACCTCAACGACGGCCTCACCTGGGGGGTCTTCCCGCTGCTGTTCACCGACCACGGCCTGGGGCTGGCCGCCGTCGGGCTGATCAAGGGGCTGTACCCGCTCCTGTGGGGCATCGGCCAGATCCCGGCCGGTCACCTCGCCGACCGCCTCGGCCGCAAACCGCTCATCGTCACCGGCATGTTCGTCCAGGCCGCCGGCCTGCTGCTCGCCCTCGTCCTGCTGGACGTCCCCCTGCTCGCCGGGGTCCTGTCCGCCGTCGCCCTCGGGCTGGGGACCGCCATGGTCTACCCCGCCCTGATCGCCTCCGTCTCCGACCACGCCCACCCCGCCTGGCGTGCCAACGCCCTGGGCGCCTACCGCTTCTGGCGCGACATCGGCTACGCCGCCGGAGCCCTCGTCGCCGGCGTCCTGGCCGACGCGCTCGGCCTCGGCGCCACGGTCGTCGCCGGCGCCGTCCTCACCGCCGTCTCCGGCCTGCTCGCCGCCCGCTGGATCACCGAGCGCACGACGGGCTGACGGCGCGCCCGGCCTGCGTCAAGCGCGGCCCAAGGTGCGGTCGGCATTGTCCGTGTCGCCGGAAACGGCGGGAGCGTTCCTTGATCTCCCTCTGGTTACAGTCCGTAGTGGTTGATTTGCTCAGGGGGGAAGATGAAGAGTGTTCGCGTAGTCGCCGTCAGGATGGCGAAGGTGTTGTGTGCCGGGCTGCTCGCGGTCCCGTCGTCCCCGCTGGTCGTGCCCGAGCCGTCGCCGGACACGTCGGTGGTGACGGTGCGAACCGGCGGCGACCGGACCGGCGACACCACGGTGGGCCCGCTGGCCGGTGTCGAGCTCGGCCTGTTCACCGGCCCCGACGCCACCACCCCGGTCGACGGCGACTGGGGCGTGTGCGTGTCGGACGGCGACGGCGACTGCAGCTTCGTCGTCCCCGACACGGCGCCGGGCGGCGCCAACGAGGGCGCGCGCTTCTACGTCAGGCAGATCTCCGCCCCCGACGGCTGGTACACCAACCCCGAGCTGCGGACCGGCCGCGGCAGCGGGTCCAACTCCGTCGCCACGCCGTACGTCTTCCAGACCCCCGCGCTGGAGAGCGACACCACGTACACCTCCACCCGCGACTTCATGATCAACAACACTCGCGGCGACGCCACCGCCTCGACCGGGATCTGGCAGCAGTCACGGGACAACCCCCGGCCCGATCTCACCTGCGGCCTCGACGTCGCGCTGCTGCTCGACCTGTCGGCCTCGGTGGGCAGCGCGCTGCCCGACCTGAAGTCGGCCGCCGACACCTTCACCGACGCCCTGACCGGCACCCCGTCCCGGATGGCGCTGTTCACCTTCGACCGCAACTCGCCCAGCGCCGGCACCACGAACAACCCCGACCTCATGCCGGTGTCCACCGAGGCGGGCGCCGAGGCGTTCAAGAACCAGTACGCCGACTGGCAGCTCGGCAGCGGCACCAACTGGGACCGCGGCCTGTGGGCGGTCGCCGAGGCCGCGCCGCGCTACGACCTGCTGGTGGTGCTCACCGACGGCAACCCCACCTACTACGACACCCTGCTCGGCGACGGCAGCAACACCCGCATCGCCGAGGTGGAGGCCGGGATCTTCTCCGCCAACGCGGTCAAGGCCGAGGGCACCCGCGTCCTGGCCGTCGGCGTCGGCAACGGCGTGACCGGCCTGACCGCGCTCAACCTGCGCGCCATCTCCGGCACCACCGCCTTCGACGGCTCCAACGCGGCCGCCGCCGACTACTTCCAGACCAGCGACTACGCCGCCGCCGGACAGGCGCTGCGCGAGATCGTCCAGGCCCAGTGCCGGGGGTCACTGTCGGTGGTCAAGCAGATCGTCCCGTCCGGCAACACCGGCGAGGACGTCACCGGCGCCACCCCGGCCGGCCCCGGCTGGGAGTTCGGCGCCGAGACCACCACGCCGGGCATCGGCGGGCTGCCCGCCACCGAGTCGACGACCGACGACGGCACGGGATCGGTCAACTTCGACCTCACCTTCAGCCAGACCCCGTCGGCCGACGTCACCGTCACCGAAGCCCAGCACCCCGGCCACACCCTGGTCACCCAGGACGGGCGCAACGCCGTCTGCCGCCTGATCGACACCGGCGCCGAGGTGCCGGTGACCAACAGCGGCGGGCTCGGGTTCACGGTCGAGGTGCCGAGCGACGCGGCCGTCAGCTGCACCGTCTACAACCGCCCACCCACCCCGACCCCGACACCGACCCCGACACCGACCCCGACACCGACCCCGACACCGACTCCGACTCCGACTCCGACGCCGGTCGTCACTCCGACGCCCACCCCGACACCGACCCCCACGCCGGTCGTCACTCCGACGCCCACGCCCACGCCGACACCGACGCCCACCCCGTCCCACCCGGGGGACTGCCACAAGGCACATCCGTATTGGGGCCACTGCGAGCAGCACCCGGACTGGCACGACGTCTGCCACGAGGAGCAGTCGCACTGGGGTCACTGCGAACAGCACCCGGACTGGCACGACGTCTGCCACAAGTCGGCCCTCGGTTGCGGGGACCTGTCGCCGTGGTCGTACGCCGGCGAACGATGGGAGTGACGCCCTGTGCCGGCCGCCCGCCGCAGGCGGGCGAACCGGCCGGCCGTAGCTGACGTGGGCGGGCCCGGCCTTGTGCCGAGCCCGCCCACGACGGTTTCCAGAGAACCTGGGGACGGCCGTTCCCGCCCCCCTCAGGCCGTCAGTGCCGGAGTGTCAGCAGACCCGGTCGGTAGGGCAGGAGGCCGTAGTCGCCGCCGGAGCTGGGGCTGCGTCCCTGGTAGAGGAGTTGGAGGTTGCAGGGGTCCACGGTGAAGGTCTGGTCGGCGCTCGTGCGGATCAGTTCGCCGTGGCTGATGTCGTCGGTCCAGGTGGCGCCGCTGTTGGCCTTGCCGGCGAAGGGGTTGCCCTCGGTGGCGGCCTGTGGTGTCCATGTGCCGTTCAGGCTGGTGGCGGTGA